>CAYXIZ010000070.1:0-12350 GCA_964465485.1 uncultured Rhodobacterales bacterium | reverse complement strand
AAAACGGCCATGAGATCATCGCACATACGGCAGGCAAGATGCGCAAGAACCGCATTCGCGTTCTGGCAGGCGACAAGGTGCAGGTCGAAATGACCCCCTATGATCTGACCAAGGGTCGGATCAATTACCGGTTTAAATGACCGCATGCAAAGCTGACCCGAACCTCAAGCTGGTCTTGGGGTCGGGGTCTCCGCGTCGATTGGAACTGCTGGCACAGCTTGGGGTTGCGCCGTCAGATATCCGCCCCCCCGACATTGATGAAACGCCTTTGATGGCCGAGCTTCCGCGCGCTTATTGCGCCCGTATTGCGCGGGGAAAGGCGGATGCGATGGTGTTGGCGGGCGACGAGGTTGCGCTCTGCGCGGATACCACCGTGGCCCTGGGCCGGCGGATCATGGGCAAACCCGAAGATGAGAAAGAGGCGGCGCAGTTTCTGCTTGCCTTGTCGGGACGCAGGCACCGGGTGATCACTTGCGTGGTGGTGCGGCGCGGCGACGCGTTCTGGGCGCGGGACGTGGTGACCGCTGTGAAGATGAAGATGCTGTCGGACGCGGAATTGAACGGCTACCTCGCCTCTGAAGATTGGCGCGGCAAGGCGGGAGGCTACGCCATCCAAGGCCCGGCAGGCGCGTTTATTCCATGGATCCAAGGCAGCTATACCGGCGTCGTCGGCCTGCCCGTGGCCGAGGCCGCGAGCCTTTTGCGCACAGCGGGGTATGTGCTGTGAAGGGTCTGCAAATCGTCCATGGTACATTGGGTGGCCGCCCTGCGGCGGCTCTGATGCGCGACGGGGTTCTGGACGATTTCCTGCTCAGCGCGCCCGATGATGCGCCGCCCGTTCCGGGCTCGATTTTTCGGGCCATCACAGATCGGCCATTGAAGGGGCAGGGCGGGATGATGATGAAGCTGCCCGAGGGCGGCATGGCGCTGTTTCGTGGCGCAAAAGGTCGGCGCCCCGGCCAGCCGCTGCTGGTGCAGGTGACCTCTTATGCGGAGGCCGGCAAGGCCGTGCCCGTCACGGATAAGATCATTTTCAAAGGCCGCTACGTTATTGTCACGCCGGGGGCGGCGGGGATCAACGTCTCGCGCCAGATCCGCGACGAAGAAGAGAAGGTGCGCCTGCTCGATATCCTGCACAGCTTCGAGATGCCGGAGGGTGTCGGCCTGATCGTGCGCTCCAGCGCTGAGGGTGCCTCGGAAGCGGCGATTGCCTCGGAGGCGGAGCATTTTCTGGGGCTGGCGCAGGCGGTGCTGTCGGATGAGGACACCCAGCCGGAACTGCTGGTGGATGGTGGCGACGCGCAGGATCTGGCCGCGCGGGATTGGCCAGAGGCCCAGACCGTTGACGGGTTCGAGGCTTACGGCGTGCTGGACGCGCTGGCGCTGTTGGAGACGCCCGAGGTCAGACTTGGCGGCACGACGTTGTTCATTGAGCCCACACGCGCTTTGGTGGCCGTCGATGTGAACACCGGCGGCGATTTTTCACCGGCTTCGGGGCTGAAGGCCAATCTGGCCTGCGCGCGGGCGCTGCCGCGCCAATTGAGGCTGCGCGGGTTGGGCGGGCAAATCACGCTGGACCTTGCTCCGATGGCCAAAAAAGACCGTCGCCAGTTCGAGCAGACCCTGCGTGCGGCCTTCAAGGCGGATGCGGTGGAAACAGCCCTTGTCGGATGGACGCCGCTTGGGCATTTTGAATTGCAGCGCAAGCGCGAAAGATTGCCATTGCCGAAAGGACTGACCTGATGGCCTGCCCGATTTGCAGCAAGGACCAAGAGAAGAAATACCGCCCGTTTTGCTCCAAACGCTGCGCGGATATTGATCTGGGCAAGTGGATGACCGGGGCCTATGCGGTGCCCAGCCAAGATGAAGATGACGCCGAAGAGCTGTTCTCGGAGCTTGAAAAAGCCGCCCTTGGAGAGGCTGACACAGACGGCCCAAAACTGCACTGAGCGGCGGGGGCAAGACTGCATGCAAGATTTTCCGACATGCCCCCTAGACAGCCTGCGGAGGCTGGCCTAAATAGCGGGACGTTCGCAGGCAACAACCCTATGCGAACGCCCGGTGCCCGGGTAGCTCAGGGGTAGAGCAGTGGATTGAAAATCCTCGTGTCGGTGGTTCAAATCCGCCCCTGGGCACCATTTTTTCATCAAGCTAGGCAGACCATTCGCTCAAGCAGGCATCCCGGTCTATGCGTCGTCGTCAAGCGAGCCGTGGATGGCGAATTGGTCCAGCCCTGCATCCTGCGGCTCGATCATGCGGAAGCTTTCTTTGACGCCTGCGTCGGTCAACTCGCGTGAAACGGTGAGCAGCGTGTTGGGGGCCTGGTCTTCGCACAGCTCTGCCATGTGGCGCAGCTCTTCTTCGGCGACGCCTGACGCGGCCTCAAGCGATGGCGCGCCGTAAATGCCCACGAAATGCTGGGCCAGTGCGGTCTTGAGGGCGTCAAACTCGGCGGGTTCCACTTGCGTGACGGCCACGACGCTGACACGGCCAAAAGTTTCAACCCCGAGCCAGCCATTTGCAAAGGCCTGCCGCGCCTTGCCGGTCAGGTCGGCCTCCGTCCAGTTGGAGAATTCGAACCCGCCCGAGATGCACCATTCCCCGGTGCGGGCGGGGGAGTGGAAGATGTTCATGTCGCTTTCGTCAAAATGGATCGCGCGGGCCAGCATCATGTCAGCGGTCCTCCAGCACTTTGGTTAAGGGAAACAGGTGGGTGGTCTCGGCGTCGCGCAGCAGCAGGCCAAAGCGTTCATCCACGCCCAGATAGGTGCCAGAGGTTTCGCCCATTGTGATGTCCTCGCCCATACCATGCGCCAGCCCGCGCCAGTCCTTGTGCAAAGGGGCGACGCCGGCCTCGAGCCATGTGTTGAGGCCGACCAGGCTGTGTTTGACCCAAGCCTCCAGCAACTCTGGCGCGTTCACATCGGCGCAGCCTTCGGCATAAAGTGCTGTCTGGTCCGGCGTGGTGCCGGGGTCGTCGCTTTCGGGCCAAAGCGGCAGTTCCAGCCCGATGACCAGCCAGTCTGGCTCTGCCTCCGGGTCGCTGTCCGACGCGGCCGCGCGCAGGCGGCCACAGGAGGCACCATTGATGCGGATGCCGCCATCCCAATCAAGATGCACAGCGACCTCTGGCGGGGCGAGGGCGCCCAGTGCGTTCTGAAAACCGACGCCGCAGAGCGGCAGCATGGCCGTGGCGTCGGCGAGGGGGACATCAGGGGCAAAGACGATTGCCGCGCGCAGGCTGTTAGCTCCGAGATTGTGCACCACCAGCCCCGCGTCGCAGCCGCGCGTGGCCTCCGCGCAGGCTTTGTCGAACGGGTCGATCTGCCCCTCGACGGGCAAGCCGCTGAAGAGCGGTGGGAAGCTTGGCGCGCTCATGCGTGGCCCGATTTGATCAGCGCTTTGGCGACGCTGCGAAACCCCTGCGCCTGCGCGCTGTCTGGTTTGGAGACCACAATCGGCGCCCCGCCATCGGCGGCCAGACGGATATCCAGATGCAGCGGAATTTCGGTCAAGAGCGGCACGCCCAGTTTCTCGGCCTCCGAGGTGACGCCGCCATGGCCAAAGACATGCTCCTCATGGCCGCATTGGGAGCAGATATGCGTGCTCATATTCTCGATCATGCCAATGATTGGCGTGCCCATCTGGTTGAACATGTCGATGCCTTTGCGGGCGTCCAGCAAGGCCACGTCCTGCGGGGTGGAGACGATCAGCGCCCCGTCCAGATGCGCCTTTTGGGCCAGCGTCATCTGCACGTCCCCGGTGCCGGGTGGCAGATCGACGATCAGTACGTCCAGCGCGCCCCATTGCACCTGATTGAGCATCTGTTGCAACGCGCCCATCAGCATCGGACCGCGCCAGACCACGGCCTGATCCTCATTTGTCATCAACCCGATGGACATCATGGTCACGCCGAAATTGCGTAGAGGCAGGATCAGCTTTCCGTCGGGGCTTTGGGGCCTGCCGGAGACGCCGAGCATGCGCGGCTGTGAGGGGCCGTAGACATCAGCGTCCAGCATGCCGACGCGGCGACCCTCGGCGGCAAGCGCGCAGGCAAGGTTCGACGCGACCGTGGATTTGCCGACGCCGCCTTTGCCGGAGGCCACGGCGATGATGCGGTCTACGCCTGGGATTTTCTGCGGGCCCGCAGGTTCCGCCTGTCTGCTGGGTTTGAGGTCCGGCGGCGGGGTCGGTTTGCTATGCGCGGTCATCACCACGGAGACGGCGCTCGCGCCAAGGGCTTTCAGTTTTTCCTCGGCCTCGGCCTTGACGGGCAGGTAGGGCTCGGGTGCTGCGACCTCCATCACGAAGCGCACGGCGTCGCCGTCGACATTCAACGCGCGCACCAGCCCGGCCTCCACCAGATCAACGCCGGAGGGCGCTTTGACGGTTTTCAGGCAGGCCAGAACCTCTTCACGGGAGAGCGCCATTTACGGGCCTTCAATCTTGCCGGTCACCACATGCTCAAGGTCCACCCCGTCGAGGGTCAGCACCATCTTGGCCTCGAAGCTTTTGCCCGATGTGTCGGGCGCGTTGCGCATGGCTTCCTCGATGGCTTGCTGGGACGTGACCCCGACCTGCTTGAGAAACTTGCGCATCGACATGTTGAAATCTTCGCTCATCACTTTGCCCTCTGATTTGTCGAAATTGTTGACCCTGCGACCCTAGCGCCCCTAGGCTGACATGCAACCTGACGCAGTCGAATGGGGTCGAAGGTATGTTGAAACCACTGATTTTCGCCGCCGCCTTGGTCGCGTCTCCGGTGCTGGCGCAAGACAAGGCCTTTACTTTGCAGGTCCCCGATGCGCTGACCGAGCGCGGTTTTACCAAACATCTGTTGCCGCGGTTTTCGCTGAAAACGGGTATCCGAATAACTGTCAGCCCAGAGGCGGGCGAGGCCGCCTTTGGGACCGAAGGCCGCCCGGTGTTTCGTCAGGGGAAGACCATCTGGCACCTCTCCAAACCGGAAGGCGACCCGGAGATAGATGCTTTTGAGGACTGGCTTGTGTCTGATGTTGGCAAGCGCACGATTGAAGCGTTTACGCTGCATGGCGACCCCATCTTCAGTGCGGATGTGGCCGTGAAGGCCGAGCAGGTGGCCGTCGCTCTGACGGGCGATGCGGCGCTTGGCGAGACGCTCAGCCTGAGCCAATGCGGGCGCTGCCATGTGATCAATGAGAGCAACCGGATGAACGCCATCGGCTCCTCGCCCTCGTTTCGGTTGATGCGGACTTTCCCCGATTGGCAGGAACGGTTCGAGACGTTTTTCCTGCTCAAGCCGCACCCGGCCTTCACGCAGGTCACGGATGTCACCGAGCCCTTCCCAGAGCATCTGCCGTCGCCCATCGTCCCGATTGAGCTCACGCTCGAGCAGATCGAGGCGATCACCGCTTATGTCGGGTCGATTACGCCTGCCGATCTTGGTGCGCCGATCCAAACTCAGTGATCCCGACGCTTTGAAAAATAGTCCTCCGAGGTGCGGACCCGTGGGCGTTCCCCGCCCTGAAACGGGTTGTCTTCAGAATGGAACTGCGCCTGAACGCGGCAATTTTCGCACATCTGGATCATCTTGGCAGCGTCCGACGTGGCAAACATGGAGTGCGACCCGGCCAGCTTTTCGGTGATCTTTTCGACGGTGGATTTCACCCCAAACAGCGTGCCGCATTCGATGCATGCAAAGGGCTCTTCTTCATGCAGCACCTTTTGCGTGAAGGCGGCGTCGGTCAGGTCCATTTGCGGGGCCAGCGTGATCGCGTTTTCCGGGCAGATATTGCTGCACAGACCACATTGCAGGCAGGCATCTTCCTGAAACCTCAGCTGCGGCATATCAGGGTTGTCGCCCAAAGCACCTGACGGGCAGAGCGACACGCAAGACAGGCACAGGGTGCAGGCATCTGTGTCCACGACCACTGCGCCGTAAGGTGCGCCATTGGGCAGGGCCACGATCTCGGTGTCGGGTTGCAAGGCTTTGGTGGCCAGCCGGGCCACCTGTCTGCGGCTGCCCATGGGCAGAACCGGGTTGCAGGTCACGCGCGCGGGTGCCTCTGCATATAAGGTTTCCAAAAGCGCGTCGGGATCCGCCGGGTCGAGCAGCCGGATCGCTTTCGCACTAGCCAAGGCCATGGCCAGTTCTGCCTCCGCCTCGATCACCTCCCGCTCGGTCTTTGGGGAGATGAGTATATCGACATGCCCAAACCCGCAGGAGAGGGCCGCCATCATCTCCGCATGGCCGAAGCCCGACAGCGCGTCGACTTCAAGCGGGATCACATGGGCGGGCAAGCCACGCCCGAACCGCGCCCCGAGGGAGATCATCTCCGCCCCGAATGTCGCGTCATGGACCAGTAGCTGCGCTTGCGTGCCGCCCGCCTCGCGGTAGGTGGAGGCCAGCGTGGAGAGCCTGCGGAACAGTGTGTCCACCGGCGGCGCGTCGTAGGTGATCGCGCCGGAGGGGCAGACGGCCGCGCAAGAGCCGCAGCCTGCGCAGACCATAGGGTCGATCTCCACATGTTCGCCTACAGAGAGGATCGCTCCGGTGGGGCAGACGTTCAGACAATTCGAGCAGGCCGGCTGCTCGGCGCGGCTATGGGCGCAGAGGCTGGGTTCCATCCGGACGTAAAGCGGCTTTTCAAAGGTCCCGATCAGCTGCGCGGCCTCGAGCACCGCCTTCGCCACGGAGGGCGCATGGGCCGGGTCGGCGCGCAAGTAGCCTTCGCGTTTTTCGGGGGCAGGGAACAGGGCGGAGCTGCCGCTGAGGTCAAGGATGATGTCGCAGTCCGACGCCACGCCGTCTTGCGGCTTGGTGAGCGTGAATGCGCCGCGGCCGCCGGGGATAACTTGCTGTAATTCATCAAATTTTACGGTGAAGCCGCCCAGCGCGCCGGACGCGGTTTTCACGGCTCCGGTGACGCAGTCAAAGCGGCGGTCGGTGGGAATGTCGCTCGGGTCGCTCAGCAAGACCGTGACGGCCAGCGTGTCGCATAAATCAGCAGCGGCTTGCAGGGCGGTGTCGGGTTTGGCCGCGTCTGCAAGGATCAGGCAGGTGCCTTCGGAGATCACGTCAACAGACTTGCCAATCGGCGCCTGTAAAGCGGCCTCTGCGGCAAGCGCCGCCATCTTGGGCGTCGCGTCGCCTTCTCCCCAGCCCGCACGGTCGCGCAGATCGACAAAGCCGGGGGCGGGGACCTCAAGCTCTTGCGCAAGCTCTTCAAAAACCTGTCGCTCCTGTTGGCATGCGATGATGACATCGCCTTCGGCCAGCTCCTTGGCGGCGGCGTCGAGCTGGTCGAGACACAGGCTGGTATAGGGCATCGTGCAAGACAGCCCGCAGGCCTTTTCAAGGGCGTCTGCATCCACCGATTGGCTGGCCAGACAATCACATAGAACCAGTTTTTGTGTCATTACGCCTCCCGCGAAAAGACGGCTTCTACCCTGCGCCGGAGTTCACGCTAGTCGCGATTCCGGGGCGTCGTAAACCGAAATCATGCCAAATGCTGGATTTGTCATCATGCTGCGTTTGCGAGATTATTTCATGATAAAAACACTCTGAAATCAGGGGATCTGCGCGGGTGTGTCGATATTCCAAAGACTTGGAGGCAGCCCCGCTTGCGGTCTCGATATGCTGCGGCGCAGAGCTCAAAAACGTGAGCACGGTCCGCCAAAAAATTCCTTTGCGATTGCCCTTAAGTCATGCAGCATGAGTGTATGCAGTCGAGTGCACGTCAGGGAAGAATGCCAGAAATCGTCACCAAATCCATATCCATGCCTCTGGGGATCGTTATCCGCAGAATGCCCGGCGTCACGCGCTGGGTCAGCCATGTCTGGAAAGCGGTTGCGGTCTTGCCGGGCGCCTCAGAGGCCCGCTGGAAAGAACTGCGCCGCGATGGAGACGCGCTGGAGTTTCACGCAGCCACGGTCCCGCTGGAGCTGTTTCGCACCGATACAGAAGCCTATCTGCATGGGCTGTCGGCCAAGACCCCCTCGATTTACGTGGTGATGCGCGACAGCGATGGGGGCGACCCGTTGCAGATTGTTCTGGCCACGGCCTCTCCCTATGAGGCGCAGGATTACGCCGATACGGGCGAAGAGCTGGTCGAAAAAGTGCCGATGCCCGAGGGGCTGGTCGCCTGGATCCGAGATTTTATTGACCTGCATCACGAAGATGAGGTGTTTATCAAACGCCGCCGCAACAAGGCGCGCGTTGATCTAAAGGAAGACGGTATTGGCGACGCGCGCATTCGGCAGGTTGCGGATGTTTACCGTGCGCCCTCCTCGAAGGAGCGGGTGCATTGAGCGGAGAGCGTAATTTCTGGTCGCGCCGCAAAGCCGGCGTGCAGGCGGAGGCCGCAGCGGAGCAGGCGGCTCTGGACGCCCAAGCGCTGGCCGAAGAACACGCAGCCCTTGAGGAGAAGACCGACGCTGAATTGCTGGCCGAGCTGGACCTGCCCGACCCGGACACATTGAAGATGGGTGACGACTTTTCCGCTTTCATGTCGAAAGCCGTGCCCGACCGGCTGCGCCGCCGTGCCTTGCGTACGTTGTGGCGCTCCAATCCGGTTCTGGCGAATGTCGACATGCTGGTCGATTACGGCGAGGATTTCACCGACAAGGCCATGGTGGTTGAGAATATGCAGACCGCCTATCAGGTCGGCAAAGGCATGTTGAAACACGTGCAAGAGATGGCCCGTCAGGCCGAAGAGTTGGAGACCCCCCCTGAGCCTGAGCTTTTGGACGAGGACGCGGACGAAGAAGAGGTGCTTCTGGCAGCCGTTGATGAGGGCGCAGTGAAGGATGACAGCGCCGCGCCGGAACATGTCGTCACCGAAGAGCCGGAAGAAGACGCGGTCTACGCCGCACCCACCCCGCGCCGTATGAAATTCAGAACCGAAGGGGCCGCCGCGTGAGTGCTGCTGAAGACATCAAGATCGCCTCGGAAGATCGCCTGCGTGCGGATCTCTACAACTTTTTGGGCCTGATGCTGTCAGGCCCGCCCGACCAAATTCTGCTCGATCAATGCGCCGGCCTGTCTGGCGACGACAGCGCGCTAGGCAAAGCCATTGGCGGCTTGTCCCGCGTGGCCAAAGCCACCAAGCCCAAGAAGGTTGAAAGCGAGTTCAACGCGCTCTTTGTGGGTCTCGGGCGCGGTGAGCTGCTGCCCTATGCCAGCTATTATTTGACCGGGTTCCTGAACGAAAAGCCGCTGGCCATTTTGCGCACGGATATGGCCACGCGCGGCATCACGCGCGCGCCCAATGTCTATGAGCCTGAGGACAATATCGCCTCGCTGATGGAAATGATGGGCGGCATGATCGTGGGCCGCTTTGGCATGCCCGCCGCGCTTGAAGATCAGAAGACTTTTTTCAACAAACATATCGCCTCATGGGCGGGGCATTTCTTTGCTGATCTGGAGGGGGCCAAGAACTCGGTTCTGTACGCCTCGCTGGGCAGCCTCGGGAAAGCCTTTATCGAGATTGAACGCGAGGCGTTCAGAATGACCGCGGGCTAGGGGCCTGCGCTTAAACGGCGGGGATGCTCGCCACAAAAAGGGAAGGGAGACATCCCAATGACCAAGAAAACTGATGGTGCAAGCCGCCGCGATTTTCTGAAGCTGGCCGGAACCACCGCGCCGGTTGCTGCCGTGGCGCTGGCCACCGGCACGACCGAGGCAGAGGCACGCCCCGCTGATCTGGCATCCGACAAGATGCAGGACACCGCGCATACCCGCGCCTATCTCGACAGCGCCCGCTTCTAGGACGCTGTCAAAGACCACCCTCACGGCGACTGGTTGCGTGACGCCCGACTGCCAAGAGGTCAAAGAGAAACCAAGCTAGCAAGGGGTTTGCCCCAAGCACGCAAGGGAGGAACTATAATGCTAAGGAAAAAGACCAACGGGGTTGCGCGACGCCCCCAGCGGACCGGTATCCTGTCTGATATTGCCGATAAATCTGTAGATCGCCGCTCGTTTCTGCGCGGCTCCGGTCTGGCCATCGGTGGCCTCGCCGCAATTTCCGCGACGGGCGGCTCTGTAACGCAGGCCACGGCCCAGACGGCCGCCGATGGCGCGGTTGAAACCATCAAATCCGTCTGCACGCACTGCTCCGTCGGCTGTACCGTTGTGGCGGAGGTCAGCAACGGCGTCTGGACGGGGCAGGAGCCCGGCTGGGACAGCCCGTTCAACCTTGGCGCGCATTGCGCGAAAGGGGCGGCGGTCCGTGAGCATGCCCATGGCGAGCGCCGTCTGAAATACCCGATGAAGAAAGAGGGCGGGGAGTGGAAACGCATCAGCTGGGATCAGGCGATCGACGAGATCGGCGACGGCATGATGAACATCCGGGAGGAAAGCGGGCCGGATTCCGTTTATTGGCTGGGCTCCGCCAAGCATAATAACGAGCAGGCCTATTTGTTCCGGAAATTCGCGGCTTACTGGGGCACCAACAACGTCGACCACCAGGCGCGGATTTGTCACTCCACCACCGTGGCCGGTGTGGCCAACACATGGGGCTACGGCGCCATGACCAACAGCTACAACGACATCCACAACTCCAAGGCGATCTTCATCATCGGCGGCAATCCCGCCGAGGCGCATCCTGTCTCCTTGCTGCATCTGCTGCGCGCAAAAGAGCAGAACAACGCGCCGGTGATCGTTTGCGACCCGCGCTTTACCCGCACGGCGGCCCATGCTGATGAGTATGTGCGCTTCCGTCCCGGCACCGACGTCGCGCTGGTCTGGGGCATCCTGTGGCACATCTTCGACAATGGCTGGGAGGACAAGGAGTTCATCCGCACCCGTGTCTGGGGCATGGACCAGATTCAAGAAGAAGTTGCGCGCTGGACCCCTGAAGAAGTTGAGCGCGTTACCGGTGCTCCGGGCTCACAGCTCAAGCGCGTGGCGCGGACCATGGCCAATAACCGCCCCGGCACCGTGATCTGGTGCATGGGTGGCACGCAGCACACCAATGGCAACAACAACACGCGCGCGTATTGCGTGTTACAGCTGGCACTTGGCAACATGGGCACAAGCGGGGGTGGCACAAACATCTTCCGTGGCCATGACAATGTGCAGGGTGCCACGGATCTGGGCGTTCTGTCTCACACGCTGCCCGGCTATTATGGTCTGTCGGCAGGATCATGGGCGCATTGGGCCCGTGTCTGGGGCGAGGATGACGATTGGCTGAAAGGCCAATTCGCTATGACCAAAGACGCCGAAGGCAAGGACAAGTCCTTGCAGCAGCTCACCGGCATTCCGGTGTCGCGCTGGATCGACGGGGTGCTTGAAGACCCCGACAACATGGACAACCCCAACAAGGTGCGTGCCATGGTGCTTTGGGGCCACGCGCCGAACTCGCAGACCCGCCAGAAGGAGATGAAAACCGCGATGGAGCAGCTCGACATGCTGGTCGTCGTGGACCCCTATCCAACGGTCTCGGCGGTGCTGCATGACCGGGAAGACGGCGTTTACCTGCTGCCCGCTTGCACGCAGTTTGAGACCCGTGGCTCGGTCACGGCGTCGAACCGGTCGTTCCAGTGGCGCGACAAGGTGGTTGACCCGCTGTTTGAAAGCTTGCCGGACGAGGTCATCATGGCCAAGTTCGCCAACAAATTCGGCTGGGCCGACCGCTTCTTCCGCAACATCGAAATGGAAGATGCAGAGACCCCCGTGGTCGAAAGCGTCACGCGTGAGTTCAACAGGGGCATGTGGACGATTGGCTATACGGGGCAGGACCCGGACCGCATCAAGATGCACATGGCCAACCAGCACACGTTTGACCGCACCACGCTGCAAGCGATTGGGGGCCCGGCGGATGGCGATTACTATGGTCTGCCATGGCCGTCCTGGGGCACTGCTGACATGAAGCACCCCGGCACGCCGAACCTCTATGACATGTCCAAACGTGTCTCCGAGGGGGGGCTCACCTTCCGCGCCCGCTTTGGGGTGGAGCGTGACGGTGACAACCTGCTGGCCGAAGGCGTCTACAGCCTGGATAGTGATATTCAGGACGGCTACCCTGAGTTCACCATGCAGATGCTGATGGATCTGGGCTGGGATAGCGAGCTGACGGCGGAAGAACGCGCTGTCATCGACGGGATCGCCGGGCCGAAGACCAACTGGAAAACCGACCTCTCAGGCGGCATCCAGCGGGTGGCCATCGCGCATGAATGTGCGCCGTTTGGCAACGCCAAGGCCCGAGCGGTCGTCTGGACCTTCCCCGATCCGGTGCCGGTCCACCGCGAGCCGCTTTACACCAACCGCCGTGATCTTGTGGCCGACTACCCGACATATGAGGACCGCAAGTTCTATCGCTTGCCGACCATGTATGCCTCGATCCAGAAGCAGGATTTCTCGAAAGAGTATC
>CAYXIZ010000069.1:0-12361 GCA_964465485.1 uncultured Rhodobacterales bacterium | reverse complement strand
CCGCCTTGGGCAAGTCGCTGATCGTGGTGCATGGGCCGGAGCATCAGCATCCGCTGAAAGAGGTCGACGCGGCCGCCCTCGCAGTCACCGAAGATCCCGCGAAGGTGGCTGATATTCTGCGCTACGTGCTGACGGGCAAGCTGCCCTAAGCGTCAGTCGCGGGGTGGGGTCACAAGACCTTTTTGCACGGCGGGCCGCGCTACGAAACGCTCCAGATAAGCGACGAGGTTCGGATTGTCATGCCAGCCCACCAACTCTTGAGTGCCGTAAAAGTCCAGTGCTCTGAGCCACGGGGCGATGGCGATATCGGCGATTGAGTATTCCCCGGCGATCCAGTCCTTGCCGCCCAGCTGGCCTTCAAGCACCGCCAGAAGTCGTTTGGCCTCCGCAATGTAGCGCTGTTGCGGGCGCTTATCCTCCCACTCGGACCCGGCAAATTTTGAGAAGAACCCAAGCTGACCCAGCATTGGGCCAAGCCCGCCCATCTGGAACATCACCCATTGGATCACTGTGGCCTTCTCAGAAGCTGTCTTGCCCATCAGCTTGCCGGATTTTTCCGCCAGATAGATCAGAATTGCGCCGGATTCGAACAGGCCAAGCGGTGCACCGTCAGGCCCATTTGGGTCGATGATGGCCGGGATCTTGTTATTGGGATTGAGCGAAAGAAACTCTGGGCTCCTGACATCTTTGTCTGACAGGGTCACCTTATGGGCTTCATAGGGGATGCCCATCTCCTCTAAGGCGATAGAAACTTTCACGCCATTAGGGGTTGGAAAAGAGTAGAGTTGCAAGACGCTTGGGTCCTGCGCTGGCCATTTTTGAGTGATTGGAAAGTCGGAGAGCTTCGTCATTTAAGAGTGCCTTTTCTGTGTCTGCTTTACCTACGGGGAAACAATGGAAAAAAAATCCATGCTATTGTTCAAAAAACTGTTATTAACCTCCCCGGTGCGCTTTTGGTTGCGAACAGGGCGCCGCTAAAGGAAATGAAAGGGACTATGGAATGTTGAGCGAATTTAAAGATTTTATTGCCAAAGGCAATGTCATGGACATGGCCGTTGGTATTATCATCGGGGCGGCGTTTACTGCGATTGTGACCTCATTGGTTGCCGATCTGATTAACCCAATTATCGGACTCGTGTCCGGTGGGGTCGACTTTACCAATAACTACGTCACGCTTGCTGGTGAAGTTGCGGAAGGCACATCTTTGGAAGCGGCACGCGAAGCCGGCGCGAACGTGTTCGCCTGGGGTTCGTTCGTGATGGCTGTCATCAACTTCCTGATCATTGCGTTCGTGGTGTTCATGCTGGTGCGCTACGTGAACAAAGTGAAAGCGGCGACGGAAGGCCCAGCAGAAGAGGAAGCGCCAGCAGGCCCATCCGAAGTTGACCTGCTGACCGAGATCCGCGACCAGCTCGCTAGGAGCTAAGCGCATTCTCTAAAACCAAAAAGGGCCCGCCTTCATCAGCGGGCCCTTTTTGTTTGTCTCGATACTGTACTAGGCCTTCAAAGCCAGTTGTGGCGAGATCACGTTGATCCCAAGCGCCTTGCCCACCGCATAATAGGTCAGCTGGCCCGCATGGACATTCAGCCCGGCCAGAAGATGTTCGTCATCCTCGCAGGCCTGACGCCATCCTTTATCGGCCAAGGCCAGCATGAACGGCATCGTCGCGTTGCCCAGGGCAATCGTCGAGGTCCGCGCCACCGCCCCCGGCATATTGGCCACGCAGTAATGCATCACGCCGTCGACCTCATAGATCGGGTCTTTATGTGTGGTGGCCTTCGAGGTCTCGAAGCATCCGCCTTGGTCAATCGCCACGTCCACAAGCGCCGCGCCGGGTTTCATGCTGGAAAGCTGCGCGCGTGAAATCAGCTTGGGCGCCTCCGCGCCGGGGATCAGCACCGCACCGACCACCATATCGGCCTGTTCCGCCAATTCCGCAATGTTACCCGCAGAGGCGTATTGGGTTTTGAACTGCCCACCAAACGCATCGTCAAGATAGCGCATCCGGGGCAGGGAGCGATCGAGCACGGTGACATCTGCCCCCATACCCGCCGCGATCCGTGCCGCATGCGTGCCGACAACGCCGCCGCCGATCACCATCACGCGCGCAGGCCCAACGCCCGGCACGCCGCCCATCAGCACGCCGCGCCCGCCATTTGCCTTTTGCAGGGTCCATGCGCCAACTTGAGGCGCAAGCCGCCCCGCCACCTCGGACATCGGGGCCAGAAGCGGCAGACCGCCCGATCGGTCCGTCACGGTCTCATAGGCAATCGCCGTACAGCCCGAGGCGATCAGGTCTTTGGTTTGCTCAGGATCCGGGGCCAGATGCAGGTAGGTAAACAGCAGTTGGCCCTCGCGCAGCATCTTGCGCTCGCCGGGCTGCGGCTCCTTCACTTTGACGATCATCTCGGCGGTCTCGAAAATCTCGGACGCCGTGCCCAAAATCTGCGCGCCAGCGGCGATGTAATCCTCATCCGGGAACCCCGCGCCAATGCCGGCTCGGGTCTCGATGACGACCTTATTGCCATGTGCCACGGCCTCCCGAGCAGCATTCGGTGTCATCCCGACCCGAAATTCTTGCGGTTTGATCTCTTTTGGGCATCCAATAATCATGCTGGCCTCCTCCGCCATGTTTAAGGAAAAGCTACCGCGCCGATATGACGATTTCTGGGAAATCAGCGGGGATGTTACCGTTAACGGTAAAGATTATTGCGCCAAGGTCCACATTCTGCGAAGAAATCTTCATGTATAGCGAGATTGACGAAACAGACGGCCGAATCCTCCGTGTGCTGCAAAAGCAGGGCCGGATGTCCAACGCGGATCTGGCCGAGAAGGTGAACCTGTCAGCCTCCGCCTGCCACCGCCGCGTGGCCCGGCTGGAACGTGAAAAGATCATCCGCGACTATGTTGCGCTGATCGACCCGCGCAAGGTGGATTGCCCGACCACCGTGTTCGTCGAGATCACCCTGAGCGGCCAGGCCGACGAGGTGCTTGACGCGTTTGAGCGCGAGGTCCGCCTGATCCCCGAAGTGCTGGAATGCCATCTGATGGCGGGCAGCGCGGATTATCTGCTGAAGGTCGTAGCCGCCGACACGGAGGATTTCGCCCGTATCCACCGCCGCTCTCTCGCGCGGCTGCCGGGGGTGCTGCAAATGCAGTCCAGCTTCGCGCTCCGCACCGTATTCAAGACCACCGCCCTGCCGCTTTAGCCCAGCAGATATTGAAACCCGTAAAGCGTCGCGGCACCCGACAGCATCGCCAGCACCACACCTTTGGTCCAATAGCCCACGGCCACCGTGACCCCAGCCGCCGCCAGCCGCGCGAGGTCCGGTTGGCCATCCGTGGCCGCAGGCCATAACACAAGCGGGGCAACGAGCCCCGGCAATATCGCGACCGAGGTATAGCGCAAATGCCGCAACACCCAAGGCGGCATCGGGCGGCTGCCGATCAGCCCGAGAAACGAGAACCGGATCAGAAATGTGCCCACGCCCAAAGCCACGATGATCCCCCAGATTTGCGCGTCCGTGTAATTCATGCCATGCGTCTCTCTATTTCCGCGCCCACCATCATTGCGCCAAGTGCGGCCAACAACAGCCCAAGGTTGAGCGGCACCCAAAAGAGGCCCAGCGCCAGCACAATCGACACAAAAGCCGCCGCCACATGCGCCGGGGTGCGCAAAGCGGGCGCGACCATCGCGAGAAAAGCAATCGGCATCGCAAAATCGAGCCCCATATCGGGCGGAATGCGGTCGCCCAGCACCGCTCCGAGGTAGGAGAACCCAAACCACAGCGGGCAGATTGGCGTCGAGACCCCGGCAAAATAGGCCAGTTTCTCGCGCAGGGTCATCGCGGGCCGCACCTCGAATTCCGCGTTCGACATGGCGTAGCTTTGGTCCACAAGAAAATACGAGATCACCACCCGCTGCCACATCGGCGCTGCCCCAAGATGCGGCGTAATCGACGCCGAATACATCGCCATCCGCAAGTTCACCGCCAAGGCAGAGGCCAGGATCACCAAGACAGGCGCGTTCTCCGACATGAACTGAAGGGCGGCAAATTGCGACGCCCCCGCCACCACCAGCACGCTGAAGGCCATGGTTTGCGACAGCGGCAGCCCCGCCTCTGTTGCCACAACGCCAAACAGCATCGCAAAGGGGATCACCACGATTACGAAGGGTAGCGCCCGCACAAGGCCCAGCAGATAGGTGGATTTCGAGGTGGAACTGGTCATGCGTCGGCCCTATGCTGCGTCTCGGCCCTCAAAGGACCGCAGCGGGCAGGGAAGGTCAAATGCCAATTCGTGAGAGCAGTTACGTCATTGCGCCCATGCCTCAAAAGCTGGGGCTGACGCGCCCTGTCACCGGCATTGATCACGACGGCAACACCCAGCAGATCAACGTGGTCGAGGAACGACCGTTGACCATTTTCCTCAACTCCCGCGAGATTGTCACCGCCATGACCATTGGCGACTACCCCGACTATTTGGCGCTGGGGTTTTTGCGCAATCAGGCGATGTTGTCAGATAGCGACGAGGTGACAGGCATCGACTATGACGAGGAGACCAGCACCGTCGTCATCCGCACCGCCGTCGAAACCAATCACGAGGAGAAACTGGCCAAGAAAACCCGTACCTCCGGCTGCGCGGTCGGCACTGTTTTTGGCGACATGCTCGAAGAGCTCGAAGGCCTCACCTTGCCCGCCGCACGGGTCAAAACCTCTGACCTTTACGCGCTGGCGGCCAGCGTCAACACGACGCCCAGCCTTTATCTGGATGCAGGCGCGATCCACGGCACGGTACTGTGCCAAGGTGACCGCCCGCTGGTCTATATGGAGGATGTCGGCCGCCACAACGCCGTCGACAAGGTTGCAGGTTGGATGCGTGCTGAAGGCGTCAGCGCGGCGGATAAAACCCTATACACCACGGGCCGCCTGACCTCTGAAATGGTGATGAAATGCGCGATCATGGGCATCCCGGCACTGGTCTCCCGCTCGGGCTTTACTGCTTGGGGCGTCGAGCTGGCCCAACAAGTGGGCCTCACCCTCATTGGCCGGATGCGCGGCCAGCGCTTTATCTGCCTTGCAGGCGAAGACCGCCTGATCTGGGACGCCGACCCCGGCACGGTCAAACAAGAGCCCAGAAAGTCAGCCCGGAAAAGTTCCATGTAATGGTTTCATCTTGGCTCAAATATGCCCCCGGAGGGCCGCTTAAATGCCGCAACCCGTAGGTGTCATTCTTGCAGGTGGTCAGGCCCGCCGGATGGGCGGCGGTGACAAAGGCCTGCTGACGCTTGGCGGCAAAACCGTGCTGGCCCATGTCATCGACCGGTTGGAGCCACAGGTTTCGGCAATTGCACTCAACGCAAATGGCGACCCCGCCCGGTTTGGCAGGGCACACCCGGTTGTGGCTGACAGTGTCGAAGGCTTTGCAGGGCCACTCGCGGGTGTGCTGTCGGGGCTGGACTGGGCGCATACGCAAGGTGCCACCCACATCGTAACAGCCGCCGCCGACACGCCGTTTTTTCCCTGTGATCTGGTGCCGCGCCTTATGTTGGCTGCCGAAGGCCACGACATCGCGCTGGCGGCGACCCCGGATCCAGAGCGTGGCCTTGCACGGCATCCGACCTTTGGGCTGTGGCCCGTGGCGCTGCGTGATGATCTGCGCGCCGCGCTGAACGAGGGCGTCCGCAAGGTCGTGCAATGGACGGACCGTCACAAGACCGCCCTTGCCGAATTCCCGGCCACGCCGTTTGATCCCTTTTTCAACATCAACACGCCAGATGATCTGGCGCGGGCGGAGGTGCTGTTGGCATGAATATTTTCGGCGTCGTTGGCTGGAAGAATTCCGGCAAGACAGGTCTGATGGAGCGCCTAGTTTCGGAATTCGTGTCACGTGGGCTCAGTGTCTCGACCCTGAAACATGCCCATCACAGCTTCGAGGTGGATCGTCCTGGCAAAGACAGCGACCGGCACCGGGTTGCGGGCGCGCAAGAGGTGCTGCTGTCCTCGTCAAACCGCTGGGCCCTGATGAGAGAACTGCGCGGCGCACCAGAGCCTCCCTTGGCGGAGCTCTTGGCCAAGCTCTCCCCCGTCGATCTGGTGTTGATCGAAGGCTATAAGCGCGACACCCATCCCAAGGTCGAAGCGCATCGCAGCGAGACCGGCCAGCCGCTGATTGCCTCGGACGATGACACTATCCGCGCTGTTGCCAGCAACGTGCAACCGGACGGATTAAATGTCCCGCTGCTCGATCTCGACGACACCAAAGCCATTGCGGACTTCATCATGAATGAGCTGGGAATGTGAGCCTGTTCGACACCCATGTGGTTGTCGATTGGTCAGGCGGAAACGACGCAGGCCCCCGCCCGCGCAAAGACGCGATCTGGGCCTGTAGCAGCCGCGACCAAACCCCGGTCTACCTGCGCAATCGCCATGTGGCCGAAGACTGGCTCGCCGCGTTGATCCAAGAGGAATGCGACGCGGGCAGGCGCTGTCTCATCGGTTTCGATGTCCCCTTCGGCTACCCGCAAGGGTTTGCCCAAGCGGTCACCGGGTCGCACGACCCGTTGGCGCTTTGGGACTGGCTCGAGGCCCGTATCGAAGACCATCCCGATCACAACAACCGCTGCGAAACCGCCTCAAATATCAATGCGATGTTCACAGGCATTGGCCCGTTCTGGGGCAATCCGTTCCGCGCTCAGGAGTTCGCTCACCTGCCACGCAAAGGTCTATCGCGCACCAACACGGACTTCCCCGAACGCCGCGCCGTGGAGGATCGCGCCAAAGGCAGCTTTACCTGCTGGCAACTGGCGGGCGCGGGGGCGGTTGGCTCGCAGGTTTTGATGGGCCTGCCTGTGCTGGCCCGGCTGCGGCGGCGCTTTGCGGGGCAGATCTCTGTCTGGCCGTTCGAGGCGTTGGACAGCCCCCTTGCGTTTGTCGAGGTCTGGCCTTCTTGGATTGCCTCCCAAATTGCGCAGGCCCAGCGCCCGGGTGAAATCAAGGACGCTGCCCAGATGCGGGTTCTGTCGCATGTGCTTGCCTCGCTTGACAAGCGGGGGCGGCTGAAGGCCATGTTGGCGGAGGGCCGCGAAGGGGCCAGCGAAGGCTGGATCCTCGGGGTTGGACATGAGGCGGAGATGGCGCAGATGGCACAAGAACAACAAGACCCGGCTGCGCTGGCCAATGACTGTTTCGCGCTCCCGCAAGGGGTCAAATGGACCTCCGTGGATGACGCGCTGGCGCTGTTGAAAGAGCGCATGCAGCACGTCACTGCGACGCAAACCATCCCAACAGATCAAAGCGCGGGCCGTGTTTTGGCGCAAGACGTGCTCGCCCAGCGCGCGAACCCGCCCGCCGCGAATTCGGCCATTGATGGCTACGGGTTTGCCTTTGAGCACATGGCCCCTGACATGCCGCTCAACGCGGACCGCGCCGCGGCCGGGGACAGGTTTCAAGGCGTGCTGCCTGCGGGCCAAGCGGTGCGCATCCTGACAGGTGCGGTGCTGCCTGAAGGGGTGGACACGGTGGTGATGCAGGAGGAATGCGAGATCTCGGACGGGCGTGTGACGCTGCCGGGCAAAGTGAAACCTGGCCAGAACACCCGCAGAGCGGGCGAAGATGTGGGGCAGGGTGAAATTGCATTGAAAGCCTGCCACACCATGCGCGCTCAGGATGTGGCTCTACTGACTGCGCTTGGTGTGGCCGAAATCACCGTGTCGACGCGTCTGCGCGTGGGTGTGCTCTCCACCGGCGACGAGCTGATTGCCCCCACATCAAACGCACCCCCCGACCGCACCTTTGACGCAAACCGCCCGATGCTTCTCAGCCTTGCGGGGCGCTGGGGGTATGAGCCGATGGATTTGGGCCATGTTGCCGATGATCGCAACGCGCTGCGGGACGCGCTGAATGCAGGGGCGCAGGGTTGCGACGTGATCCTCACCTCTGGCGGAGCGTCCGCGGGTGACGAGGATCATGTGTCTGCCATCCTGAACGAGGAAGGTGCTCTGACCAGCTGGCGCATCGCCATCAAACCTGGCCGACCGCTGGCCTTGGCCATGTGGAACGGCACGCCGATCTTTGGACTGCCAGGCAACCCGGTCGCGGCCTTCACCTGCGCGTTGATCTTCGCGCGGCCGTCCTTGTCGGTGCTGGCGGGCGGCACGTGGTCAGAGCCGCAAGGTTTCATGGTGCCAGCGGCGTTCTCCAAGTCCAAAAAGCAGGGCCGCCGGGAGTTCTCGCGGGCGCGACTGACGCCTTATGGCAAAGCAGAAGTATTTACCTCCGAAGGCTCGGGGCGCATTTCAGGGCTGAGCTGGGCGGATGGGTTTGTCGAGCTGGACGACCCGGCGCGTGATGTCAGACCCGGCGATCTCGTCCGCTACGTGCCGTTTTCCAGCTACGGTCTTTAGTCGAACGTCCCGGTCACGCGGCCCAGCAGCATGAACGCCCGCGCGGTGCGGGTATCGGCCAGACGGATGATGTCATCATCGGTCGCCTGTTCGCTGAATTTCGCGAAAGTACGGTCAAACTGGCGCAGGAAGTGATGCACCGCGTCACGAAAAATCGGGTCTGCCCGCATGCGGCCCGAGGCCAGCGCCAAGGCAGATCGGTCATGGATGCCGCCGATCCCCGAAATTGCCGCACCACGTTGCCCCTCTGCGAACTTGCGCCACAGCTCGGGACGAGACCGTTCGGGGCGCAAATCATCCATGTAAATCCCGTCATGGCTGAGCAGGGTCAGCACGTCCTGCGACGCCCGGATCAGCCTGCCTGAATTCGCATCCGCCAGCGCGCGGCGCAGCTGGCCAAACCCTTCTGCGTCACTTTCATTCTCAGGAAAATTCATCGCGCCAATGAAGTCGCTGATCGAGAGGGCAGGGTTCAACGCCTCAGGCGGCGTTCCAAGGGCGAGCGCGGGCTGGCTTTCACCAGCCGGTATGCCTTCCGAGACCAAAGCAGGCTGCTGCGGGGACTCCATCGGTAGGCGATTTTCACGACTGGTGGCAAAGGTGGCAATCGCTGTTTCGGTCTGCTTTTGACGGGCCACGATCTCGTCGAGCTTTTGTTCCAGCGCTGGTTTCACACCGTCTACGCGCGCTTGGTTTTGCGACAGATAGGCATTGCGCATCGCATCAATGGAAGCCTGCAACCGCGCGCTTTCCTCACGCATGATCCGGGCGGATTTCACGACAGTGGCCCCGATCCAGATCATCGCAATCGGCAAGAATATCGCCAGAATAGACAAGAGGTATCCCGATTGGGTGCTGGTGCCCGCATCCGGCTGGCGCAGGAATAGAAAATAGGCCAGCACGCTGAGCACCCAAAGCGCTGTCAGCGCGATTGCGATCACGTCGGCAGCGGCCAGCCCGCCCTCTTGGCGCAGATAAGCCCCGAAATTTATGGCCTTGCCCGTGTTCTGGCGCGGGGGCCCCGGTTGCTGGGGCGGAAGCACCTCTTGCGTATGGGGGTCTTGGCTCATGGTCTTGCTCTCAAAATGGGGCTGCGGGGTTCATAACGCAGGCGCGCTTAAACGAATTTGATCTCAAGCACTTCATAGTCACGCGTCCCGCCGGGGGTGCGCACCTCAACGCTGTCGCCCTCATCCTTGCCGATCAATGCACGCGCCAGAGGGGAGCCGATGTTCAGCAGGCCGTTGTGAATGTCAGCCTCCTGCTCGCCCACGATCTGGTAGGTCTTCTCTTCCTCGGTGTCTTCATCGACCAGCTTGACGGTGGCTCCGAACTTGATTGCACCGGACAAGGTTGCAGGGTCAATGACCTGCGCTAGCCCGATCATGCCCTCGAGCTCTTTGATACGCCCCTCGATAAAGGATTGTTTTTCCTTTGCGGAATGGTACTCCGCGTTCTCGGACAGGTCTCCATGCTCGCGGGCTTCCGCGATGGCGGTGATGATGGCGGGGCGTTCCACCACCTTCAACTGCTTCAATTCGCTATCGAGGGCTTTGAAACCCTTCGGCGTCATTGGTATCTTGTCCATGGCGTTACCGTTCTAGTTGAAGTGGCACGCGCGGCGCGTGCAGTGATCTTATGTCACCCGGAGTGCCGCCCCTTTGCAAGCCCGCATGGGCGGTGGCCCGCCGAGCTATTCTGTCAGGGAGGCGCGGGGTGCCGGTGCGCTGGGCTCTCCATCCACGCCACATGCGGTCAGAGTGAGCAAAGCGGCAATCATAAAGACGAAGTGTTTCATGCCAGTTTCTCCTCCCATCTTGCGATCTGCGCGCGCACTTGCGCGGGCGCAGTGCCACCATAGCTGGTGCGGCTGGCGACGGAGTTCTTGACCCCCAACACGTCGAACACGTCTTGGGTGATCGCAGCGTGGACGCCTTGCATGTCGCCCAGCGTTAGGTCCGGCAGGTCGCAGCCCTTATCCTCGGCCAGCTTTACAAGGCTGCCCGTCACATGATGCGCGTCGCGAAACGGCATATCAAGACTGCGCACCAACCAATCGGCCAGGTCCGTGGCGGTCGAGAACCCAGAGGCCGCGGCTTGTTCCAGATTGCCCGTGTTGGCGGTCATGTCGCTGACCATGCCGGTCATTGCGGCCAGCGCCAGCATCAGGTTGTCGGCGGCGTCAAAGGTCTGCTCTTTGTCTTCCTGCATATCCTTGGAATAGGTCAGCGGAAGGCCCTTCATCACCATCATCAGCGCAGTGTTGGCCCCATAGATCCGCGCGACCTTGGCGCGGATCAGCTCGGCCGCGTCGGGGTTTTTCTTCTGCGGCATGATCGACGACCCAGTGGAAAAGCGGTCTGACAGGGCCACGAAGCGGAACTGGGCCGACGACCAGATCACCAACTCTTCGGCGAAGCGCGACAGATGCATCGCGCAGATCGAAGACGCGTTCAGGAAATCCAGCGCGAAATCGCGGTCAGACACAGCGTCGAGCGAGTTGGCGGCGGGCCGGTCAAAGCCCAAAGCCTGCGCCGTGGCGTCGCGGTCAATGTTGAAAGAGGTGCCAGCAAGCGCTGCCGCGCCAAGCGGGCTTTCATTCATCCGCGCGCGGGCATCTGAGAAACGCGAAGCGTCGCGGCCCAGCATCTCCACATAGGCCAGCATGTGGTGGCCCCATGTCACGGGCTGTGCGGTTTGCAAGTGAGTAAAGCCCGGCATGACCCAATCGGCCCCGGCCTCGGCTTGTGCAAGAAACGCTTTTTGCAGGGCTTCAATAGCTTGGAGGCAGGCGTCGATCTGGTCGCGGACCCACAGCTTAAAATCGGTGGCAACCTGGTCATTGCGCGACCGCGCGGTGTGCAGACGCCCCGCAGGTTCGCCCACAATCTCTTTCAGGCGGGCCTCGACATTCATGTGAATATCCTCAAGCGCGGTGCTGAAGGTGAATTTTCCAGTCTCGATCTCTGACAACACCGTGAGGAGGCCTTCCCGGATGGCCTGCGCATCGTTATCGCTCAGGATACCTTGTGCAGCCAACATGGCGGCATGGGCGCGGGACCCTTCGATGTCTTGCTTTGCCATCCGCTTGTCGAAGCCGATGGAGGCGTTGATGGCCTCCATAATGGCGTCGGGGCCTGCCGCAAAGCGCCCGCCCCACATGGTGTTTGAAGTATCGTCAGTCATTAAGGCTGGCCTTGTTGGAGCTGATTTATGCGTCTCATCCGATCCTTGGTCCTATACGCGGGGCTCGCCCTCTTGAGCAACCCCGCCAGCGCCGATGCAGGCCGTCTGATCGCTCTGGCCGAGGGTGAGCTGGGCCGGATTCAGTTCCACGCGGAGCCGCGCTCGCTGGAGCTGTCGGCTTTTCTGGATGAGAATGGCGCGCCTGCGTCCTTGGCGGATTATCGCGGCAAATATGTGCTGCTGAACTTCTGGGCGCTGTGGTGCGCGCCATGCGTCAAGGAAATGCCTGCGCTGAACCGTTTGGACGGTGCCATCGGCGAGGGCTTCGACGTTGTAACACTGGCCACAGGACGCAACGCGCGCCCTGCTGTGGACGCCTTCTTTGCCGAAAAACAGCTGGGCAACCTGCCCAAGCTGTTTGATCCCAAAATGCAGATTGCACGGGAAGCTGGTGCGGTGGGCTTGCCAGTGAGCCTTTTCATTAATCCCGATGGTCAGGAGATCGGCCGCGCGGTGGGTGATTTCGAATGGGACAGCCCGGACGCTCAGGCTTTGATCCGGGGTTGGATGGCAGGAAGCTGATCATGATGGGGCGGCAGCGCCGCGCATGATGTTTTTGCGCTGTCGCGCGCAGGTTTTTTGTTTTCGCGCTGACGCGCGAGGCTGGGGGCTTTGCCCCCAATCCCCCAGCATAGCTGTGCCAAGATGAAGCCTCAGGTCTTGGCGCGGACCACCTGCAAGAGCGGCATCAGCTGACCCATATCGGGACC
>CAYXIZ010000068.1:0-12497 GCA_964465485.1 uncultured Rhodobacterales bacterium | reverse complement strand
CTTCGTCTCCGCCACCTGCCATTTTGACTTCAGCCTGATAGTTGACGCTCGCCCCTACGGGCTTGTTTTTGTTTTGTGATTTTCGTTGAGACACCAGCAAAATGCGTGTAAGCCGCATCCACAGGCCGGCGATGGCGTCGCCAGCACTTTGTGCAAGCCTGTTCCACCATCCTGAACGCCGGGATCTTGCTTTGTCGTTTGCGCGATAGGGAGGATCTCAACTCCTAGCATATGCGACAATTCGTTTGATAGGAGCCTGTTTGATGGAGCGTCCACAACATTTCCGCTTTCGCCAGGGTCAAAAGACCCTTCCATTTTCCGATGCTGAATATGAGGCCCGTCTGAGCAAACTGCGCGCGCAGATGGCCGAGATGGGGGTCGACGCTTGTGTGCTTACCTCGATGCACAATGTCGCTTATTATTCGGGCTTTCTGTACTGTGCTTTCGGCCGCCCCTATGCGCAGGTCGTGACGGCGACGGACACGTGTACCTTCAGCGCGGGGATTGATGCCGCGCAGCCTTGGCGTCGGGGATATGGTGACAACATCACCTATACGGACTGGCAGCGGAACAATTACTGGCGTGCGATCCAGGCCGTGACGGGCTCTGGCAAGGTGATTGGCTTTGAGGGCGATCATATCACCCATACTCAGCTGGGGCTGCTGGACGCGTTCCTCGCGCCCTCCGCCAAGAAAGACATCGCGCCGACCACGATGAAGCTGCGGATGCACAAGTCTGCGGCTGAGATCGAGCTGATCCGTGCGGGGGCGGCCACGGCGGATGTGGGTGGGTACGCCATCAAGGATGCCATCAAGGCGGGGGTGCGTGAGGTGGATGTTGCCATGGCGGGCCGCGACGCGATGGAGCTGGAGATTGCTCGTCGTTTCCCGGACTCCGAAATCCGCGACACATGGGTGTGGTTCCAGTCCGGCATCAACACGGATGGGGCGCATAACCCCGTTACCTGCCGCACACTTGAGCGAGGCGATATCCTGAGCCTCAACACCTTCCCGATGATCTCTGGCTACTACACCGCCCTTGAGCGGACGCTGTTTGTTGAAGAGGTCGACGCGGCCAGCCTGAGAATCTGGGAAGCCAATGTGGCCGCGCATGAGCTGGGCATCAGCCTGCTGCAACCCGGCGCGTCATGTTCGGAGATCACACATAAGATCAACGAATTTTTCGCCGAGCGCGACCTGCTGCACTATCGCAGCTTTGGCTATGGCCACTCTTTCGGGGTGCTGTCGCATTATTATGGCCGCGAAGCGGGTCTGGAATTGCGCGAGGATATCGACACGGTTCTTGAGCCGGGGATGGTGATCTCGATGGAGCCGATGCTGGCCATTCCGGAGGGCCAGCCCGGTGCTGGTGGCTACCGTGAGCATGACATCCTGGTGATCGGTGAGGACGGGAACGAGAATATCACGGGCTATCCTTATGGGCCGGAGTTCAACGTTGTTGGATAGCCTCTGAAGACGCGGCGGGGGCGGGTTGAACCGCCTCCGCTATTTTGTGGGCGCGCGCCTCAGATGCGCCGAGGGTGATGACCCAAACCGGTCTTTATATTGCCGCGAGAAGACCGTGCCCGAACTGAACCCGCAGGCGACCGCGATCTCGGAGATGGTCATGTCGGTTTCAATGACAAGCGAGCGCGCACGGTCAAGCCGGATATTGCGGTAGGCGACCATTGGGGACACACCAAGGAACTGCGCGAATTGCCGTTCGATCTGCCTGCGGGAGAGGCCGGTCAGTTTCCCCAGATCATCAAGCGACACGGGCTCTTCGATATTGTTGTACATTGCCTGTACGACCTGCACCAATTTGGTGTTGCGCGTGCTCAAGGCGCGGGCCAATGACGAGCGCTGTCTGGCAGGTTTTTCCAAGTCACCGCTGTTGAGGCACATATCGGAGACCACAATCGCGAAGTCCCGGCCAAAGTCGGATTGGATGATGGACAGCATCATCTCGGTTGCGGCGGCACCCCCGCCACAGGTCCACAGATCTCCGTCGATTTCGAAGCGGCTCGGCGACGGCAACAGGTCGGGGAAGCGTTCGACAAAGCCGGGTTGGTTCTCCCAATGCAAGGTGAAGGTTCGCCCCTCAAGCAGGCCCGCACGCGCAAGCGTGGCCGCGCCGGTGCAGATGCCACCAACCGTTCCCCCGAAGCGCGCATGTTTCCTGATGGCGGCGACGCTCGCCTCACTGGCGGCATCGACCCCCTGATTTCCGGAACACACCAATAGGCGCAGATCATGGGGCAGGGTGTCGAGGCTGGCATGGACGCTTACTTCGACCCCGGAGGAGGCGGTGACCGGGGTGCCGGTCTGCGAATAAATCGTCCAGCGGTAGAGGGGTTTTTGCGCAAGCTGATTGGCGACACGCAACGGATCAAGCGCTGCGCTGAAGGCCAGCAGGGTGAACCTGTCCAAGAGCAGGAAACCAAGTTCACGGGGTGCCGCGTCCATGTCGACCGGGAAGTAAAACGCGCCTTCCGGCACCACCTCCGGCCCTTTGGCAGGGGCGTTATTCTGCAATATCTTCTGCCCACAGCTCGGGCTTTTCGGTGATGAAGCGCTGCATCAAGGCGATGCAATCCGGATCATCTGCCAGGATGACCTCAACCCCTTTGGCGCGCAGAAAGTCTTCATTGCCTCCGAAATTCTTGTTCTCGCCAATGACCACACGCGGGATGCCGAACTGAATGATCGTGCCCGTGCACATCATGCAGGGGCTAAGCGAGGTGTAGAGCGTCGTGTCGCGGTAGGTTTTCTGCCGGCCGGCCTTGCGCAGCGCATCCATCTCACCATGGGCAATCGGGTCGCCTTTTTGGACGCGCTGGTTCCGGCCTTGGGCCACGACCTCTCCGCCGCGCGCCAGCACCGAGCCGATGGGGCAGCCGCCCTCGTCAAATCCGGCCTTGGCCTCGTCATAGGCGATGCGCAGCAGGCGCGTATCCTCGGCATTCATCCGGTATTGTCCTTCAGTGTCGGGCCGCCATAGTAGGGCAGCTGTTTGGTGCTGGGTGACCAAAGGCCCTTGTGTTGCAGGTGTGTTGCAGGTCATCCATATAATCCGCGATCTCGTCGAGGGTTGCAAACCAGACGGCCTTCTCTGCGCGGGTTTGGGCAACCCAGTTCTCCACCTGAGCCCGCGCCCGGTCAGGAATGGGCGCACGATCAGCATGGAGAAACCGCCCGCCGCTTATGGGGCCAAATCGCAGTACTTGCTAAGAAAGGGTTTGTTGCTCATCGTAGCCACCGAGGAGTCGACGATGAGAAAGACAGTGCCATCTTTGAGCGGTCCAGCAAACATCATAGCCGTATGACCATGACCAAGGAACGGATCGCGCAGATGACCGGGCGCGAACCTCTGGGCAAAGTGGTTGGGGTCTGGGATGACGAGCAGTTTGACGCCCATTTCGGGACGCTCTTCGAGGAGAGGGCGTAAACCATGCCAGCCAAGAACGTTCTCTTTGTGATGTGTGACCAGCTGCGGTGGGACTACCTCAGCTGTTACGGCCACAAGCGGTTGCACACGCCCAACATTGACGCGCTGGCCGCGCGCGGGGTGCGGTATGATCGCGCCTACGTGCAGTCGCCTGTTTGCGGTGCGTCGCGAATGTCGACTTATACAGGGCGCTATGTGCATGCCCACGGGGCGAGCTGGAACTTTGTACCGATCAAAGCGGGTGAGTTGACCATCGGTGATTACCTGCGGCCAATGGGCGTGCGCTCGGTTCTCATTGGCAAGACCCATATGCGCGCAGATGCGATGGGCATGTCGCGGCTCGGTATTGATCCAACCAGCCAGATCGGTGTGCGTATTTCTGAATGCGGCTTTGACCCATTCGAGCGCGACGATGGTATACATCCATATTCTGGGCACGAACCGAATCCGCGCTATAATGACCATGCACGCGCCAACGGGTTGGATGCGGAGAACCCTTGGGAGGAATACGCCAATGCCGCCGAGGGGGAGGGGGGTGATTTGCTGTCGGGCTGGTTCCTGAAATATTCGGACCGCCCCGCCCGCGTGCCCGATGCGCTCTCCGAGACCCCCTATATTACCTCGCGGGCGATGGAATTCATTGACGACGCGCTGGAGAACAACCTCGACCAGCCTTGGGTCGCGCATGTCAGTTATATCAAGCCGCACTGGCCCTATATCGTACCCGAACCCTATGCATCCATGTATGGGCCAGAGGATGTGCCGGAGGCCAACCGCAGCGAGGCGGAACGTGAGAACCCGCATCCGATCTTTGAGGCTTTCATGGACCGCCGGGTCAGCAAATCCTTCGCCCGCGACGAGGTGCGCGACACGGTGATCCCGGCTTATATGGGGCTGATCAAGCAAATTGACGACCAGATGGGGCGGCTGTTCAAGCATCTTGAGAACCGCGGGATTGCGGATGACACGATGATCGTCTTCACCTCGGATCACGGCGATTATCTGGGCGATCACTGGATGGGGGAGAAAGACCTGTTTCACGAAGAAGCTTTGCGTGTTCCTCTTATTATCTATGACCCCTCCGCTGAGGCGGACGCGACGCGCGGCACGCTCAACACGGATTTGATTGAATCCATTGATCTGGCTCCGACCTTCCTTGAGATGTATGGCGGCGCGCCGGTGCCGCATGTGATGGATGGGCATTCCTTGATGGGCACGTTGCATGGCACCCGGACGCAAGACCCGCGTGACTATGTGGTCTCCGAATATGATTATTCCTTCATTGAGCCGCGGAGCGCGTTGAATATGACCGCGCGGGACTGCTGGCTGCGGATGATCTTTGACGGACGGTTCAAATATATTCATGCGGAGAAGTTCCGCCCGATGCTCTACGACCTGCAAGAGGACCCGCGCGAGTTGGTTGATCTGGGAGTTGATCCGGCACATGCCGAGACGCGGGCGCGGCTGCATGAGGCGCTCTTTGAATGGGCCCGCAAACCGCGTCAGCGTAACACTATCGCGGATGGTGCGATTGAGGGGACTGATATTCAGGACCGCATTGGCGAGAACGGTATTTTAATCGGGTACTGGGACGAGGCGGAGCTGGAAGATGCGATAAAGAACAAATGGGGCAGGCGGCTGGCCAATTCAAACCCGTTGCTCGCACCGACACTAAACAAGCTGCTTCGCCGCGATCAAGACGAGGAAAAGACATGAGCCTGCAACCCGGTATCCACCCTAAAGGCGAAGGCGCAGATGGCGTGCACTGGAACATTCTGGGGCAGGTTTACACGCCCAAATCCATCACCGAGGAGTGTTTCAGCTGGTACGCGCTCCTGCCGCAGGAGACTTTTATCCCGCCGCATATCCACCCAACGCAGGACGAATATATTTATGTGCTGTCGGGCGAGCTGGATCTGGTACTGGGTGGGGAGCATCTGCATGCCAATACGGGTGATCTGGTGTGTATGCCGCGCGGCATCCCGCATGGGATCTTTAACAATACCGGTCATAACGTGACCTGTCTTTTTTGGGTGACGCCAACCGGAAAATTGGTCAATCTGTTTCGCAAGCTGCACAACATGTCGCGACCGGATGAGGTGGTCGCCATGTCGTCTGAATATGAAGTTAATTTTCTGCCGCCTGTCCGTGCGGCCGATGTCATTGGTCTGAAATAGGCCGGAAACCAGAGTTCGTGGGAGGAACCAAAATGAACCTTAAACTCACCGCAGGTGCGGCTGCACTTGCTTTTTCAACGGCCTTCGCGGCCCCGGCATTTGCCGCGGAACGCGTTATCTTCAACTGCTTCTTTCCTGCCAAACACTACGTTTGCACAGTCATGTTGCCAGAGCTGAAGAACCGGATTGAAACCGCAACTGAGGGCCGGGTGAAGGTCAATGTGCCGCCGAAATCGCTGGCGGCTCCGCCCGATCAGTATGACGGTGTTGTCGGCGGTGTCATGGATGGCGCGTTGCAGTTCAACGCGTTCATCGCCAACAAGGTGCCCGGCATTCAGTTCTCCTTGCTGCCTTTCGTCGGTGGCACACGCGCTGAAGTTGCAAGCGCTGCATTGTGGGACACCTATCAGGAGTTCTTCGCGGATAAGAACGAGTATGGCGACGCGAAGCTGATCTCGGTCTATGCGTCCAGCGGCAACGAGTTCTACTCCATGACCGACAAGCCGATTGAGACCCTCGAGGATATCGGCAGCCGTAAAATGTGGGGCCTGCCCGGTGTCGTGGCCAACACGCTCAAAGGCACGGGCAGCTCGGTTGTTGCAGGCCCGGCGGTTCAGATGCTCGAGATCATCTCGAAAGGTGTTGTGGACGGCTATGCCGGCGTGCCTTGGGGCTCCGTGCGGGCGTTCAAAATCGCTGACTACACCAAATCCGCGACCGAGCTGGAAAACAAGCTGTTCCAGCCGACCTTCTCTTTCCTGATCTCACGTGAAAAGTGGGACAAGTTCTCGGCTGAGGATCAGGCAGCGATCATGGACGTGATGGGCGCTGACTTTGCGGCATTCGCAGGGTCTGTTCAGGACGATGCAAACGACACGGCACGGACTGCTATGATCGAGGCTGGTATCGAGGCGGTCGAGGGCTCCAAAGAGCTTGAGAATGGCCTGCGCGCGCTGGGTCAGCCGATGACTGATGCCTGGATTGCGAAAGCCTCCGAGATGGGCGTCGACGGTCAGGCTGTGATCGACTTCTATCTCGCACGCATCGCCGAAGGCGGCGCTGCGGCGACGAACTAAGCAGATAGGTAGCGCCCGATGGAACGGATATTCAAAAGCATCGAGCGGGTGTTGGCAGTCCTTGCCGGCATTGCGCTGTTTTGCATGATGATGCTGACATTCGTTGATGTCGTCGGGCGCTACGGTTTTAACAAGTCAATCTTCGGCACCTCTGAGATGATCGAGGTGCTGATGGTTGTCGTGATTTTCGCTGGTGTGGCCTTCGTCACTGCCAGCGACAAACACATCAAGGTGGATATCTTCGCACCGTGGATCGAACGCGTCGCGCCGAATTTTCAGCGCTGGACGGTCCATGTGTTCTCCTTGGTGATCTATGCCTGCCTCACCTACGAGCTGGGGCATCACATGCTGGACAGCTTCGTCAGCGAAAAACGCACGGCGGTCTTGGATTTTCCGCAATGGATCCTGCCGGGGGCGGCGGTGTTTTTCTCGATGATTGGTGTGGCGCTCTTTGCGGCGGCGTTGCTGGCGACGAGGGGGCGGCTGGAGAAGCTGGATCACACCTCTGTCAATGACCGCGGCCCGGAGGCTTAAAGCATGGAGCTTGCACTTTTTGGCTTCGCCGTCCTGCTGTTTCTCAGCTTTTGCGGCTTCCCGCTTGGCTTCACCACGCTGTTTGTCGGGTTTATAGGCTTTGCCTACACGCGCGAATGGAATTGGGAAGGGGCCATGACCATGGTCGGGCAGCAGGTCATGGAAACGGGCGCCAATTACGGCCTGTCAGTGATCCCGCTGTTCATCCTGATGGGCAGTTTCATTCACCGCTCCAACATTTCTGAGGATCTGTTTCGGGCGGCTTATGCCTTCATCGGATACCGCAAAGGCGGTTTGGCGCAGGCCACTGTTCTGGCGAGCGCGGGCTTTTCCGCTGTGTCGGGGTCCTCTTTGGCCACGGCTGCGACCATGACCAAAGTCGCCATGCCGCATATGCGTAAATACGGCTATTCGGACAGCCTGTCCTCGGGCGTGGTGGCGGCGGGTGGCACGCTTGGCATTATGATCCCGCCTTCCGTGCCACTGATCATCTACGGTCTGGTGGCCGAGGAGGACATTGGCAAACTGTTCATCGCGGGCACCATACCAGGCATTCTGCTGGTCTTTCTGTTTCTTGGGGCGGTGCGGTTTTCGGTCTGGCGCAACCCCTCGCTGGGGCGGCCCGGCGAACGGGTGGCGCGCGCAGAAAGGTTCTCCGCCTATGCCAAGGTTTGGCCCGTGATTGTGCTGTTCCTGCTGGTGCTTGGTGGCATCTATATTGGCGCCTTCACCCCGACGGAGGCCTCCGGCATCGGCGCTTTCGGGGCCGCAGCCTTTGCCTTCTTCAAGGGGCATGTGCGCAGTTGGTCGGCTCTGCTTGATATTCTGATCGACAGCACAAAGACCTCGGCCATTCTGTTTTCCGTCATCTTCGGGGCGCTGGTTTTCTCGAACTTCATCAACCTGTCCGGGCTGCCCTATGACCTGCTCGATATGTTGGACGCGCTGAATGCGGGGCCGTTTGGGGTGATCCTCTTTGTCTGTGTGATCTGTATCCTGCTGGGCATGATCTTCGAGGCCGTGGGCCTGCTTTTGCTCATCGTTCCGGTGTTCCTGCCGACGCTTCAGTTGATGGGCGTGGACATGATCTGGTTCGGCATCATCATGGTTGTGGTGGTGGAAATGGGGCTGATCACGCCTCCGATTGGGATGAATGTCTTCACGGTCCGCGCGGTGATGCCAGACATTAGACTGGGGCATATCTTCAAAGGGGTTGTGCCCTTTGTCTTTGCCGACGTGATCGCGTTGATCCTGATCTTGCTGTTCCCGGTGATTGCCGTCGGGCTCGTCGAGCTTCTGCGTTAAGAGAACTGCTGCTCAGCTCGTAAGCAAAGCCGCGGGGATCAGCTTCTGCGGAAGGGCTCGATCTTGTCTGCTGACAACGCGTAGCCGATATCGGCGAGATGCGTGGACATGGAGGACACGCCGAACATGCCGATGACATTCACCGCCTCGAACAACCCGGCGCTTTCATAAGGCGTTTGCGTGGTCACGAAGACCAGTTGGTTGGCCGGAGGCGGTGGCACATGCACGCATGCCCCGACGAATGGCACCAGAATGAAGGCCGTGACCCCGCTGCCTGAATAATCAATCGGAACAATAAAGCCCGGCAGACGGATGACTTGGCCGTTCCAGTCGCTGCGCACTCCGTTGGAGGCTGGCTGTTGGGTGTTCAACGGGGCCTGGCTATGGTCGATCAGGCTTTGCAGCACGGGCGGCGGGGCTGTTTCGCCCTCTGGAAGCAGGTCGGACCAGTCGAGATCAATAAAGTCGTCTGCCCGCGCCAGCGTCGGGGCGGCGGCGAAGGCGGCGATGCTTGCGAGAACGGTGCGTCGGTCCAGAATGCGGCTCACCAGATATAGGCCTCCATCTTGTCCGCCGTCAGCGCATAGCCGGTGTCGGCCACCTCGGTCGATTGGATGTCGTGCCGCATCTCTCCGGTCACCCAGACCGCGTCCCAAAGGTTGTCGCTTGGCCACGGCGTCTTGGTGGTGACAAAAACCAGCTGGTTGGGTGGCGGGGGCGGAACATGCAGACACGCGCCCACATAGGGCACGAGGACGAAGCCGGTCACGCCTTTGGGCGACAGGTCGATCGGGATGATGAAGCCGGGCATCTTGATGTAGGCGCCGTCCAAGATGGGGTTCAGCTTGGTCGCGTTATTGTCAAAGACCGGACGCCAGGTGTCGTTGCGTTCGTCTACCACGCCTTCGGCCACAATCTCGGAATAGGGCACGCCGGGCGGGATAAGATCGTCCCAAGTGATCTCATGCGCTTTGCGCGCGACAGCCGATTGGGGCAGCAGGGTTGCGGCTGCGGCGGTGGTGATCAAGTGGCGGCGGGATAACTGCATTATCTCATCATCAGTTGCTCAGGTTCTGACCAGCATACCATCTGCGAGGGACATTCGGTAGGCCCTGTAGGCCGGGATCATACTCACAATTGCGCCAGCCACGATGACGCCCGCCAAGACCCACAGCTCGCGCAACGTGGGCGGCTCAATGGGCATCCAAAGCCCGAAGGCGCTGTCGATCAGGGGCTGGCCGATAAAAAGTGCAAGGTAGAGCAGGGCCAAGCCAAGGAGGGCCCCGATACTGGCCATCAGCACGGCCTCCAGCACCAACAGCCCCAGGACCACCCGAGGGCGCGCGCCCATGGCGCGGAAAATGGCCATCTCGCGACGGCGCTCGTTGAGGCTGGAAAAGATGGTGGCCATCATGCCGATCAGCGCGGTGACGACGACCATGGCCGAGACTGCGATCAGCGCCGTTTCCGCGATGCCCACGATTTGCCACAGCTCTTGCAAGGCGACGCCGGGCAGGATTGCCAAAAGCGGTTCATGCGGATATTCATTGATGGCGCGTTGCAGGCCAAACACCTGCAAACGGCTTTTGACGCCCACAAGGGCTGCGGTGACGGCTTGCGGTTCAAGCTGCATTTGCCGAATGGTGTCCGCCGGGGTGGATTGGCCGGGTATTTGCGCCCCGTTTCGCCAATCGACATGGATCGCCTCGATGGCCTCAAGGCTCACGATCACGGTGCGGTCCACAGGCGTGCCGGTTTTCTCAAGGATGCCGGAGACTTGGAAGGGCTGGTCTTTATGCTCCGTGAACGAGGCCAGCCCGTGGGCCACGACGATGGGGTCGCCGATCTTATAGCCAAGCGTTTCGGCGACATCCGCGCCGATGACGGTGTCAAACAGGTCGTCCATGACCGCGCCGTTCCTGATGGCAAGAGACTGCCCGGAGCGGTATTTGTAGCGGTCGAAAAATGCGACTGTCGTGCCCATGACCCGGAACTGTCGGTGGCTGTCGCCCAGCGAGATGGGCACGATCCAGTCCACCTCAGGGCGGGCGGCGAGGTCTTGGTAGCTTTCCCACGTCATGTTGTTGGTCGCATTGCCGATCCGGAATACCGAGTAAAGCAGCAGCTGAACAGAGCCGGACCGCGCGCCCACGATCAGGTCCGTGCCGGAGATCGTGTCCGCAAAGCTGGCCTTGGCCCCGGTCCTGACTTTCTCAACGCCAAGGAACAAGGCCACGGACAGGGCAATGGCCAGAATGGTCATGCCGACCGTCAGCGCGCGCGCAGCGAGAGAGGCGAGGGTGAGGCGCAGGATCATGCCGCGTCTCGCAGCGATTGGGCGATGTCGGACATGTGGATCACCCGGTCAAACTGATCAGAAAGTCGGGCGTCATGGCTGACCATCAACACGCTCGCCCCATGGGTGCGGGATTGCGCAAAGAGCAGCTCCAAGAAAGTCGCTTGGGTGGCGGCGTCCAGCGACGAAGTCGGCTCGTCGGCGATGATCAGTGGAGGTGAACCGATCAATGCACGTGCCGCGGCCACGCGTTGTTGTTGGCCGACACTCAGGGTGCCTGCACGGGCGCTGACCACGTCTTTCTGCAGGCGCAGGTCGAGGCAAAGCTTGCGGGCCTCGGCGTTCGGCTCGCCTACACGGGCGCGGCGCTGTGCGGCAAATTGCAAAGGCAGCGTGATGTTGTCGAGCACGCTGGCGAAGGGAAGCAGGTTGAATTGCTGAAAGATCAACCCGATCTGCTCCGCGCGGAAGCCGTCGCGCTGGCCGGGTGAGAGGCTAGCAATGTCCGTTCCGGCGACCAGCACCTCGCCGGCATCGGCAACAACGGTGCCGCAGATCAGTGACAGCAGGGTCGATTTGCCGGACCCGCTTTCGCCCAACAGCAAAACGGTCTCGGCCTGACCCATGCTAAGGTCCGAGACATGCAACCCAAAGGACGCCCGACCCGGCCAGCGGTATCGGACGTCTTTGAGATGCAGAATTGGCGCGGCGTCAGGCATTGGGCAAGATTGCCTAGAAGAGCCCGCTTAGGTCCAGCGTCGGCGCGTCGCGCTCCACCTCATAGGCGGTGGCCCCGGCATCAGAGATGATCTGAACTTCGACCTCCAACGCATTTGGGAAGACGTCGAAATAGGCAAAAGTGATCTCGGACAGGGCGGCCGGGTCGGCGCAGTTCAGAAGGTATTCTGCATGAAACTCGGTATGGGTGGCCTCCTCGGCATGGTCTTCATGTGCGTGCTCATCGTGTGAATGCTCATCTTTGTCGGCGTGATCGTCATGCGCATGCTCGTCGTGGTCATGGCCCTCGTGGTCGTCTTCCTCGGTTTCCAGACCTGCGGTGGCCTGTATCACGCTGCATCCGGCGGCCTCGGAGATCATGAACAGGTCCATGGGGCGGGCGAGTGTCGCGACTGCGTTCTCAACGGCGGCGCGGTCCTCCGCGCTTTCAGGCTGATATTCGAAGCCAACAATGTCTGCGCCGGGGGCATGGAACTCCATCGCGATCTGTTGCCCGTCAAAGGCAATATCAAGCTGGCCGACCCCGTGCACATGGGCGTCAAGCTGGCGGGTTTCTTCGGCAGAGGCGGAGGTGGCTGCGATCGCTGAAAGGGCAAGTATGGAGAGGGTTTTCACGGATCAATTCCTTTTATGTGAGGGCTAAGAGAGTACTGCGTGGCGGGCCAACTACTAGCCCCCGTAGCGCGGGGCAGCGGTGTGTCGCGGCCCGTTTTGGGTTTCGCCCTTGAGATAACTATCGCGAAGGACAGTGACGCAGGACAGGGCAAGTTGCAATTGCGTATGCTGTCGCAAAACCAATGACGGCATCACAGTCCCGTGCAGCAGCAGGTCCTCGGTTTTGGCTTGGATCTGGGGCAGGCCGCGTTGCAGCAGACCGGCCAGTGGCCCCGAAAAGATCATCGTGTTGGGATCAAAGATGCTGGC
>CAYXIZ010000067.1:0-12711 GCA_964465485.1 uncultured Rhodobacterales bacterium | reverse complement strand
GCGCTGGCCTATGCGTGGCAGAACGCCAAACGCATCCATGCCAAAACCTACGAGACGCCCGAAGGCGCGAAGGTTTACCAGATCGACGGACCGCTGTTTTTTGGCTCCACCGACGGGTTTGACGAGCTGTTCACGCCCGAAACGGACCCGTCGCTGGTGGTGATTGATTTCGCTGACAGCCGGGTGGCCGACCAATCCGCGCTGCAAGCGATTGAGGCCGTGGCCGACCGTTACGAGGCCGTGGGCAAGAAGGTGCAGCTGCGCCATCTCAGCCGGGACTGTCATGAATTGCTGACCAATGCGGGCCAGCTGATGGTCGACAGTGACGATGACCCGAACTACGCGGTGGCGGTGGATTACTCGGTCAAGACCGGGCAGCTGGCGGGCGGGCATTAGGCGCGCACAGACCGGCACGTTGACGCAAAAGTAATGTCACTTTCGCTGACCTTTTCCCCTACAGGTTTTGGCCCTGTCCCCCTACATCTTGTGTCAGGGGATCAATATCCTCGTAGCGTGACGAGCCAGTACTCCACTCACGGAATACCGCTCTCTTTTCTGGTTCGATGTTGATCCCCGTCTTTTTCCTGCTCGGGGATTAAGACTCGCCGGGCCGTTTCAAACTGAACAGCTCACTCACCCGCGCATAATCGCGGTATCCCAAGCGTGACAAAGGCTGGAACGCGGTGACGTCGAACATCCCGTCTTTCAGGCAATCATCGCGCATGTGAATGCCGGTGACCTCCCCGAAAATAACGATATTCTCCGCACCCGGCAGCTCGACCACTTTGGTCAACTTGCATTCCAGATTGGCCGGCGCCCCGGCGACGCGCGAGCAGGCAATCGTGTCGCACTCCGCCCGCTCAATCCCGGCATGGGTGAACTCGTCCACCTCGCGCTCATAGCTCCCCGAGGTCAGGTTCATCGCGTCCCGCGCCGCGTATTCGACGATGTTGACGCAAAACACCTCTGTCTCGAGAATGTTGGACACGCTGTCCTTGCCCTTGTCCCGATCTGGCTTGCCGGAGGTCGACGAGAACATCACCTGCGGCGGCACGTAAGCCACGGCGTTGAAGAACGAGTAGGGGGCCAGATTTTCGCGGCCCTCCGCGTCGCGGGTGGAAATCCAGCCGATGGGCCGCGGGGCGATGAGGGCGTTGAACGGGTTATGCGGCAGGCCGTGGCCGTCTTCGGGGCGGTAAAACAAGCGGGTCTCCTACAGAAGTTTGCCCAATAGCTAACGCCATGTTACGCCAACGCAAGTGTGAAATTGAGGCCGGCCCCCGTGGAAATCCGCCAAGAACAACCGCAAGACTGGTGGGAGGTGGAGGCCCTCTATGACCTGTGCTTTGCGCCGGGCCGCGAGGCGCTGTCCTCCTACCGGTTGCGCGATGACGTAGCACCGGTGGCCAAGCTGTCTCGGGTTGCGCGGGATGAACAGGGCGTGCTGGGCGGCGTGATCCGCTACTGGCCGGTGCGCGTGGGGGAGGCGCAAGCCCTGCTGCTGGGGCCGATTGCCGTCCATCCCACCCGGCAGGGCGAAGGGCTGGGCAGCGCGCTGATGATCGAGAGCCTGCAAATCGCAAAAGACCTTGGCTGGACCCGCGTGCTGCTGGTTGGCGATGCGCCCTATTACCAGCGGCACGGCTTTGCAAAATCCAGCGCGGTCACCATGCCGCCCCCCACAAACCCCGACCGCGTGCTGGCCCGTGCCTTGCAGCCCGGCGCATGGGACGGCGTGGCCGGACCGGTTGAAAAACACCGCGATTAGCCCCATTTTAGGGGCAGGAGGGGCTTCATGACCCAAACCATTCTGCCGCCGGTAAAACCCGCTGACCCCAGCAAGGAGGTCCAGCTCTTGGAGCTCGTTGCCCGCTACAACGGCGCGCGCGGCATCATGATCGAGGCGGTTGGCTTTTTGGGGGCGAAGGCGGAGAACCTTTTGGACAAGCTGCCGGGCGGCGTGCGCACGCGCATCGAAGGCGCGACCTATCAGGCGTTGGAAAGCAGCTTCTACGCCGCAGCAGCCTCCCGCAAAACCCTTCCGGACACGGGCAGCTGGGCAACGCCGTTGATAACCGCGACCACAGGTGCCGTGGGCGGGTTTGGCGGCTTGACCACCGCGCTGGCGGAGTTGCCGGTGACCACAACCCTCATTCTGCGGGCCATCCAAGGCATCGCCGTGGAGCACGGGTTTGACCCTGACGACCCGGACACGAAGGCCGATTGCCTGCGGGTCCTCGCGGCCGCCGGGCCGCTGGCGGAAGATGACGGCACGGATCTCAGCTTTCTGACCCTGCGCACAAGTGTATCCGGCGCGACGGTGCAGGCCTTGCTGGCAAAAGTGGCACCAAAACTGTCCGTCACGCTAAGCCAGAAACTGGCCGCGCAAACCGTTCCTGTTTTGGGTGCTGCGGCAGGTGCCACGATCAACTACGCCTTCACCAGCTACTACCAGGATATCGCGCATGTGCAGTTCGGGCTGCGCAAACTGGCGGAGGACACCGGCCGCGACCGCGCAGGCTTAGTACAGGAATTCGAGGCTTTGCTGCGCGACGCCTAGCCGTTTTGCTGCTCGGTCAGCCACTCCAGAACGGCAGGCCGCACCGATTGCGCCCCACTGACGCGTGCCTCGTCGATCACTTTGCGCAGGGCGACAATATCGGTGCGCCGGATCAGGCTTTTGACCGGACCGATAGAGGCCGGGCGCATTGACAGCGCCCCGATGCCCATGGCGGCAAAGCACAGCGCCTCAATCGGGCGTCCGGCATCCTCGCCACAAAAGCTGAGCGTCGTCCCGGTCTCCGTACAGCGATCGACAACCCGTTCCAGGAAGGTCAGGAAGCTGACATTCAACGTGTCGTAGCGTTTGCGCACCCGCTCGTTTTCGCGGTCAGCGGCAAAGAAAAATTGCTTCAGATCATTGCCGCCAATCGAAATGAAATCCGCCATCTCAAAGAACTGCTTGGGCGCAAAGGCCAGTGACGGGGTCTCCAGCATCGCGCCGATCCGCACCTCGTCCGGCACCTGATGGCCGATCTTCTTCTCGCGGGCCAGCTCGTCAACAAGCATCTGGCGGGCCTCCCGAAACTCGTCAAACTGGGCAATGAACGGGAACATCACACTCAGCGGTCGCCCGGCTGCACCACGGATCAGCGCCTGCAGCTGCATCCGCATCACACCGCGCTTGTCCAGACCAACCCGGATCGCGCGCCAGCCCATCGCGGGGTTCGGCTCGTCCTGCGGTTTCATATAGGGCAGCACCTTGTCGGACCCGATATCGAGCGTGCGAAACACCACCGACTTGTCCTGTGCGGCATCCATCACCGAGCCGTAAATTGCCGCCAATTCGGAGCGGCGCGGCACCGTGGCGCGGGTCAGAAATTGCAGCTCGGTGCGAAACAGGCCCACCCCTTCGGCCCCGGAGCCTTCCAGCGATGGCAGGTCGGCCATCAGCCCGGCATTCATATGCAACGCCACAGTTGTTCCGCACAGACCTGACGCCGGTTTGTCGCGAATGGAGGTGTAGCGTTCCTGCGCCTGCGTCTGCATCGCGATCTTGTCGCGAAACGCGGTCTTCACCCCGTCCTCGGGGCGCAGATGCACAACGCCCTGATCGCCGTCCACAAGGATCGGGTCGCCGTTCAGGGCTTCGGTCAGAATCTTCTTGGCGTTGATCACCAGCGGGATCGCCCAGGCACGGGCCACAATCGCGGCATGCGACCCCACCGAGCCCTCTTCCAGCACGATCCCCCGCAGCTTCTTGCCGTAATCCAGCAACTCTGCGGGGCCTATGTTGCGGGCGATCAGAATGGGGTTTTCGGGCATCTCCGCCCCTGTGTCAGAGCCTTGCCCGGTCAGCAGGCGCAGCAGCCGGTTCGACAGATCGTCTAGGTCATGCAGCCGTTCGCGCAAATAAGGGTCAGGCACGCGCTCCATCCGGGCGCGGGTGGCCGATTGCTCTTTTTCAACGGCGGCCTCCGCCGACAGGCCAAGCGCGATATCCTCTTCCATCCGCCGCACCCAGGAGCGCGAGTTGGCGAACATCCGGTAGGCCTCAAGCACTTTGACCTGCTCTTTATCCGCGCCGCGCCCCATGCCGCTGAGCATTGCGTCAACCGAGGATCTGAGCGTGTCCATCGCCTCTTGCAGGCGGCGCAATTCCTCATGCGGGTCGTCTGAAATCGGGTTGGTGACCACCACCCGCGGCTCATGCAGGAAGACACGACCCTCCGACGCGCCCTCTTGCCCGGTGCCTCCGCGAAACAGTGCAGGCTGCGTGTGACGCGCGCCCATCGCGCCCTCGCCTTCACCGACAAAGGCGCCAAGCTCGGTCATCTCCGCCAGCACCATGGCCACGACTTCCAGCGCGTAAACCTCGTCCTCGGAATAGCTGCGCGCGTCTTTGGATTGCACCACAAGCACGCCCAGACTGTCGCCCAGCCGCTGCACAGGTACCCCCAGAAAGGAGCTGTAAATCTCTTCGCCGGTCTCCGGCATGAACCGAAATCCGCGCTCGCTGGGGGCATCCGGCGTGTTGATCGCGGTCTTGGAGCGCGCGACCCGGCCCACCAGACCCTCGCCCACCCGCATCCGCGTCTCGTGTACGGCAGCTTTGTTCAGACCCTCAGTGGCGCAAAGTTCCAACGTGTCGGCGTCACGAAAAAGATAAATGGAGCACACATCCGTCCCCATCGAATCCGCGATAAGATGCGTGATCCGGTCCAGCCGTTCCTGTCCCGCGCTGTCCTCGGCCAATGTTTCACGCAGGCGGCCAAGCAGCTTGCGGCTCTCGCTATCTGTTCTATCGGCCAAGGGTCCCTCCAACGCTCTGGCCCCACATATAACGCGGGCATCTTGGAAAGGGGAAGGGGGCGGTTTGGTTCAAACACTGCCGTCGACGCCACCGTGAGCGATGGCGTCGAATTTGGGCAGTCTAATAAGTGTAACCGGGCGATCAAACACAAACTGTGTAACTCGTGAACTGCGGCCAAAACGCGGTGCAGCCAAACTCGTCGAACACTTACTTTTTATGCTCTTCTTCTGACCCAAGAAGAGTGTCTCGATCAAGACACATATTGGAAACATTTTTGACACAATTCTGACGAATTTCCGCCACATTTCCCAATTTTGTCAAAAAACAAGGGCTTAGGTGGGTGTCGCGCCTCTGTCGATCCTGACAAAAAGGTCACAGTTTTGGCGAAACACGCCGCAAACTCCCAGAGCTCAGGCCGCTTTTTCCAGCTCGAACGCGTCATGCAGGGCCTGGACCGCCAGCTCCATATATTTGCGGTCGATCAGCACGGAGATTTTGATCTCCGAAGTGGTGATCACTTTGATGTTGATCCCGTCATTTTGCAACGCCTCGAACATTTTCGCGGCGACCCCGGCATGAGACCGCATCCCGATGCCCACCACCGACACTTTGGCCACATCCGTGTCTGCCACCAGATCGTGGAAGTTGATATCGCCTGCCGCTTTGGCATCTTCCATCGCCTTCTCGGCGCGGGGCACCTCGCTCACCGGGCAGGAAAAGGTCATATCCGTGCGCCCCTCCTCGGAGATGTTCTGCACGATCATATCCACATTCACGCCCGCCTCGGATAAAGGCCCAAAGATCGCCGCCGCGATGCCCGGACGGTCCGCCACCGAGATCAGCGTCATCTTTGCCTCGTCGCGCGAATAGGCCACGCCAGCCACTACGTTGCTTTCCACGATATCCTCCTCGTCGCAGACCAATGTGCCTGCGTTGTCATCCATTTCTTCAAAGCTCGAGAGCACCCGCAGCTTCACCTTGTAGCGCATCGCCAATTCCACCGAACGCGTTTGCAGCACTTTGGCCCCCAGCGAGGCCAGCTCCAGCATTTCCTCAAACGCGATGCGGTCCAGCTTGCGGGCCTTGTCCTCGATGCGCGGGTCGGTGGTGTAGACCCCGTCCACATCTGTGTAGATGTCGCAACGCTCCGCCTCAAACGCAGCTGCAAAGGCCACAGCGGTGGTGTCAGAGCCGCCCCGGCCCAGCGTGGTGACCCGCCCCTCCGGGCTGATCCCTTGGAAGCCTGCAACAACGGCGACCTTCATGCCTTCGGCGAATTTCGCGTCCAGATTGTCGGTAGGGATTTCCTCGATCCGGGCCGCGCCATGCGCATCCGTGGTTTTCAGCGGCACCTGCCAGCCCTGCCAGCTGCGCGCCGGCACGTCCATTTCCTGCAAGGTCAGCGCCATCAGCCCGGCGGTCACATTCTCCCCGGATGAGACAATCGCGTCATATTCGCGCGCATCATAAAGCGGCGAGGTCTCGTTGACCCAGCCCACCAGCTCATTGGTTTTGCCCGACATGGCCGAGACGATGACGATCACCTCATAGCCCTTGGAGACCTCGACGCCCACACGTTTGGCGGCCCGCTTGATACGGTCCAGATTGGCCACGGAGGTGCCGCCAAATTTCATCACCAGTCGTTTTGCGGGCGCAGTCATCACATCGTCCATTACGCAGGGGGCAGGGTCGCCCGCGTCATATGCCGCCACGCCGCCAAGGGCAAGCCATGCCCAAGAGAGAGGGCCTAGTAAGGGTGGGGCGTCCCGTCATAGGTCAGAAACTCGCCGGTGCTGGCCATGCTGAGCGCGTCAAACCGCGCCATCAGCCCGTCACGCGATTGCGCGGGCGTGATCGCGGCAGAGCCGCCGCCCATATCGGTCTGCACCCAGCCGGGATGATAGATCCCCACCGCAATGCCCATGCCCGCCAGATCGCTGGCCAGATTGCGCCCCAAATTCAGCGCCGCAGCCTTGGAGGCGCGGTAAATGTAAGCACCACCCGGCGCGAGCTCGCTGGACGCCATCTGCGAGGAAATAATCGCGATCTTAGGCGCGCGCGCGGCTTGCAGCTTTGGCAGCATCGCCTGAACCGTCAAAAACACCCCGGTGACATTGACCGCAAAGCTCTGCGCCCACATCTCCGCCGGGTAGCCATCGGGCAGGCTGTCGCCCTTGTCCAGATAGACACCCGCATTGCACACCAACAGGTCCACCGCGTCTTGGGGATAGGCGTCGCGGAACCCGTCGAACGCTTGCGCATCGGCCACATCCAGCGGCAACCAACCATCCCCCTCGGGTTTGTCGCCCCGGTAGGTGCCGGTCACAGCGTCGCCTCGCGTCACGTAGCCATCAAACATGGCGCGTCCAATGCCGCGCGTCGCGCCGGTGATTAAAACATTGCTCATCAGTTGCTCTTTCCTTTTGCCATGAAGGGCAGGGGGGTGACGGGCACGCCGTCCTCGATCAGGGCCTTGGCGTCTTGCAGCTTCGCCTCGCCGCGGATGGCGCGCTCCGGCGCTTCGCCATTGTGGATTTTGCGCGCTTCAGCCGCGAAATTTGTCCCGACATCCTCAGATGTCGCCTCAACCTTCTCCCGAAGCGCGGTCATCGCCTGCTCCGCCGGGCTGGCGGGCGCGGAGAGAGGCCTGTCCCGCGTCGCCACATCCGTTTTCGTGTCGCTGGCCTTGCCGATCCGGGGCGCCATCACCGATTTGCGCACCTCCCCGCTGCCGCAGACCGCACAGCTGACATGGCCCGCCTTCTGCAGCGCGTCGAACGCGTCAGCAGACTGAAACCAGCTGTCAAAAGCGTGGTCCTGGTCACAGATCAGGGCGTAGCGGATCATTGGGGCAGGGCGCTCCTTAAAGGGTCACGTTTTGACATAAGCCAATCGGCGCGCGGTGCAAGCCCGTCGTCTTAGCGTTCCAGCAAGGCCGGGTCGAAATGCTTGAGGATCTTGCGCAGCTCCGGCTCGCGCACTTTTGACGCCGCCTTCTTGGCAGTGAACCACTTGCGCCGCCGCTCCCCCATCTCAGGATAGGTTTTCAGCACCTTTTTCACCCGGACCGGAAACACGGAGACCGCGCAGGGCAGGTCGGCTTCGCCGTCATCCATGACCTTGGTATAGGAGTAAATTCCCAGACAGATGTTGAATGTCTTGCCGGTCACCCCGGCCTCCTCAAAGGCCTCGGTGGCGGCGGCATCTGCCGGGGTCGCGCCCTCCACGGGCCAGCCCTTTGGAATGATCCAACGGCCCCGCTGACGGCTGGTCACCAGCAAAATCTGCGTCTCACCATCCACCACGCGGTAGCACAGCGCCGCAAACTGCGTGCGCACCTCCCGCTTGGCCGATCCCGTCATTTTCAGAGGGGCCTGTTTGAAACTGATCACAGACATAAAACCCGTCAAAAACCTTCATTCTAGAGCAAATTCAGGGTGATTCTGCGCTCTAGGGTGCCGAAAATCAACTAAAATCCTGTTAAAAGAACGTGTTGTGGCCGCTCTCCGCCGCTTGGCAAGCCGCCGCGACGCCCTACACTGCGCAGGAATGACCGCCACACACCCCCCCGCGCCCCGCTTCATCGGATCCGAGATTTACCGCGGGTCCAGCTATGGTGCGTGGCACCCGTTGCGCGTGCCGCGGGTCTCCACGGTGATGGATTTGAGCCGCGCCATGGGGTGGCTGGACCGGGCGCAATATGTGGCCTCCCCCCGCGCCAAGAAAGCCGCTCTGACCGCGTGGCATGACCCCGACTATATCGACGCGCTGATGCGCGTGGCGGCCACGCAAACCGCCAGTGAAAATGACAAGGCAACCTTCCATCTTGGCACCGTCACCAACCCCGTCTTCCCGGAGATGTTCACCCGCCCCGCCACCGGCGCAGGCGGCGCGCTTCTGGCCGGAGAGCTGCTCAAAGACGGCGGCATCGTCTACCAGCCGGGCGGCGGCACGCATCACGGTTTGCCCGCCCGCGCCAACGGGTTTTGCTACCTCAATGACCCGGCATTCGCGATCCTGTCGCTGCGCAGCAATTTGGCCCCGCGCATCGCCTATATCGACATCGACGCGCATCACGCCGACGGGGTGGAGCACGGCTTTGGCGCGGACGAAAACTGCCTGCTGATCTCGGTCCATGAGGCCGGGCTGTGGCCCCGCACCGGCACGGTGGCGACCAGCCATGCCACCACGCTGAACCTGCCCGTACGGCGCGGCTTCAACGACACCGAAATGGCCGTGGTGCTGCACGAGCTGATCCTGCCCGTGGTCACCGCCTTCAAACCCGACGCGGTCGTGTTGCAATGTGGCGCGGACGCGGTCGAGGAGGACCCTCTGTCGCATCTTTCCCTGTCAAACAACGCCCATTGGGCCGTGGTGGAGGCGCTGAAACCCGTAGCCCCGCGCTATCTTGTACTGGGCGGGGGCGGCTATAACCCGTGGTCCGTGGGCCGCCTTTGGACAGGGGTATGGGCCACGCTGAACGGTCATAAGATCCCCGACGCATTGCCGCAGAGTGCCGAGGCCGTGCTGCGCGGTTTGCGTTTTGAAAATAACCGCCGTGGCCGCAACCCGGACCCCCATTGGTTCACCACATTGCGCGACCCCGACAGGCCCGGACCCGTCGATGATATGCTGCGCCAGAACATCAAAATGCTGCGCAGCATTTCGGGCGTATAAAGCGCCGCTAGACCTGCGGCACGCCGCCCGTCAGAATGGTCTGAAACCAGCCCGTATCCACATTGCCGCCGCACAGGATCACGCCCGCTTTGCGGCCCGCCAGCATCTTGCGTTCCTGCATCAGCCCTGCCAAAGGCGCGGCGCCGGCGCCCTCGGCCACGTTATGCGTCCCGGTGTAGTACAGCCGGATCGCATCCGCGACCTCCGCGTCGCTGACCGCAATGATCCGCGCCGCGCCTTTCGAATAAATGTCGAACGCCTCCTGCACCGGCACCCGCACCGACATGCCGTCGGCAAAAGTGCGGGCGGAGTTCGTCTCGATCAGCCGCCCGGCCTCCACCGACAGCTTGACGCATGGCGCGTGCTCTGAGACCACGCCGACCACTTCGGTCTTCAACCCCAGCGCGTCGCGCACCAAAATCGTGCTGCAAATGCCTGACCCGCAGCCAATCGGCACGTAAACCACATCCAGATCCGGCACTTCGCTGAACAGCTCATAAGCATAGGTCGACACGCCGCGCACCAGCTCCTCGTGGAAGGGCGGCACGATGAAGAGATCCTGCTCTTTGGCCACGCGAAACGCCTCGTCCTTGGCTTCCTCAAAATCGCTGCCAAACTCGACCAGCTCCGCGCCAAAGGCCTTCATGGCCGCGTTCTTCTCCACGGAGTTGCCATGCGGCACATAGACCACCGCCCGCAAACCCGCTGCCGTCGCCGCCCGCGCCTGAGACTGCCCGTGATTGCCCCGCGTGGCCGTGCAAATCCCTTTACAGTCCGGGTGCGCCCGCCGAAGCCAGTCAATAAAGGTGATCCCGCCACGCACTTTGAACGCGCCCGTCGGCCCGTGGTTTTCATGCTTGACCCACGTCTCAAGGCCCACGGCGTCGTTGATCAGGGGCCAGCTATATTGCGGCGTCGGGGACATGTGGCGGTGCACAAGGGCGGCCGCTTGCTCAAGGTCGGTTTTGGTCAATTGAAACATGCACCAAAGCCTAACGGGCGGCTACCCACGCGCAACCCTGATTTTGCCCTTGCGCGTGCGCCATTGCAGGTCACAATCGCGCCAATGCTGCTCAACCGTCGTACCTTTCTGGCCCTCGGGGCCGCGTTTGCCGCGCTGCCTGCCGCGTTACCTGCGTCGGGCAGCACAGGTCCCGTGGTCTTCGCAGCCGCCAGCCTGAAACCCGCGCTGGACCAGATCGCAAGCGACATCACCCCCATGCGCCTGTCCTATGGCGGCAGCGGCGCGCTGGCCCGCCAGATCACGCAAGGCGCGCCCGCCGATCTCTTTCTCTCCGCCAACCCCGCATGGATGGACGTGGTCACACCGCGCATCATCGCAGGCACCCGCCACGACCTGCTGGGCAACGCGCTGGTTCTCGTGGGCCATGCCTCAGCGCCCCCCATCCAGATCACGCAATGGCCCCCGGCCACCCGCATCGCTCTGGGCTTCATCGAGGCCGTCCCCGCCGGGCAATATGCCCGCGAAGCCTTCACCACGCTGGGCCTCTGGGACGCCGTCCAGCCCCATATCGTGGAGGTCGAAAACGTCCGCGCCGCCCTCGCGCTCGTCACGCGTGGTGAGCTCCCCTACGCCGTCACCTACGCCTCCGACGCGCAGGCCGAGCCGTCGGTCAAAACCCTGCACCGCTTCGCGCCCGGCACCCACAGCCCCATCCGCTACCCGCTCGCCCTGCTGAGCGAGACCGCGCGCCCCACCTACGACGCTCTGCTTTCCCCCCAAGCCGCCGCCATCTTCACCGAGGCCGGCTTCAAGGTGCTCTAGGATGCTGGGCCTCGGACCTCAGGAATGGGCCGCTGTGGCCTTGTCGCTCAAGGTGGCACTGACCGCCACTCTCCTGTCTTTGCCCCTCGCGATCTACGTGGCCCATCTGCTGGCCCGCAAGAGCTTCCACGGCAAGCAGCTACTAAACGCCGCCGTGCATTTGCCGCTGATCCTGCCGCCCGTCGTCACCGGTTACCTGCTGCTTTTGACCTTCGGAACCCAAGGCGCCATCGGCGGGTTCCTCGCCAAATTCGGCATCGTGCTGGCCTTCAAATGGACCGGAGCCGTGCTGGCCGCCGCCATCATGGCCTTCCCGCTGATGGTCCGCGCCATCCGTCTGGGGATCGAGGCCGTGGACCCCAAACTTGAGCAAGCCGCCACCACGCTGGGCCGCAGCCCGTGGAAGGTTTTTACCACGATAACCCTGCCCATATGCCTGCCGTCGATCATCGCAGGCGCGGTGCTGGCCTTCGCCAAAGCCATGGGCGAGTTCGGAGCCACCATCACTTTTGTCGCCTCCATCCCCGGCGAAACCCGCACGCTGCCCTCGGCCATCTACGCCTTCCTTCAGGTGCCGGGCGCGGAAGGTCCCGCCGTGAGGCTCACCATCGTGGCCATTATCATCGCTGTGACGGCGCTGCTTATCTCCGAATGGCTCGCAGCACGGGCGGCGCGCCGATGAGCGCAGGCCACCACATCCGCATCCGCCAACAGCTTGGCCGCTTCACGCTCGACGTCGAGCTGCAAAGCGACACGGGCGGCGTCACCGCGATTTTCGGGCCCTCTGGTTCTGGCAAGACCAGTCTGATCAACGCCATCGCCGGGCTGACCCAGCCGCAAGAGGCGTTCATCCAGATCGGTGACCGGGTGCTCAGCGACACCGCGAAAGGCAGCTTCGTCAAACCCCATGAGCGCCGCGTCGGCTACGTCTTTCAGGACGCCCGCCTGTTTCCGCATCTCACGGTCGAGAAAAACCTGCGCTACGGCGCGGCCCCCGGCGTGTCCCTCGCAAAAACCACGGAACTCTTGGGCATCGACCACCTGCTGGATCGCCTCCCAAACGCGCTCTCGGGCGGTGAGGCGCAGCGCGTGGCCATCGGACGTGCGCTCCTCAGCCAGCCCGGTATTTTGCTGATGGACGAGCCGCTCGCCTCCCTCGATCAAGCCCGCCGCGAGGAGCTGCTGCCCTATCTCGACCAGCTCCACCGCTTCTCCGGCACGCAGATTTTCTACGTCACCCATTCCATGGCCGAGGTCGCGCGTCTGGCCGACACAATCGTGCTGCTCAAAGACGGCCAAGTCACCCGCGCAGGTCCCGCCATGGACATCCTTTCCGACCCCGCCGCCTTGCCCGACATCGGCGTGCGGGAGGCCGGGGCCGTGCTGCAAGCCACGCTTACCAAACCCGATGCGGGCGATGGGCTCAGTGCGCTCA
>CAYXIZ010000066.1:0-12997 GCA_964465485.1 uncultured Rhodobacterales bacterium | reverse complement strand
TCTTTGAGGCACAGCTGGAACCAGTCGCGGCAGGTGATGCGGTTGCCGGTCCAGTTGTGGAAATACTCATGCGCGATGATCGTCTCGATCCGGTGGAAATTGCTGTCGGTGGAGGTGTCGGGGGAGGCGAGGACGGCCGACGAGTTGAAGATGTTCAGCCCCTTGTTTTCCATCGCGCCCATGTTGAAATCGTCCACGGCCACGATGTTGAACAGATCCAGATCATACTCGCGGCCATACACCTCCTCGTCCCATGTCATGGAGCGTTTCAGCGCGTCCATGCCAAACGCGGTTTTATGTAGATCGCCGTCGCGCACGTAGATGTTGAGGTCCACATGGCGGCCCGAGCGGGTGGTGAATGTGTCATGCAGGTTGACGAGATCTCCGGCGACGAGCGCGAAGAGATAGGCGGGTTTGGGGTGCGGGTCGTGCCATTTGGCGACGCCGTTTGCATCCGTGCCCAGATCATTGCCATTGGACAGCTTGACCGGCTCCTCGCCTTCGATGGTCACGGTGAAGACCGCCATGACGTCGGGGCGGTCCGGGTAGTAGGTAATCTTGCGGAACCCCTCCGCCTCGCATTGGGTGCAATACATCCCATTCGACATGTAAAGCCCTTCGAGCGCGGTGTTGGTCGAGGGCGAGATTTCGACCTCGCATTCGAAAATAAACGGCGCGTCGGGGGTTTGGGCGGTGAGGCCCAGATCGGTGGTCTTGGCGTCCGCGTCCCGCCCGTCGATGGTCGCAGAGATCAGCTTGAGCTGCTCGCCATGCAGATAGAATGTGCGGTCGGCGGTGTCGGGGTTGGGCCGAAACGCGATTTTGGATTGAACCCGCGTCGCGGTGGGGTGCAGCTTGAAGGTCAGCTCGACCGTGTCGACCAGATAGGCAGGCGGCGTGTAGTCGCTGAGAAAGATCTCCAACGGGGCGGTGGCGGGGGCTGCGTCTTTCATGGCGTCTCAACTTTTTCTGGGAACCGAATGCAAGCCCGGAGGTTATGTCCCCGAAGCAAAGCACACAATCACATTGTGCGGGGGGATACCTTGAAACCGACCGAAGGAGACGATCCATGTCTGCGCCAGACACCAATATCGAGACGCAAGAACGCCGCCACGCAGGGCCGCTGACGGGCATGGCACTGGGCATGACCTTTGCCGGGGTGTTGCTTGTGGGGCTGATCGGCTGGACCGTCTACAAGGCAGGCGCGCCAGAGGGCAGCGAGACCCAGATCGACGGGCGCACCGGCGCGGTCACAGAGCCTGTTGAAGGGGCCACCCTGACGGACTAAATCTTGGCCATGGCCAAAATGCGAAAGAAATCAGACCTGCCGGAAAAGACATGCGCCAGCTGCGGGAAACCGTTCAGCTGGCGCAAAAAATGGGCGCAGGTCTGGGATGACGTAAAATACTGCTCGGAACGGTGCCGCAGAGCGCGGCCCTGACCAAAGCCACTCCCGCAGCAGAAAGCCGTTCATGCCTGGATTGGTCAATCTCTTTGACCAATTTCTTGCATCGGGTCGCGTTGTTTTGTATCGGCTTAGGCAACACACTCTGCAAGGAAACTGCCCATGACCGACCGCGTCCAACGCCAAGACTTGGCAATCGACAAAATCCTGTGTGACTTTATCGAAGGAGGCGCGCTGGACGGCACCGGGGTCGCGCTTGAGACCTTCTGGGCCACCATGTCCAAACTGGCCCATGAGTTGGGCCCGAAAAACGGCGAGCTGCTGAAAGAGCGCACCGAGCTGCAAGACAAAATCGACGCGTGGCATATCAAGCATCGTGGGCAAACCCACGACCACCGCGCCTACAAAGCCTTCCTGACGGAGATCGGCTATCTGGTCCCCGAAGGCGCCGATTTTCAAATTGATACCGCAAATGTGGACCCTGAGATCGCGGAGATCGCCGGACCCCAGCTGGTCGTCCCGATCACCAATGCACGCTATGCGCTGAACGCGGCCAATGCCCGCTGGGGATCTCTCTATGACGGGTTTTACGGCACGGATGCGATGGGAACGCCTGCGCCCAAAGGCGGCTATGACGTCGGCCGCGGCGCCCGCGTGGTGGCCCGCGCGCGCGTCTTTCTGGACGAGGCCTTCCCGGTGGAGGGCACAAGCCATGCCGATGCAAAGCGCTATTCGGTTTTGGACGGCGCGCTGCTTGTCGATGACATGCCGCTTGCCAACCCTGAGAAATTCGTGGGCTACCGTGGCCACCCGAAAGCGCCCGACGCCGTGCTGCTGCGCAACAACGGCATGCATGTCGAACTGGTCTTCGACCGCACCCATATGATCGGCGCGCGTGACCAGGCGGGGCTGGCGGATGTGGTGCTGGAAAGCGCGCTCTCGGCCATTATGGATTGCGAGGACAGCGTGGCCTGCGTCGATGGCGAGGACAAGGCGCTGGCCTATCGCAACTGGCTGGGCCTGATGAACGGCGATCTGGAAGAGCAGATGGAGAAGGGCGGCAAGCGCTTCACCCGTGCGCTGAACCCTGACCGCGCCTACACCGCGCCCGGTGGCGGTGAGCTGGTCGTGAAAGGCCGCGCGCTGATGCTGGTGCGCAATGTCGGCCACCTGATGACCAACCCGGCGATATTGGACCGCGACGGCAACGAGATGTACGAAGGGCTGATGGACGCGCTGGTGACCACCGCGCTGGCCATGCATGACCTGAAACGCGACGGCGGGAACTCCGTGCGCGGCTCGGTCTATGTCGTGAAGCCCAAGATGCACGGGCCCAAGGAAGTGGCCTTTACCGATGAGATCTTTACCTTGGTCGAGGACGCGTTGGGCCTGCCCAAAAACACCGTCAAGATCGGCATCATGGATGAAGAGCGCCGCACCACGGTGAACCTGAAAGAATGCATCCGCGCCGCCAAATCGCGCGTTGCTTTCATCAATACCGGGTTTCTGGATCGCACGGGCGACGAGATCCACACCTCCATGGAGGCGGGGCCGTTCTCGCGCAAGGATTTCATCAAACGCAAGCCGTGGATCATGGGCTACGAGAACCAGAACGTCGATATCGGGCTGGAATGCGGCCTGTCGGGCCGCGCGCAAATCGGCAAGGGCATGTGGGCCATGCCCGACATGATGGCCGCGATGCTCGAGCAAAAGATCGAGCATCCCAAATCGGGCGCGAATTGCGCCTGGGTGCCGTCTCCGACCGCCGCCACGCTGCATGCGCTGCACTACCACAAGGTCGACGTGTTTGCGGTGCAGGCCAAACTGCTGAAAGGCGGACGTCGCGGTTATGTGGAGACGATCCTCGACATCCCGCTGGCCAGCTACCAGATGTGGACCGAAGACCAGATTATGCGAGAGGTGGAAAACAACGCGCAGGGCATTCTGGGCTACGTCGTGCGCTGGGTCGGCCAAGGCGTGGGTTGCTCGAAAGTGCCCGATATCAACGACATCGGCCTGATGGAGGACCGCGCGACCTGCCGGATTTCCTCGCAGGCGCTGGCCAACTGGCTGCACCATGACGTGGTCAACGCCCAGCAGGTGATGGGCGCGATGCACAAGATGGCCGCCGTGGTGGACGGGCAGAATGCGGGCGATCCCTTGTATGAGCCAATGGCGCCCGAGTTCAACGGCGTCCCGTTCCAGGCGGCCTGCGATCTGGTCTTCAAGGGCAGGGTTCAGCCGTCTGGCTATACTGAGCCGGTGCTGCATGCGCGTCGGTTGGAGCTGAAAGCGAAGTAGTGTCGCCGCGCTGGCGCGCGTCGATACGCGGGGGGCGTCCATTGTCCTTGGACAATTGGCGCATAAGAACTCGTACCCCGCACCCCCGGGATATTTTTGAACGAAGAAAGAGGACTTGGTATGGCTGAGATTTCACTGAACAAGGCGCGTACGATTGTGCGCAAGGCGATCATTAAGGGGCGTGAGCTGGAGCTGAAGCCTTTATCCGTGGTGGTTCTGGACGCAGGCGGCAACGTGAAGGCGTTTGAACGCGAAGACGGCGCGGCTCCCGGACGGTTTGCGGTGGCGCATGGCAAGGCATACGGCTCGGTGATGCTGGGAATGGCGGGCACCGCCCAGATGGCGCGCGCCGAGCAGCAGGATTACTTCATGAACGCGGTGAATGGCTTGTTTGGCGGGCAGGTTGTGCCAGTGCCGGGCGGCGTATTGGTGCGCGACAAACGCGGTGCGGTGATCGGGGCCGTTGGCGTGACCGGCGACACATCGGACAATGATGCAATCGCTGCCATGGCCGGGATCGAGGCAGCGGGGCTGGCGGGAGAGGTCTAAGGCTTTCTTAAACTGCACATGATATGTGCACCTCTCGACCTCGACACGGATGCGCTGGTTTGCGTATGTTGAAGGAAATAGTAGGAAAGAGTGCTATGTCCCGGCCCATCATCGGCATTATCGGTAATTCTTACCTGATCAACGACCAATACCCCGCCTATGCCTGCGGCAAGATGAATTGCGACGCGGTGGCGCAGGCCACAGGCGGGCTTCCCGTTATCATCCCGACCAACCCGGGCTACGCCTCCACGCAAGACCTTATGGAGCTCTGCGACGGTTTTCTTTTCACCGGCGGGCGTCCCAACGTGCACCCGGAAGAATACGGTGAGCCCGCCACGGAGGCGCATGGCGAGTTTGACCGCGAACGCGATGGCGTGGCCCTGCCGCTGATCCGCGCCTGCGTCGCCGCAGGGCAGCCCTTCTTCGGCGTCTGCCGCGGCTTTCAGGAGGTCAACGTCGCGATGGGCGGCACGCTCCACCCCGAGATACGCGACCTGCCTGGTCGCATGAACCACCGGATGCCGCCCGATGGTACGTTGGAGGAAAAGTTTGAGTTGCGCCATAGCGTGACCTTCACCGAAGGGGGTCCGTTCCACCGTATCCTGGGCGACGTGGAGGTGATGACCAACACGCTGCACGGACAAGGCATCAAGGATGCAGGCGAGCGGGTGGTCATCGACGGCCACGCGCCTGACGGCACGCCGGAAGCGATCTATATCAAAGACGCGCCGGGGTTCTGTCTGTCCGTGCAATGGCACCCGGAATATGACGCAAACGAAGACCCGGTCTCCAAACCGCTCTTCCGCGCCTTTGGTGAGGCGGCTGCCGCGTGGAAATCCGGCGCGCGTCCAAACGTGCTCAAAAGCGCCTGACGCGTCTACGGTCGCACCAGCCCACCGCTTTTTTTTGCCAAAAATATGCTGGGTGAGGTGCGACAGCACCGAGGGCGAAGCCCTTAACACCCCGAGCGTAGGCGAGGGACATGTCGCGCGGCGCAGCCGCACAATTGGATCAGGATGTCAGGATCTCGCTGACTTTCAGTGCGCGCATCTGGTTGCCATCCACTTTCAGCTTGCCGGACATCACCGCCGTGATCGGGTTCTGGGACCCGTCAAGAATTGCGCGGAACACGGCCTCTGAGGCTTTGAGCGTGACATCCGCGTCACCATCCCCGGCGCTGGCGCCTTCGGGGGTCAGCATCACACTGCCCTGATCGGTGATGACCAGCTTGGCGGTGCCTTTGATCTGCCCCAGCGCTTTGGGATGCAGGGTGGTGACGAACTCTTCGAGGACGGTTTGCATGGGATCTCCTGACACTCACACCAGTTTGCCCCACGCGCTGGGTTTGGCAACTTCGACGTGGCGTCAGTGGTCAAATCCGTAAAGGGCAACGGGCGCGTCAACCAGAATGCTCTGCCGCTCTGCCTCGCGTGTCACCACGCGAAAAAGCGCGTCCAGCGCTTGGCCTGCATCGGGCATCTGGGCGTCTGCGAGCATGATATAGGGGAAATCCGAGCCCCAAAGGCAGCGCTCAGGGTTGGCGGCGACCAGCGCTGCCACCAATGGGTCGGCCGCGTCCCAAGGGGCAGCGGAGGTGCGGTAGAGCCCGGAGAGTTTCGCATAGGCGTGGCCCTCGCTCAGCAAGGCGCAGAGGCTTGCAAAACCGGGCTCGGACGGGCCAGCGGCGACATTGGGCCAGCCGATATGGTCAAAGACAACCGGGCAGGGAAGCGCGCGGATATCCTCCGCAATTTCGGCCATGTGCTTGTCGGCATTGACCAGCATCTGCAGATGCATGCCGCGCGCCGCGAGGGCCGGGGCAAGGTCTTTGGCACCCTCCCAGCTGAGCACCCCGCCATGTACGTAATTGAGGCGCAGGCCCTTGATATTGGCCTCAGCGAGCGCGTCGAGCGCGGCCTCGGACGCGCCGTCACTCAGCAACCCGATGCCGCGCGCATCAGGGCCAAGGCGGTGCACTGCTTCGATCGTAACGGCGTTGTCCGAGCCGTAGAGAATGGAATGCACAACCACGCTGCGGCGGATGCCGAGCGTGGCGCATTGGGATTTATATGCGGCGAGAAACGCATTCATATCGAGGGGGGCGGGGTCCTCGATCCGGTTTGGCGAGAGCGCAAATTCCTCAGGCGCGGCCAGCACATGGATATGGGCATCCACAGCGCCTTCGGGGGCTTTTTGCAGCGGGGATGAGGCAGGCAGTGGGGCGGCGCTGGTTGGGATCATGGGAGCCTCCGGCGGGGATATTTTGGAACATGGAAAGGGTTAGCCATAGTGTTCGAGCATTTCCTTGAGGTCGTCCAGCGTATTTGCCTCTTGCATCGGTTTGTCATGGCGCCAGCGGGACATGCGCGGAAAGCGCAGCGCGACGCCTGATTTGTGACGGGGGGATTTCTGGATGCCCTCGAAGGCGATTTCGAACACATGCTCCGGGGTGACTTGGCGCACGGGCCCAAATTTTTGCACCGTGTTGCGTTTGACCCATGCGGTGATTTGGCGGAACTCGGCATCGGTCAGGCCGGAATAGGCTTTGGTGAAGGGCACCAGATCATTGCCGTGCCAAACCGCGAAGGTGAAGTCGGTAAAGAGATTGGCGCGCCGGCCAGAGCCTGCCTGGGCGTAGATCATCACCGCGTCGATCATCAGCGGATCGACCTTCCATTTCCACCAATCGCCTTTCTTGCGGCCCGACAGATAAGGGCTGTCTGCGCGTTTGAGCATGAAGCCTTCGGCGAGCCGGTCTCTCGAGGTTTCGCGCAAGGCGGCGAGCGCGTCCCAATCTTGGAAAGGCTGGTTGGCCGACAGGCGGATCGGGGCCTCGGGGGGCAAGTTGGCGAGCAGATCGGAAAGGTGTTTGCGCCGGATATCGTAAGGCTGGTTGCGTATGTCCTGGCCCTGATGCTCGAGCAGATCATAGGCGTAGAGCATCGCGGGGGCCTCTTTCAGCAGCTTTTTCGGGACCGTCTTGCGGCCGACGCGGGGTTGCAGCGCGTTGAAGGATTGCGGCCTGTCCTCGGGATGATCCCAAGCGAGAATCTCGCCGTCAAACACGGTGCCGTCGGGGACGAAATCGGGCAGCATGGCAAATTCGGGGAAGCGGTCGGTGATCAGCTCCTCGCCGCGCGACCACAGGTGATGTGTGCCGCGGCGGATCACGAGTTGGCCACGGATGCCGTCCCATTTCCACTCTGCCCGCCAGTCTTCAGGCGGGCCGAGCGTGGCCAGATCTTCCAGCTGATAGGCGAGGTAGAACGGGTAGGGTTTCGACGCGTCGGCCTCCGGGTTCTCCGACAGGATCAATGCGTCGAATGTGGTCGTGTCGGGCGTCCAGTCGCCCATGAGACGGTGGGCAAGGGTGGCTTCCTCTATCCCGGTGGCCTGGGCCAGCGCGCGGGTCATCAACTTTTGCGAGACGCCGATGCGCAGGCCCCCGGTGATCAGCTTGTTAAAGAGAAAACGCTCGATCGGGGGCAGGCTGTCCCATGCGTCCAGAATGATCCGCTTCTTGTCGGGCAGCGCGTGCTGGCCGAGATCGCGCACGGTTTCAATCCATGCGGTCAGCGGCCTGTCGGAGCTGCGTGTGGCGGGCGGCAGCACCAAGGCGATGGTTTCTGACAGGTCGCCAACGATGGGGTAGGATTCCTCGAACAGCCAGAGCGGGATGTTGGCAGTCTCCGCCGCCCATTCGCGCAGCAGTGTGGTGGTCACCCCGCGTTTGGGGCGACGTCCCGACAAGAGCGCGATGGTCCACAGCTTGTCCGTGTCGGGCGCGTCTTTGAGATAGGCGGCGAGGGCCGCGACCTTGGCGTTGGTTTTGGTGGTTTGATCCAGAGCCGTGAAGAGCTGGGCAAAGCGTTTCATTCGACCACATCCGGCTCTGGCTGATCGAGGCTTTCGCCTTCGAACTCCGTCTCAACAACGGCGGCGTCATAGCCCTGCTCCGACAGCCAGCGGGAGAATTGCGCGGTGTAGCCGTGTGTCACGAAGACCCGCTCCGCCCCGGTGGCCTTGATGGCGGTGTTCAGGCCGTCCCAATCCGCGTGGTCCGACATCACAAAGCCCCGGTCGGCGGCGCGGCGGCGGCGGACCCCGCGCATCGCCATCCAGCCCGAGGCAAAGGCGGTGGAGGCCGCCCCGAATTTGCGCGCCCAAGGGCCGTTCATGGCCGACGGCGTGGCGATGACCAGCGCGCCCGCGTGGTCCTTGATATTGGTGTCCGCCGTGACGCGTATGGTGGGGGGCAGGGGCAGGCCTTGCGCACGCAACACCGCGTTGGTGTTTTCAATCGCACCGTGCGTCAGGATCGGGCCGATGGAGGTATCGACATTGGCCAGAATGCGCTGCGCCTTGCCCAGCGCATAGGCGCCGATGATCGAGAACTTTCCTGCGTCGCGGTTGGCCTGCCACCATGTGTTGAGCTCCGCGATGACGTCCGGCTGGCGGTCCCATTTGAAGACCGGCAGCCCGAAGGTGCTTTCGGTGATGAAGGCATGGCAGGGGACAGGCTCGAACGGCTCGGACAGGCCGTCATCGACGGTTTTGTAATCGCCGGAGGCAACCCAGACCTCGCCTGCGACCTCGACGCGGATTTGCGCAGAGCCGGGCACGTGACCCGCCGGGTGGAAGGAGACCTTGGCGTCACCGATCTGGCGTTGCTCGCCGTATTTAATGGTGTCTATGGCGATCTCGCCAAGGCGGTGTTTGATGACGGGCGTGGCGGCCTCGGTGGCGAGATACCGTTTCATCCCCCAGCGCGAATGATCGGCATGGCCATGGGTGATCAGCGCGCGGTCAACGGGTTTCCACGGGTCGATGAAGAAATCTCCGGCGGGGCAGTAGATGCCTTGGGGTTTGAACTCGAGAACCATTGCGACAAACCTAGCAGCCTTGGGCCGGGTTGCGAGGTCCGGGTTTGGATATTTTTGAACATGGAAAGCTGTAGGGGGTTTCGCCGGGGCGTTCTGCGCGTAGGGTGGGGCGCAATCTAAGAGGGAGAGACAGGATGGGCATTGCAGATTTGAAGGCGCGGATGGTGGCGGGCGACCGGTTGGTGGGGACGTTCCTCAAGACGCCGTCGGTGGATTTGATCGAGATCCTGTCGGGCTCCGGTCTGGATTTTATCGTGCTGGATGCCGAACATGCGCCATGGGACCGCAACCGGATGGATGCCTGCCTTGCCATCGGGCGCGCGCTGGACTTCCCGCTGCTGGTGCGGGTGCCTGCGGGAACACCTGACGAGTTGCTCAAAGCGCTGGATGCCGGAGCCGTGGGGGTCGTGGTGCCGCATGTGGACAGCGCCGAGAAGGCGCAGGCCATTGCGCGGGGCGCGCGGTTTGGCAAGGGCGGGCGGGGCTTTGCGGGCTCGACCCGCTGGGCCGGGTTCGCGACGCGGCCCATGGCGGAGATTTTGGAGCAATCCAAGACCGAGACCATTGTCATTGCGCAGATCGAGGAGCCCGAAGGGGTCGAGGCCATTGACGCCATTGCGGGCTGTGACGGGATCGACGGCGTGTTCATCGGGCCCGCTGATCTGAGCGTTGCCTTGGGCAAGACCGACACCAGCGCGCCTGAGCTGGGGGCCGCGATGCAACGGGTGGGCGAGGCCGCCAAAGAACATGGCGTGGCCTATATCACCTGGGTGCCCAATGCCGAAATGGCGCAGAGCTGGCACCAATACGGCTTTACCACCTATGTGGCGGCCTCTGAGCATGCGTGGATGCTGCAAGGCGCTAAAGCCGTTAGCGCAGCGATAAAGGCTATTGAATAACAGAGGCTTGATCTGCCGCTATGCGCCTGATGCATAGCGGTGTTTCGGGTTTGTGGGATGTATTGCTGGAGGTGCGGCTCTAACTTTAGGGCAACGCTAACAGACATCACCCGAAGGACGACCCCATGGATTATGATACCTCTCCCGCCCGTATCGCCGAAATCGAAGCCCGTGCCCGCGTTTTGCGTGCGCAAGCTGCACGCGGTGGTATGATCGCCTTTAAAGAGGCGCTGGCCGCTTTGGTGGCCTCGGTTTTTGGCGGCCGCACGAACGCGGCCTAAGCCAGCATTACTTTTGCGCGCGGGCGTGACCTGCGCGCAGCTGCCCTTGCGCGTTTGCCTGCGAAAGCCGCTTTCGCCGCGGGGCGTTTGGGACTAGAGGAGGGGCCATGACCGGCTCTTCCTCATCCCCCGCCTCTTCGCCCTCCCTTCCCATTGTCAGGTTGAAACCAAAGGCTGATGCGTCGCGCATTCGGCGTGGCCAGCCGTGGGTCTATGCCGACGACGTGGTCACCGACCGCCGCACCAAGGCCATCGCGCCCGGCAGCCTCGCGATTTTGCAGGACGCGGGACGCACCGACATTGGGCTGGTGGCGGTCAACGGGGCCTCCAAGCTGATGCTGCGGGTGCTGGACAAAGACCTTGAGGCCCAAATTGATCAATCCTGGTTCGAAGCCAAGCTGACCCGCGCGCTGGGTTTGCGCAACAGGCTTTACGACGCGCCCTATTACCGGCTTGTCCATGCCGAGGGAGACGGGCTGCCGGGCGTGGTCATTGACCGGTTCGGTGACATATGTGTCATCCAGCCAAATGCGGCCTGGGTTGAGACGCGGTTCGACATACTTGTCGCGGCACTTGTTGCGGTGACGGGCGTAAGCACGGTTTACAAGAACGCCTCTGGACGAACGCGGGAGCTGGAAGGCTTGGACGGAGAAAGCGGCATTGTCACAGGCGCGATCAACGGTCCGGTTGAGGTGTCGATGAACGGGGCGACCTATCTGGCAGACATCGCAGGCGGCCAGAAGACCGGGTTGTTTTATGACCAACGGCCCAACCACGCTTTTGCGGCAGGTTTGGCTAAGGATGCCCGCGTGCTGGACGTGTTTTCGCATGTCGGCGGGTTCGGGTTGGCGGCGCTGGCCGGTGGGGCTGCGTCGGTCGTGGCCGTGGATGGCTCGGAACCTGCGCTGGCCTTGGCCGAGCAAGGGGCGGCGGCGCGTGGATGGGGGGATCAGTTCGAGACCCGAAAAGGCGACGCGTTCAAAGTGATGGAGGCGCTCAGCCAAGAGGGGCGGGTGTTTGAACTGGTGATTGCCGATCCGCCTGCCTTTGCGCCGTCGAAGACTGCATTGCAAAACGGGCTGACGGCCTATGCGCGTGTGGCCTCCATGGCGGCGCGGCTGGTGGCACCGGGCGGGTATCTGGTTTTATGCTCCTGCTCGCATGCCGCTGAGCTCGGCAAGTTTCGGCAGGCCTCTCTGCGCGGGATCGGCAAGCGGGGGCGCAATGCGCAGCTGCTGTATTCCGGCCACGCGGGCCCGGATCACCCGGTGCATGAGGCACTGGCCGAGAACAGCTATCTCAAGGCGCTGTTTTTCAGGCTGGATTGATGCGGGCCTGTCTTGATGCCTGCGTGTTGTTCCCGACGGTGCTGCGCGAGGTTCTGACCGGAGCGGCGGGGCTGGGGCTTTATGACCCGGTCTGGTCGGAGCGTATCCTGGAGGAATGGGCGCGGGCGACGGTCAAGCTGGGCCCAGAGGCCGAGATGCAGGCGCGGGGCGAGGTGGCGGTGTTGAAAGCTCAGTTTCCGAGCGCGTCGGTGCTGCCGAGGGATGGCGACATGGCGCGGTTGCATTTGCCTGACGAGAATGACGTGCATGTCCTGGCGGCGGCAATTAGGGGCTCGGCGGATGTGATCGTGACGCTGAACGCCAAGGATTTTCCGCGCCAGCCATTGGCCCATGAGGGTCTGCGGCGGATGAGCCCGGATGAGTTTTTGATGGATCTCTGGATGGAGACGCCTGCGGCGGTGGAAAAGGTCGTACGCGAGGTCCATGCCACGGCGCAGCGGATGATGGGCGCGGATATCGCGCTGCGGGCGCTGATGAAAAAGGCGCGGCTGCCGCGGCTGGGCAAAGCGCTTAGCGTGTAACACCCCATTTGGCCTCATTGGCCTCAATCGCGGCGATGCGGTCAACGGTCTTGGGGTGGCTCATCATCCAGGCCGGAGGCGTGGCCCCTCTGGCACCTGACAGTTTTTCGAGCTTGGCAAAGAGCGTTTTCTGCGGCCCCGTGCCGATCCCTGCCTTTGTCAAAAGCGCGGAGGCATAGGCGTCGGCCTCATATTCATCCTGGCGCGACAGCCGTGCGGCCAGCATCGAGGTGAGCATATTGGCCAGCCACATCCCCGCGAACGGGATCAGGCGACCGAGGATGGTGCCTAGCACCAGACGGATGGCGTTCTGGCCGGAGAAATCAATCATCCGGCGGCGTGAATGGCCTAAGGCCACATGGCCAAGCTCATGGGCGATCACGGAGGCCAGTTCCTCGGCGGTGACCTCGCCGGCCTTATACTTGTTGTAGAACCCGCGGGTGATGAAGATGCGCCCGTCGGGGGCGGCCAGCCCGTTGACCGGATCGACCTCATAGATATGCACCTTGATCTGGTCGATCTCCAACGCGCGCGCCATGTCCCGGTTCATCTGCTCCAGCGTCGGATCGGCCAGCCGGGAGGAGTTCTGATCCAGCGCCCGCTTCGTGTTCCACGCAGAGAAACGGTACATGGCCAGCCCGTAGAGGATCATCAGCAAGAGAGGCGCGAGTTTGAACATGGGAAAGATATGGGGCGGCCGGGCGCGTTAATCAAACGCAATCAAACGGAAAGCCTTCGGCTTGCGGTTTTGTTATGCGCCCTGCGGGCGGGCTGGTGGAGAGGGTATGAGCTTACCTGCGGGGTTAGCG
>CAYXIZ010000065.1:0-13001 GCA_964465485.1 uncultured Rhodobacterales bacterium | reverse complement strand
GGCGTGTTCAGCGTGGCCGCGCTGAGCGAGGCCGAGGCGATCGGACCAAACAACACGCTCGATATAGAGGCGCAATTCGTCGAGGAGAAGCCAAGGCGCTTCGGCTTTGGCGCGGAGATTTCCACGACCGACGGTCTGGGGCTGGAAGCCTTCTGGATGCACCGCAACCTGTTTGGCGGCGCGGAACGGCTGCGGCTGGAGGCGGGTGTCGAAGGGATTGGCGGGCAGACCGGCGGAGAAGATTACCGGCTGACCGCGCGCTTTACCCGGCCCGCCACGTTCAACGAGGACACCGACTTTTTCGCGATGGCCGAGATCGAAAGCCTGAACGAGGAAAGCTTCACCTCCGACCGCGTATCGGTGGAGGCGGGCATCCGCCGTTTTGCCTCCGAGCAGCGCGAATACACGTTCGCGCTGGGCCTCGCGCGGGCCAAGACCGTGGATGCGTTCGGGGAGCGCGATTATACGATTTTCACCCTGCCCGCCTCGGCCGAATTTGACTATCGCGACAGCGAGCTGAACCCCACCTCGGGATATTACGCCTTGGCCAGCCTGACGCCCTTTGTCGCCATTGCGGGCACGGATAACGGCCTGCGCACCTATCTTGATGGCCGCACCTATAAAACCGTCGGCGCGTCGCAAGGGCTGACCTTCGCGCTGCGCGGGCAGCTGGGCTCTCTGGCCGGGCCGTCACTGGCGAACGCGCCCACGGATTTTCTGTTTTACTCCGGCGGCGGCGGCACGGTGCGCGGGCAGGATTTCCAATCGCTGGGCATTGATCTGGGCGGCGGCCAAGAGATCGGCGGACGCTCCTTTCTGGGCCTGTCAGGAGAGCTGCGCGTGAAGACCACCGACAAGCTGAGCCTCGTGGGCTTTTATGACGCGGGCTTCATCAGCGCCGAGGCCTTCCCGGATGGCTCGAACGGCGACTGGCATAGCGGCGCCGGGCTTGGCGTGCGCTATGACACCGGCATCGGCCCGATCCGTGTGGATGTGGGCGTGCCCGTCAGCGGGCCGGGCGACAATACCGGCTTTGAGATCTACATCGGCATTGGGCAGGCGTTCTGATGATTGCGAGACTGCTTTTCATATTTGCCCTGCTGCTGCCTGTCGCCGCCACCGCGCAGGAGGATGACAAAGGCTACCTGACGCGGCTGCTGCAAGACAGCCTTGGCGGAGAGGGGCGCGACGTGCAGATCGACGGCTTTGCCGGCGCGTTTTCCAGCGAGGCCACGATAGAGCAGATCACCTTTGCCGACGCGCAGGGCATCTGGCTGACGCTTGAGGATGTGGTCCTCAATTGGAACCGCAGCGCGCTGCTGCGCGGCCGGATCGAGATTGAAGAACTGTCTACGGCTCGCATCGTTTTGCCCCGCCTGCCCGTCGCCGAAGAGGACGCGCTGCCGCCTGCGGAGGCGCAGGGCTTTGCGCTGCCGGACCTGCCCGTATCGGTGGTGATCGAGCGGCTGGCCGCAGCGGAGATCACGCTTGGCGCGCCGGTTCTGGGACAGGATGCACGTTTGAAGCTGGACGCCTCCGGCAGTTTGGCGGGCGGGGCGGGCAAGCTTGTGCTCAATGCGGAGCGGATCGACGGGCAGCGCGGCCTTTTCACAGTCGATGCGGGGTTTGAAGGCGGCGACGCGCCGCTGACCCTGTCGCTGACCCTCGAAGAAGACCCCGGCGGCATCGCGGCGCAGCTTTTAGACCTGCCGGGTATGCCCGGCGTCGCCCTTGAGCTGGCAGGCGAAGGCCCGCTGGACGATTTCGCGACCGAGATAAGGCTGGCCACGGACGGGCAGGACCGCCTGAGCGGGCAAGTGGTGCTGCGCGGAGGGGGCGGCACGGACGGGCGGCAATTCTCCGCAGATATTGGCGGCGACGTCACAGCGCTGTTTGCGCCGCAATACCGGTCGTTTTTTGGCGACGATCTGCAGCTTGTCGTCTCGGGCGCTCAAGGTGCGGACGGCGCACTGACATTGGACGAGCTGATGCTCGACACACAGGCCCTGCGGCTGGGCGGCACAGTGGCGCTGAACGCGGATAGCTGGCCGGTGAAGCTGGACCTGACAGGCGATTTGGGGGCCGCAAACGGCGCGCCTGTCCTGCTGCCCATCCCCGGCGAAGAGACCCGCGTGAACGCCGCCAACTTGCGCGTGACCTATGACGCCGAGGACGGCCAAAGCTGGCAAGGCGCGTTTGACGCGCAGGGCTTCACCCGGCCCGGCATGGAGCTGGGACAGCTGGCGCTTGAGGCCAGCGGCGTGCTGGACGGCGCGGTTGGCGCAATTGGCCGGGTGAGCGCAGATGTGGCGCTGAATGTGGACGGCGTGGCGCTGGAGGATGACGCCTTGGCGCAGGCCGTGGGCGACGCTTTATCGGGCGCGTTGACAGTGGACTTTGTCGAAGACCAGCCGATCAAACTGACCGGGCTGGCGCTGAGCGGCGCCGATTACGGACTGACCGGGGAGGCCACGATCGGCGCCTTGGAAGACGGGTTCGAGACGCTGTTTGACATCATGCTGTCAGCGCAAGACCTGTCGCGTTTCTCTGCGATCAGCGGGCAGGATTTGCAAGGCGAGGCCGAGCTGGCGCTGGACGGGCGCGCGGATTTGGGCGGCAGTTTCGACGTGGATGTGGCGGGCGAGGTTGAGGGCGTCTCCACCGGGATTGCGCAGGCGGATGCGCTCTTGGCCGGGCGGACAACCTTGCGCATGGAAGCGCTGCGCGACATGGACGGCACCGTTCTGCGCGGGCTCGATCTGCGCAATGCACAGCTGTCATTTACCGGCGACGCGCGGTTGGCCACGGAGGCCTCCGAGGTCACGTTCGACGCCAAACTGAACGAGGCCGGGCTGGTCGCGGAGCAGCTGGACGGCCCGCTGACCGTGGCAGGGCGCGCTCAGCAAGACACGCGCGGCTGGTCCGTGGATGTGGACGCGGACGGACCGTTTGACGCAACCGCCAGCGTCGACGGGCTAGCCACCGGGCCGAATGCGGCGCTGAATTTCGTGCTGGCTTTGCCCGATATCAAGCCGCTGGTTCCCGCCTATGAGGGCGCCGCCACGCTGCGCGGCACGGCGGCACAATCACCCGAGGGCTGGCGGCTCGACACGCAAGCCGACGGTCCTTACGGGCTGGTCGCTGCGGTCGAGGGGCGCGTGACGGGAGAGAATGCACCCGATGTTCGTTTTGACGCACGCCTGCCCAATGTGCAGCCCCTCGCCCCGCAATTTAACGGGCCGCTCAGCGTCTCCGGCACGGCGCAGATGCAGGGTGATGGCATTATGCTCGACACGCAAGCCGACGGTCCTTACGGGCTGGTCGCTGCGGTCGAGGGGCGCGTGACGGGAGAGAATGCACCCGATGTTCGTTTTGACGCACGCCTGCCCAATGTGCAGCCCCTCGCCCCGCAATTTAACGGACCGCTCAGCGTGTCCGGCACGGCGCAGATGCAGGGCGAAAGCCTTGTGGTCGACACGACAGCCGACGGCCCTTACGGGCTGGACGCGCAGGTCAGCGGGGCTGTGACCGGGCCCACCCCGGCTGTGGATTTCGCGTTGAGACTGCCTAATGTAGCGCCGCTTGTGCCGCAATTCTCGGGGCCGCTTTCGGTGAACGGCAATGCGCGTCAGGAAAGCGCGGGCTGGTTCATTGACACCGCGCTGCAAGGCCCTGCCGGGGCCGCGGCTGACGTCACGGGCCGCGTGGCGAATGACGGGCAACTGGCGCTCTCTGCCGCCGGAGACCTGCCGCTGGCCTTGGCCAATCCCTTCATCCAGCCGCGCAGCTTGCAAGGGCAGGCGCGGTTTGATTTGCGGGTTGATGGCCCGGCGGCGCTGAGCTCTGTTTCAGGACGGATCACGGCTTCCAATGGACGCCTTTCTGCACCAAACTTCCGGGTCGCTTTGACCGGGATCAACGCCGATGTGGCGCTGGCCTCGGGCCGCGCGGAGGTGAATGTGAGCGGCGACGTGTCCTCGGGCGGGCGGGTCAGCTTGCGGGGGCCGGTGACGCTGACGGGGGCCATGCCCGCGCAGTTTGATATCGGCATTGAGCAGGTGCAGGTCGTGGACCCGGCACTGTACCGCACCATTTTGAACGGCGCATTGACCGTCGACGGCCCTCTGCAAGGCGGCGCGCGCATTGCGGGGCAGATCAATGTGGGCGAGACGCAGGTGACGGTGCCATCCACCGGGCTGGGCGGCTTCACCATCGTGCCCGAGATCACCCATATCCGCGCCTCGGGTGCCGTGCGCCAGACGCAAGGCAAAGCCGGGCTGATCAAGGAAACCAAGCCCGAGGGCGGCGCGGCGGGGCCTGCCTTCCCGCTTGATGTGACGATCACCGCCCCTGCCCGAATTTTCGTGCGCGGTCGCGGTCTGGATGCAGAACTCGGCGGGCAGTTGCGGCTGACAGGAACCACGGCCAACATCGTCTCTGCCGGGCGGTTCGAGCTGATCCGCGGCCGCTTGGACATTCTGGAAAAGCGCTTCACGCTGGATGAGGGCAGCGTTCAGTTGCAGGGCAATTTCGACCCGTTCCTGCGCTTTGTCGCCACCACCCGCACCGAAGCAGGCACCGCCAGCGTGATCATCGAGGGCGCGGCCTCCGAGCCCGCGGTGCGGTTCGAATCCTCCCCCGAGGCCCCGCAAGACGAGGTGCTGGCGCAGATTTTCTTTGGCCGCGACGCCACGCAGCTTTCGGCCTTCCAAGCGCTGCAACTGGCCAATGCCGTGGCCACTTTGGCGGGCGGCGGCGATGGCGGGGTCGTGTCGCAACTGCGCCGCAGCTTTGATCTGGATGATCTGGACGTGACCACCGACGCCGAAGGCAACACCGCATTGCGGGTCGGCAAATACATCTCCGACAACATCTACACGGATGTCGAGCTGGGCGGAGAGGACGGCGCGGAGGTCTCGCTGAACATTGACCTGACGCCCAGCCTGACCGCGCGCGGCAGCGCCAATTCCGTGGGGGAGACCTCGCTGGGCGTGTTCTTCGAAAAGGACTATTAAGGGCTTTCGCGGGAGCGCTCCTTAATGTATGCGTTAACGTATACATTAAATAGGAAGGCCTCTTATGGCACAAAGCTTCGACATCGCCGTTTTCGAAGGCGACGGCATCGGGCCGGAAATCACCGCCCCCACCACCGCGCTGCTGGGCGCTTTGGCCGCCAAATCCGGGGCCTACGCGCTGAATTTCAAGAGCCACCCGGCAGGGGCCGCGCATTACGCAAAGACCGGCGACAGCCTGCCCGAAGCCTCTTTGAAAGCCGCTGAAGTGGCGGACGCAATCCTGCTCTCAGCCATGGGGCTGCCGGATGTGCGCTATGATGACGGCACCGAGATCTCGCCGCAGATTGACCTGCGCAAGGCCTTCAAACTGTTTGCGGGCGTGCGCCCCGTGCGCGTGGCACCGGGCGGGCTGACCCCGCTGAACTTGGCCGAGGGCAAAGGCATCGACTTCGTGCTGATCCGCGAAAGCACCGAAGGGCTGTTCCACACCCAAGGCACCGGCGAGGTCACCGAGAACGAGGCCCGCGAAACGCTGCTGATCACGCGTGACGTTTGCGAACAGCTTTTCGCCTTCGCCTTCAACATGGCGCAGGAGCGCAAGGCCCAAGGCCGCGGGCCGGGTCGCGTCACCTGCGTCGACAAGGCGAACGTCTTCCGCGCCTTCGCCTTCTTCCGCCAGCTGTTCGACGAGGAGGCCGCCAAGCACGCAGACCTCACCGCCGACCACGCCTATGTTGACGCCACCGCCCTGTGGATGGTTCAAAAGCCGTGGGAGTTCGACGTGATGGTGACCGAAAACATGTTTGGCGACATTCTCAGCGATCTGGGTGCCGGGCTGATGGGCGGGCTGGGGCTGGCGCCGTCGGCTGACATTGGGCTGCATCAGGCGGTGTTTCAGCCCTGCCACGGTTCGGCTCCGGATATTGCGGGCCAGGGCCGCGCCAACCCGTTTGCGATGATCCTGTCAGGGGCCATGATGCTCGATTGGCTGGGGCTCAAGCACGGCGTTCCCGCGATGTGCGAGGACGGCGCGCGGCTGCGCGAGGCGGTCGATGCGCAGGTCGCTGCCCGCGCTGATGTGACGGCGGATCTGGGCGGCACGGCCTCCACGGCGCAGGCGGCGCAAGCAGTGCAGAAAGCGCTTGGATGCTGAAGGTCGCCTGCTTTGGCGCGGGCTATTTCAGCCAGTTTCATTTTGACGCCTGGCGGCGGATTGAGGGCACGCAGATCGTGGGCCTGACCAACCGCGACCGCCCCAAGGCGGAGGCCACCGGCCTGCCCGTCTACGACGACCTCGCGCAGATGCTGGTGCAGGCCAAGCCGGACATTCTCGACATCATCACCCCGCCTGAAACCCATGCGGAGGCCATCACGCAGGCGCTGCAACATGACCTGAAAGCCATCATCTGCCAAAAGCCGTTCTGCACCTCTCTGGCCGAGGCCGAAGAGATCACCGCGAGGGCGCAAGCCGCCGGGATCCCGCTGATCATACACGAGAATTTCAGGTTCCAGCCTTGGTATCGCGTGATCCGTGACCGCATCGCGGCGGGCGATATCGGCAGGCCTTTGCAAGCCCGGTTCCATCTGCGCCCCGGCGACGGTCAGGGGGCGCGCGCCTATCTCGACCGCCAGCCCTATTTTCAGCAAATGCCGCGTTTCCTGATCCACGAAACCGGGGTGCATTGGATCGACACGTTCCGGTTTCTCTTCGGCGACCCGGTGGCGGTTTACGCTGATTTGCGGCGCGTGAATGACGCGATTGCGGGCGAGGATGCGGGGGTCTTCACGCTCGATCATCCAGGCGGCATGCGCTGCCTCTTTGACGGCAACCGCTGCCTTGACCACGCCGCCACCAACACCCGCCGCACCATGGGCGAAGGCGTGTTTGAAGGCACTGCGGGGACGCTGAACCTCTGGGGCGACGGGTCGGTTACGCTGCGGGCCTTTGGCGCGACGGACAGCTCCGAGCTTCTGCCGCCCGACACCCATGACACGTTCGGCGGCGATTGCACCTACGCGCTTTGCGCCCATGTGGCTCAGGCGCTGCAAGACGGCTCCGCTTTTGAAAATCTGGCGCAAGACTACCTTACCGTCCTGCGCGTCGAGGCCGCGATCTACCGCTCGGCGGAGCGTGGCGCAAAACTGACGCTGACATGAGCAAACCCTCCAGCACCGCCATGGCCGTGGACCGCCTGCGCGACCTGATCTTCAGAGGGGAGCTGGCCCCTGGCTCAGACCATCTCGAAACCGAGTTGGCAGCAAAACTGGGCCTGTCCCGCACCCCGGTCCGGGAGGCGCTTTTGGTGCTGGAAAGCCAAGGGCTGGTCGATGTGCGGCCCCGCAAAGGCGTGCGGATCAGGCCGGTCTCCCCCAAGGATATGGCGGAGATTTACGACGTGCTGACCGAGCTGGAAAGCCTCGCCGCCCGCCGCGCCGCTGAGGCAGGCCATGACGCGGAGGCCCTCGCCCCGCTGGCCCGCAGCATTGACGCAATGGACCGCGCGCTGGCCTCCGAGGATCGCGAGGCCTGGGCCAGCGCCGATGACCAGTTCCACGCCGAGCTCGTCCGCCTGGGCCAAAACGCCCGTATCGCTTCCATCGTGCAAATGATGGCCGATCAGGTCCGCCGCGCGCGGCAGGTGACGCTTTATATGCGCGACCCGCCGCTGCAATCCAATGACGACCACCGGCGCGTGCTCGACGCCATCGCCTCGGGCGCGCCGGACAGGGCCGCACAGCTCCACCGCGCTCATCGCGAGGCGGCCAAAGCCACGCTCATCGCGCTTCTGGAAACCCACCAGCTGAAACATCTCTGACAGCCCGGTTTCCATTTGGTTCAAAATACTCTCGGAGGGGGTTTGGGGGAGAGCGATGCGGCCCCCCAACGGATCGCCGACACAGTCGGCGAAAGCCTCTCAGCTTTCAGGAGGGGCACCACCTGCCTTGGTCCTGCGGCCAATATAGTCGTGCAGCCCCGCGACCTTGTCTGCATCCAGAACAGGCCGCACGTCCGCCGCCAGAATGTCCTTCCAGACCTGCGTCGCCCGCGTGCTGGCATCCTGCGCGCCGCGCTCTTCCCACGTGCCGAAATTGGCGTAATCATGCACGACGGGCTCATAAAACTCAGTGTTGTAGCGGGCCATCGTTTGGCTCGAAGCAAAGAAATGCCCGCTGGGCTGCACCTCCCTCAAAGCAGTTTCAAACCCGATCTCCTCCGGTCCCGCCTGCGCGCCCGCGCAAAGATCGGCCACCATGTTCAGCACCTCCACATCGGTGATCAGCTTTTCATAGGAGACCGACAAGCCGCCCTCGAGCCAGCCTGCGGAATGGATGATCACCGTGGCCCCGGCCATCAGGCAGCCCCAGAGCCCCATTTGGTTCTCATTGGCCGCCTGCACGTCGTTCAAATTGGACGCCGACCCCGCCGCAGAGCGCCACGGCAAGCCGGTGAACCGCGCCAATTGGCCCGCTGCGAGCGAGGCTTGAAAATGCGAGGGGGTGCCAAAGGCGGGCGCGCCGGATTTCATGTCCACATTTGAGGTGAAGGTGCCATAACAGACCGGCGCGCCGGGGCGCACGAGCTGAGTCAGGGTGATCGCGGCCAGCGCCTCGGCATGGCTCAAGGTGATCGCGCCCGCCACGGTGATCGGGGCCATGGCGCCCATCAAGGTGAAGGGCGTGACAATCGACACCTGCCCCGCGCGGGCGAAATCAATCAGGCCTTGGGCCATCGGGATGTCCAGAGTGCGCGGGCTGTTGGTGTTGATGATCGTGTAGCTCTGCGGCTCCGCCATGAAGGCCTCATCGCTGAGCCCGCGAAAATCCCGCAGCATCTCAAAACTCTCTTCCACCTGCGGCGTGCCGCGGGAGAAGATGAAGGGCAGCTTGTCCGACAGGGTCAGCTGCGCCTCCATGGTGAAGTAGTGACGAAGGTGTGTGGCCACATCCTGCGGCTCTATAAGCGGCGGCATCATCTGGAAGACGTCGAAATGCTGCGTCAGCTGGATCAGCTCGCGAAAGTCACGGCCAGAGCCGGGCCTGCGGCCACGCTCCAGATCAGTGGCATGCGGCGCGCCTGCGCCGGGTTGAAACACCAAAGAGCCAAGCTCCAGCAGCACGTCGCGGTCGCGCGCGCCTGCGCGGCAGAGGATGGATTTGGGGGCGGAGGCCAGCGCGGCCTCCACCATGTCGCGGCCGATATGGACCATCTCGCCGTCAACCTTCGCGCCCCCTTGCCTGAAGACCGCACGCGCCTCGGGCAGCAGGGTTTTGATGCCCAGATCTTCAAGCGTCCGCAGGGCGGCATCGTGCATGTCCGCGATCTGGTCGGTGGAGAACACTTCCATCGGGGGAAACGGGTTTTTCAGCTGGCGGTAATTGACCTCGCGTTGCACGGGCGCGGCTTTGGCCTCCGCCCTGCCGCGCCTGCGCGTTTTGCGAGGCCCGTCGCTCATCCGCGCATCACTTTGCCCGTCGGATCGTAAGGTGACGGGGCGATGACCTTGGCTTTGCGCTCGACGCCGACGACATGCACGCTGAGCGCTGTCCCCTCGCCCGCCGCCGCCGCGTCCACCATGGCCATGGCCAGCGATTTGCCGACCGTGTGGCCGTAGCCGCCGGAGGTCACAAATCCCACCATCTTGCCGTCCTTCCACACAGGCTCATAGCCGCTGGCATCTGCGTTTTTGGCCTCGACCTCCAAGGGGACTACCACTTGTGCGGGGCCGTTGCCGTCGCGTTCCGCCAGCGCGGCGGCCTTGCCGTTGAAGTCAGGCTTGGACCAGTCGATCCAGCGATCCATGCCGGTCTGCGCGGCGGTGTAGCCTTGCGTGAACTCAGCGCTCCAGATGCCGAAACTTTTCTCCAGCCGCAGGCTGAGCAGTGCGTTGAACCCGTATTCGCAGATGCCCAGATCGGCCCCTGCCTCCAGCAGCATTTTGCGCAACCCGATATGCTCAACCGCTTTGCAGTGAATTTCATAGCCCAGCTCACCAGCGACAGAGAGCCTGCCGATCTTGACGCGCAGCAGCCCCAGATCGAACGTGCCGCAGCCCATGAAAGGCAGCTCCGCAATCGCGCCATCGGTGAGTTTCTCAAGCACTTTCAGGCTGTTGGGCCCCGCGAGGCTGAAGCCCACCACGTCATCCGACAGATCCCGCACCGCCACATCCGCGCCCATATGGTCGTTGAACCAGCGCAGGTGCCAATCGCGCAGGTAGTAGCTGCCCATGATCCAATAGGTGCCGTTTCCAGACGAGTCTGTGCCCCAGTTGAAGACGGTCAGGTCGCCCTTCATTTTCCCTTCGGAACTGAGCATCGGGGCCAGCCGCGCGCGGCCGGGTGCAGGCAGTTTGGAGGCCATGAGTTGGTCGAGCCATGCTTGCGCCCCCGCGCCCGTGACCTCGAACCGGGAGAAGCCGGAAATGTCGAGCAGCCCGACCTTTTCACGAACCGCCTTGCACTCGGCGGCAACGATCTCATGCGCGTTGGAGCGTTTGAGCGACGGCGTTTCCTCGAACTCTGGCGAGGGGGCGAAATAGAGCGGCACTTCCAGCCCGTAGCTGGCCCCCCAGCGGCAACCCGCGGCGCTCATGTCTGAGTAAGCGGGTGCCATTTTCAGCGGGCGGCCCGCGGGGAGCTGCTCGTTCGGGTAGGTCATCACGAAGCGGCGGGTGTAGAATTGGCCCGTCGTCTCGCGGATGAACCGCTTGTTTTGCGCGTAGTCGCCGTAGCGCGACACGTCCATGCCAAAGACATCCGCCTCCGGCTCCCCGTGGATCATCCATTCGGCCAGCGATTTGCCGACGCCGCCGCCTTGCAGGAACCCCGCCATCACCGCGCAAGCGCACCAATAGCCGGGCTTGCCTTGCACCGGGCCCACCAGCGGGTTGCCATCGGGGGAGAAGGTGAAGGCCCCGTTCACCCATGTTTTGACGCCCGTGTGTTGCAGGGCGGGGTAGCGCTCGAAGCCGAGGATCAGCTCTTCCTCAATCCGGTCGGTCTGCTCCTGAAACAGCTCCATGCCGTAATTCCACGGCGCGCCGTCCATGGCCCAATGCTCGTGGTTGATCTCGTAAATGCCCAGCAGAATGCCCTTCTGGTCCTGCCGCATATAGGTGAAGCCTTCGAGATCCACCGTCATCGGCACCTCGAAATCCAGCTCTTCCAGCTCGGGGATCGTGTCGGAGATCAGGTAGTGATGCTTGAGCGGCGAGACCGGCAGTTCGATCCCCGCCATGCGGCCCACCTGCTTGGCCCAGAGCCCTGCGGCGTTGACGACATGCTCGCAGGTGATGGTGCCTTTGTCGGTGACGACGCTCCAGCCATCGGCGGTCTGGATCAGCTCCTCGACCTTGGTGTGCTCATGGATCGTGGCTCCGCGTTTCTTGGCGGCAATGGCATAGGCATGCACGGTGCCGGTCGTGTCCACATAGCCCTCGCGGTCGGCCCACATGCCGCCGATGATGCCCTCGGTTGAAATGATCGGGCAGGCTTTCTTGATCTCCTCCGGGGTCAGCAGGTGGCAGTCCTCGATGCCGATGGATTGGAACGTGCGATGCGCGGCTTGCAGCCATTCCCAGCGATCTGGCGTGCCTGCGAGGGTCATCCCTCCGGTCATATGCAGCCCGATATTCTGGCCGGATTCCTCTTCGATCTTGGTCAGCAGGTCGATGGTATAGGCCTGAAGCGAGGCAATGTTGGGATCCGCGTTCAGCGCATGAATGCCCCCGGCGGCATGCCAGCTGGAGCCCGCGGTCAGGACGGAGCGTTCAAGCAGGCAGACGTCGCTCCAGCCGAATTTCGCCAGATGATACAGGACGGAGGTGCCAACGACGCCGCCCCCGATAACAACCACGCGGTGATGTGTGTTCATGGCCCGGGCTCCCCTGCAATCTCGACCTTGGTTCTGGGCAAAACCGCCGCCTGTGAAGGTGCCGCTTTGCGTCAGCGCTCAGTCTGAGCAGAGACAGGAAAACCTGTCCAGCCCGTTCGCGTCATTTACGGGTCAGAATGCGCAGGGGGGATCGGGGCGCGCGTCTTGGGGTGTCGTCCTCTGACAGCATGCGCCAGAGAACCGATTTTTCAAACGGACCCGCTCCCCTTGCCCCGCCGGGGCTTGATCCATCCCAAGATCCCACTTATACCGCCCCAATCTGGAATCAGAACACTGACCGGAGCCGTTATTTTATTGAGCGTCCGACGCGTTTTCTTCGACGCAGCAAACGGATGCAAAAGGACGGCGCACCAAGCAACGACGACCTGATCTGTGGCGGGCACGTAAAGTGGACCCGAAAGAAGACCGACAGCTCTTGGGACGCGCAAACATTCACCGGGCAAACCGGGGTCATATGAAGGAGCGTTTCAGATGGATCTGATCGCACAACTTGAGGCGGAACAAATCGCCGAACTGGGCAAGGATCTCCCAGATTTCAAAGCGGGTGACACCATCCGCGTCGGTTACAAAGTGACCGAAGGCACGCGCACCCGTGTCCAAAACTACGAGGGCGTCTGCATTGCCCGCAACAACGGGACGGGCATTGCCGGGTCGTTCTGCGTGCGCAAAATCTCCTTTGGCGAAGGCGTTGAGCGGGTCTTCCCGCTGCACTCCACCAATATCGACAGCATCACCGTGGTCCGCCGCGGCCGCGTGCGTCGCGCCAAACTGTACTACCTGCGCTCGCGCCGTGGTAAATCCGCGCGTATCGCCGAGCAAACAAATTACAAGCCGCTCTCCAGCGGCGCAGACGCGTAAAGGTTGGTCTCATGAAAAAAGACACCCATCCCGAATACCACATGATCAACGTCAAAATGACCGACGGCACTGTGTTGCAGATGAAATCGACCTGGGGCGCCGAGGGCGACCAGATTGCTTTGGACATCGACCCCTCCGTGCACCCCGCATGGACCGGCGGCAACCAGCGCCTGATGGACACTGGCGGCCGTGTGTCGAAGTTCAAGAACAAATACGAAGGTTTGGGCTTTTAA
>CAYXIZ010000064.1:0-13018 GCA_964465485.1 uncultured Rhodobacterales bacterium | reverse complement strand
TTGCCAACCGGGTCAATGTCGGCATGGTGGGGGTTAATGTGCCGATCCCGGTGCCTTTGGCCTATCACACATTTGGCGGCTGGAAGAAGTCGGTCTTTGGCGATCTGAACCAGCACGGACCCGATGCGTTCAAGTTCTATACGCGGACCAAGACCGTGACCTCGCGCTGGCCGTCAGGGCTGAAAGAGGGCGGAGAGTTCTCCATCCCCGTGATGGAATAGCACCAGTTTTTGGCCCGTTTTGGCCGAAACACAAAGCTGTGAGAGGGGGCAATTGCGCAGATTGCCCCCTTATCGTAAACGGCTGTGAGCGCTATATTGTGCATAGATTTCGTCTCTTTCAGGAGTGACCGCATGACCAAGACCACCAGACGCAGCCTGATCCTGACCGGCGGGGCCGCGCTTTTCGCGCCCACCGTTCTGCGCGCGCAGGATTTCGAGGCAGACGCCCAGATACCCGCCACAGGCGGCGGCGTGCGCCGCAACGCATCGAGCTTCCGCAGCCAAAACTGGCGCGACCATTTCTCGACTTTGGGCGTGGCCACCATCGTGGCCGACACCAAATCGCGCGCCCTGCATTTCTGGGACGCAACCGGCACGGATTACCGTGTGTTCGCGACCTCTGTGCCCAAAACCGACGAGCTGACCCGCCGCGGCTACACCAAGATCGTGCGCAAGCGCGAGGGGCCGACCTGGACGCCCACCGCGAATATGCGCGCACGCGACCCCTCCCTGCCCGCCTTCATGGAGGCCGGGCCGGACAACCCGCTGGGCACGCATGCGATGTATCTCGACTGGCCCGCCTATCTGATCCACGGCACGCATGACACGCGCAAGATCGGGCGGCGGTCCTCCTCGGGCTGTATTGGCTTGTATAACGAGCAGATCGCAGAGCTGTTTTCGATTACGCCAGTTGGGACGCAGGTGCGGCTGGTCTGACCCCTCGGGCTTTTTGAGTTTGAAAGAGGCAGGTCTTCGGGCCTGCCTTTTTTGTTGCATCAGCGCTTTTTTGACCCCACAATTAAACAAGCGTTCAATTCCCAAGAGGCCCCGATGGATTTCGCCCTGTCTGACGAGCAATCCGCAATTTTCGACATGGCCCATGCGTTCGGCCAAAGCCATATCGCGCCACATGCCTTGCAATGGGAAAAGGACGAAACCATCCCGAAAGCGTTGTGGCAGGATCTGGCGGAGCTGGGATTTGGCGCATTATATGTCTCGGAGGAAAGCGGCGGTTCTGGCCTGACGCGGCTCGACGCCACGCTGGTTTTTGAAGCGCTGTCACATGCCTGCCCCTCGGTTGCGGCCTTCCTGTCGATCCACAATATGTGCGCGGCGATGATCGACACGTTCGGCTCGGACGCGTTGAAAGCCCGCGTGCTGCCCCGCGCCGTGGCGATGGAAACCATCCTGTCCTACTGTTTGACAGAGCCCGGCTCCGGCTCGGACGCGGCCGCATTGAAGACCCGCGCAGAGCGGACCAATGAAGGATTTGCGCTGACCGGCACCAAGGCGTTCATCTCGGGCGGCGGCTATTCAGACGCCTATATAGTTATGGCGCGCACGGGGGAGGACGGGCCCAAAGGCGTCTCCGCGCTGTTTGTGGAGGACGGGGCGGAAGGGCTGAGTTTCGGCGGATTAGAAGACAAAATGGGCTGGCGTGCCCAGCCGACCCGGCAAGTTCAGTTGGACAATTGCAACATTCCATCGGGCAATCTGGTCGGTGAAGAGGGTCAGGGTTTCACTTATGCGATGAAAGGCCTGAATGGCGGACGGCTGAACATTGCGGCCTGTTCGCTGGGGGCCGCGACCGCCGCCCTGTCCAAAACGCTCGATTACATGGCCGAGCGCCGCGCCTTTGGCAAACCCATCGACCAGTTCCAAGCGCTGCAATTCCGCCTCGCCGATATGGAGGTGGAGCTGCAAGCCGCGCGTGCCTTGTTGCGCCAAGCCGCGTGGAAGCTGGACCAAGGCGCGCCGGATGCCGCGCGTCACTGCGCCATGGCCAAAAAATTCGTGACAGAGACCGGATCGAAAGTGGTGAATGGCTGTTTGCAGCTGCATGGCGGCTACGGCTATCTGGCCGATTACGGCATCGAAAAGCTGGTCCGCGACCTGCGCGTTCACGAGATACTTGAGGGCACCAACGAGATCATGCGCGTCATCATTGCGCGTGACATGCTGGCGGCGCGATGAGCGATATTGATATCCGCAAGGATGGCCACGCAGGCCGCATCACGCTCACCCGCCCCGGCGCGCTGAACGCGCTGACCTATGAGATGGTGCTGCAGATTGAGCGCGCGCTGGACGATTGGCGCGACACGGATGTGGCGCTGGTGTTGCTCGACGCGGAGGGCGAGAAAGCCTTCTGCGCAGGCGGCGATATTGCGGAGATGTATGCCTCGGGCATGCGCGGCGATTACGCCTATGGCCGCCAGTTCTGGCGCGACGAATACCGGCTGAACGCCAAGATTTTCGAATATCCCAAACCGGTGGTCAGCCTGTTGCAGGGCTTCACCATGGGCGGCGGCGTCGGCGTGGGGTGTCATGGATCACACCGGATTGTGGGCGAGACGAGCCAGATCGCCATGCCCGAATGCGGCATCGGACTGGTGCCGGATGTGGGCGGCTCGCTGATGCTGGCCCGCGCGCCGGGGGTGACGGGCGCCTATCTTGGCCTCACCGCGTTCCGCATGGGCGCGGCGGATGCGATCTATGCGGGGTTCGCCGATCACTTCATCGCGCAGGACGACTGGCCCGCGCTGACCGCCGCTCTGGTGCAAGGCGATCTGGGTGCGGTGACCCGCCTGCGCGCCACGCCTGCCCCCGGCACATTGCCCGGCTTGCAACCGCTGATCACGCAGCATTTCGCAAAAGCAAGCCTGGCAGAGATCGCCGCCGGGCTGAAGACCGACACCGAGTTTGCCCGCGACACGCGCAAGGCCATGGGCCGCAACGCGCCGCTGGCCATGGCCTGCTGTCTCGCCATCCTCAGGGCCCTGCCGCGCGACGCCAGCATCCGCGACGCGCTCGAGATGGAATACCGCTACACCCACCGCGCCATGGCGCAGGGCGACTTTATCGAGGGCATCCGCGCGGCGATCATCGACCGCGACCGGCAGCCCAAATGGGCGCATGCCGGCCTGACGGAGGTGCGCGATGCGGATATCAAAAACATGCTGGCCCCGCTGGGCCCGGACGCATTGAATTGGGAGGAGATGCCATGAGGATCGGATTTATCGGGCTGGGCAATATGGGCGCGCCCATGGCCGCCAATCTGGCCGCCGCAGGTCATCACGTCACCGGGTTCGACCCTGTCGCCCCCTGCCCTGATGGCGTGCAAAACGCGGCAGATGCAGGCGGTGCCGTCTCCGGCGCGGAGGTGGTCATCACCATGCTGCCAAATGGCGACATCCTGCGTGCCGTGGCGGGCGACATCATCCCGGAGATGGCCCCCGGCGCGGTCTTGCTGGATTGCTCCACGGTGGATGTGCAAAGCGCCCGCGACGTGGCCGAAATCGCTGCGAAATCCGAGCTGATGGCGGTGGACGCGCCGGTCTCCGGCGGTGTGGGGGGGGCGGCGGCGGGCACGCTCACCTTCATGGCGGGCGGTTCCGAGCAGGGCTTTGCCAAGGTCGCGCCGCTTTTCGAGATTATGGGCCAAAAATCCGTGCATTGCGGGCCGTCGGGCAACGGGCAAGTGGCCAAGATTTGCAACAATATGATCCTCGGTGTGACCATGATCGGCACCTGCGAGGCTTTCGCGCTGGCCGACAAGCTAGGCCTCGACCGCCAAAAAATGTTCGACGTGGTCTCAACCTCTTCGGGCTATTCCTGGAGCATGAACGCCTATTGCCCCGCGCCCGGTGTGGGCCCGCACAGCCCCGCAGATAATGACTACACGCCCGGCTTTGCCGCCGACCTGATGCTCAAGGACCTGCGCCTCAGCCAGCAGGCCGCTCAGGCCGTCGATGCCGACACGCCGATGGGGCAAGCCGCCACAGCGCTTTATCAAAGCTTTGTCGAGGAAGAAGACGGCGCAGGCAAAGACTTCTCCGCAATGCTGCCCAGATTCACCTCCCGCAGGCGCGCATAAAGCTTTCCATGTTCAAAAATATCCTCGGAGGAGCTTGCCCGCGCGGCTGAGGACAGAATGTCCTCAAAGAGCGCACATAAAACATGCGCCGCAGGCCCATTTGGATCAGCACCGACGCCCCCAAAACGAAAAAAGCCCCGCAGAGCGGAGCTTTTTCTGGCAATGGTGGCGCGGTTGACGGGGCTCGAACCCGCGACCCCCGGCGTGACAGGCCGGTACTCTAACCAACTGAGCTACAACCGCCCATTGCGCATCCGCTTGCGCGAATGTCTGGCTGTATTATGGCCCGCGCCCGCCCCCGTCAAGCGCGTTTGAGCCTGCACAGGCGAAAATATTTCGCGGGCTCTTCGCCGCGTCTTCCACACGCCTGCGCGGCGGCGACGGCCCTGGCTCGGGCTGCGGCGGGGTTGGCCAAAAGCGGCGGCGCGTTGGCCTGCACGGATCGAAGGGGAATGGTGGGTCGTGAGAGGCTCGAACTCCCGACATCTTCGGTGTAAACGAAGCGCTCTACCAACTGAGCTAACGACCCGGTGGAGGTGTCTTACTGCACCAAAGGGCGGAAGGGCAAGCCCTAGCTGAGCAAGTTTTGTGCGCCATTCTCAATATGGTAAACGACCCCCTGCCCGCCGCCGATTTGCGTGTAATGCTCGGGCGGCTGACCCGTCGCCAGACAGCGCAGGATGCGTGAGGTGATGCCGTGGGTGATGATCACCATGGGGCCGGTTTGCCCCGCCTGCTCGGCCAGAAAGGCTGCGACACGGTGGGTGAGATCCGCGAGGGTTTCACCCTCGGGGATGGCCTCGTAGCGGGCAAACCCTTCGAGATCCGGGCGCTCTGTGGCGATCTGAGCGCTGCTCAGGCCGGTCCACCTGCCCATGTCGATTTCGCGTAGCCGCGTATCGTGGGCCAAGTGATCCGGCGCGCCTGCGATCCGGGCCGTGTGCAGCGCGCGGCCCAGTGGGCTCGTGACCCAGCGCGCGTCACCGCGCAAGACTTCGCGCAAGATTTCCCCCTGCCGGGCGGCATGGGCACGGCCTGTCTCGGTAAGGGGCGAATCCTGCCAGCCTTGCAGGCGGCCTGCGCGATTCCACTCGGTCTGCCCGTGGCGCAGCACATAGAGCGGGGGCAGCGTCACGCGAGGATTTCTGCCAATCGCACGGGCTGGCCGGTTTGCATGGAGCGCGTGGCGGCCTCCGCCATGGCCAGCGAGGCGACGCCATCTTCCAAAGTCGCGGCCATCGGGGTTTTGGCTTCCAGCGCGGTGACGAAACTGTCCCATTCGGCGACATAGGCGGCGGCGTAGCGTTCAAGGAAAAAGTAGGTGGGCTTGGCGGCAATGACGCCCGCGCCGGTGGATTTCACGACCGTGTTTTCCAGCATATTCTGCGTCTGCAACAGCCCCTTGGAGCCCAGCACCTCCACCCGCTGATCATAGCCATAGGCGGCGCGGCGGGAGTTCTTGATCACGGCAATGCGCCCATCTGCATAGGTCAGCGTGGCCGCGGCGGTGTCCACGTCTCCGGCCTCGCCAATGGCCGCATCTACCAGCGAGGCGCCCACCGCATGCACGGTCTCGGGCAGCGCGCCCAGCATGAAATTGGCCATGTCGAAATCATGGATCATCATGTCGCGAAACAGACCGCCGGAGACTTTTACATAGGCCACGGGCGGCGGCGCGGGGTCAAAAGAGGTGATGCTGAGCAGCTCCGCCGTGCCGATCTGGCCCGCATCCAGCGCAGCTTTCATGGTGGCGAAATTGGGATCGAAACGCCGGTTAAAGGCGACCATGACGGGCTGGCCATTTTGCGCCGCGACCGTGGCGCAAGCGCTCGCGCGCTCCAGCGACAGATCCACCGGTTTTTCGCAGAGCACGGCCTTGCCAGCGGCAGTGGCGGCCTCGATCAGGTCGGCATGGGTGTCGGTGGAGGTGGCGATGAGCACCGCGTCAATGGCCGGATCAGCGATGATCTCTTGCGTGCTGCGCGCCTCTGCCCCGAATTTTGCGGCCAGCGTCGCGGCGGCTTCGGGGACGAAATCCGACACGGCGGCAAGCGTGCTGTTCGCATGACCCGCAATGTTTGGCGCATGCACCTGCCCGATGCGACCCGCGCCAAGAAGTCCTACAGTGATCATATGTTTTGTCCTTGCCGAGGTCTTTGCGTAGCGCCTTGTCTAAAGGAAAACCTCTCAGCGTCAATTTGCTGCCGCAAATGGACGGTGGAAAGAGGGAGATGGGTTTGATATGCGTCCTGATTTTGGGCCATAAAAAAAGCGCGATACGCAGCGCGCAGGAAAGGGGCTAAATTGTTTAACATCGCCAAATCTGGATTGCTGGTTCTTTGTATCTACGCCACGGGCCTGATCTTATACGCTGGGCTGTTCGAATTTATCCCGATCGTACCTGCTTGGGTTCAGGTCGGAAAGATGGCTGTCGCCAGCATCTATTTCCTCGTCCTATTGATCCCGTTGTTCATGGCACAGTCCCGCTGGTTGGCATTGAGGGTTTTGGGCTACGCCGTCCTTATTGCAAGTTTTCTCTATGTGTTCTTTCTGACGTCCTATTACGCATATTTTGGCTTTGTGCCTGAGATCTACGCGCTCGGCGCGGCCAACGCGCCAGACATGATGGGTGTTCTGGGGCATTACTTTCGTCAGATTTTTGGCGCGTCGGAAGTGTTGTTGCTGATCGCCGCTGCCTTGTTCTTTTTCCTGCTCCCACGGCAAAAGCTGCATCTGCGTGCAAGTGTGCTTTTGGTGCTTCCAGTGGCGCTTTTTGCGGTGAGCTTTATGACTTACGGCACTCCGCAGGACACCAAACGATGGGGCAACGGGACCGTGATCAAACGCTTTGGCCTGCCGACATTCTACTATCTGTCAGCGCGCGATTGGCTCAGCTATTCTTCGGGATATATCGCCGCAGAAACAGCCTTTCCCGGCAAACTGACACAGGTTGCCTATGGCACCCCGCCCGAGGCCGGCCCGTCGCCCTTTGCATTGCGCAGACCGGTGGACAGGGTTGTAATGGTCCAGATCGAGTCGTTTGATCGTGAAGCCATCGACGCCGAATTGAATGGCGTGACGGTGATGCCCTTCACCTCTGCGCTCAAGGCTGACACATGTCTTGAATATACCAACTACTACACGGTTAAGAGCGTTGGAGGATCAGCCGATTCCGAATATTCGGTGGCCACGGGACGTCTGCCTTCCTCCAAATTACAAGCCATCCGCAGCACCGATTTCAGCACTATTGAGACGATCTATGATGTGCTCGCGGCCAACGGAATTACGTCGAGTTTTGCCCATAACAACACGATTGGGTTTTACGGGCGCAACTATGCCTATGCGCAGCTCGAGAATGTCGACGCACAGTTTGTCGAGCCGAACACAGAAAACAATGAACGCCAGTTTGCGCTGGAGACACTCAGCGACGCGATGACGGGCTCTGAGCGGAGCTTTTATTACTTCTTCAATGTGCAGTCGCATGGGCCCTTCCGAGGCTACAGCGCGGAGACGGGTGACACGTTCGGCCTCGAAACAGGCTCACAGATCAAAGAAGACTACATGGCCACGATGCATGAGGTCGATCAGACCATCGCAGAGATGTTCGCGCTACAGCAGGCCGAATTTGACGCTGGCAACAGTCTTTTCATTCTGACCGCCGATCACCCAAGCTACCTGCACACGGGCGACGATCCGTTGCAGGAAGCGCATATTCCAATGCTGCTGTGCCATGCTGATTTCAGCGGCCAAAAGATCGACAAGCTGGCCTCGACCGTGGATGTGTTCCCGACGGTGCTGGACGCGTTTGGTGTGGCTATACCCGAGACCACGATTTCAAGCAGCCTGCTCGCGGAGGGGCCTTCTGTCGTGCTGTTTCCAAGTGGCCAGGTTCTTTACCGCGACAGCACGGATGCTGTTGTCAGCAGGGAATGCGATGCCGGTTGCGCGCCGTTTTTCGACTATACCAACCAATCGATCAGCGTGTCGAATTAGCAGTCCTGACGCGCTTACAAAGAGGAAAATGGTGGGTGATAAGAGATTTGAACTCCTGACATCTTCGATGTGAACGAAGCGCTCTACCACTGAGCTAATCACCCTCTGGGCGATGATTTAGCCGGGTTCAGCGCCTTTCGCAACCGCTTCGTTTTCGGCCCTGCTGGCAGCCTGATTTGCGGCGATTTTCTTGGGGTCTTTGAGTTTGACGCGCAGGACGGCGAGCTCTCCGTTGGGGGTGTCTTTCTTGCGCACCAGCTTGATTTTGCCCAAGGGAGACGCGGCGATGTCGTGGCCGTCTGCGATGGCGTCGCGCAGCCCGGAGAGCACCGCGTCGAGCACCGTGCGGGCGTCGCCTTTTTTCATGCCGCTTTCGGTGACGATGCGGTCGAGGAGCTGGCGTTTGCTGAGCTCTGCGTTTTTGGTCAGCGGCTTGGGTTTGATCTTGGCTTTTGGCACGGGCGGCTGGGCGGGTTTCAGCGCTTTGGGTTTGGCTGCGGCGACGGGCTTTTTGATCGCGGCTTTCGTCGTGGAGCGTTTGGGCGCTTTGGCCTTGGCCGTTTTTGCGGTGGGTGTCGCGGGTTTCTGAGCCATGCCTGTCATCCTTTTGGATTTGTTCTGCCTCCTGAAACTAGCGGTCACGCGGCGTTATAGCCAGCCTCTTTGGGGCGCGCCGCAAAATCCGGTGTCAAAGCGCCTCCGACAGCGGGTGCGCCTCGAGCCCTGCGCGTTGCTCTTGGGTGAGGTCTGCCATGCGCAGCTGCCGGGTGTGGATAGAGAAGACGACCGCGCCCGATTTGGGCAGGCGCAGGATGCATTGCCGCTCAGAACGCAGGTAGTGGCCCCGCGTCTCGGGGCCGCGCCGCTGGGCCATGGTGCGGGGCTGGTAGAGCGTCGGGTCGGCATAGGAGAGCGCGTTGGCCCGCCAAAGCGGGCGGCCGGGTTTCACCGCGTCAAACAGGCGCTGCACCCGGCGGGCCATGTCGTCGCTGTAGCTGTCCACGGGGGCGTGGATCGTGGTCAGGGGGCGCCCGAATTTCTCCGCCAGCGACCAGCTGGCGGGAAAGCAGAGAAGTGCTGCGGTGAGCACATGTTCGGCCTCGTGTTTCTCCAGAATGCAGAGATCTTCGGCGATGAGATGGCAGAGCGTTTCCAGCGGGGCGGCGCGGTTCAAGGGGATCTGCGCCCCATCGGGGCGGATGCAATGACGGGCGGCAAAGCGATAGCCCGGTGTCTGCGCCAGATGGCTGAGCACCAGATCATAGAGCTCTTGCGCGGCGGGGCGCGCGCGGTTTTGGTAGGCCAGCACGTCTCCGGGGCGGGTTCCGAGCAGCCGCGCGCGCTCCGCCATTTGGGGCGCATAGGCGTCATCGACCACCAGCCAGTTTGCCATATCGAGCGGCTGCACGCCGGGCAATTTGCGCGTGGCGGCGGTCAGCCATGGCGCGTCGGGCAGCGATTTTTGGCAGATCTCGTCCATTTTGCCACCTTTACGACCTGTTTTGTGCCGTTTTCCAGCTAGCACGGCAACTGAGCCGCTTCCATCCTGATCCCGACGGGGAGGACAGATATGAACCAGCATTACCGCGACACGCGCAAGATTGATCCCTCCAAGGGCAGCCATCTGGGCGACGGGCTGGCCAATGACAATGACCGTATGGAGATCGGCCCGACCCTGCTGGCCTACGGCGAATGGGAGGCGGCGGGGCTGTCCCTGCCCAACCTTGAGCGGATGCGGGAGTACCGCTTGCAGCGGCTGGTGGATCAGGTGGTCAAAAATGACATGGGCGGCTTGCTGATGTTTGACCCGCTCAACATTCGCTACGCCACGGACAGCACCAATATGCAGCTGTGGAACACCCATAACCCGTTCCGCGCCGCGCTGGTCTGCGCGGATGGTTATATGGTGATTTGGGACTACAAGAACGCGCCTTTCCTCAGTGAGTTCAACCCGCTGGTGCGTGAGCGCCGCTCGGGGGCGTCGATGTTCTATTTTGCCACCGGAGACAAGACGCAGGCCGCGGCCTCCGGCTTTGCGGCGCAGGTGGATGATCTGTTGCAAGAGCATGGCGGCGGCAATAGGCGGCTGGCGGTGGACAAGATCATGATCTCGGGGCTGCGGGCGCTGGAAGCCGCGGGTTTTGAGGTGCATGAGGGCGAGGACCTGACCGAGCATGCCCGCGCCATCAAGGGCCCGGACGAGATATTGGCCATGCGTGCCTCGTGTCATTCCTGCGAAATGGCGATGTACGCCATGGAGGAGTTTGCCCGCAGCCAAATCCCCGGCGGCGGCGTGTCGGAAGATGACGTCTGGGCGGTGCTGCATGCCGAAAACATCAAACGCGGCGGCGAGTGGATCGAGACCCGGCTTTTGGCCACCGGGCAGCGCACCAACCCGTGGTTTCAGGAATGCGGGCCGCGCATTTGCCAAGACAACGAAATTCTGGCTTTTGATACGGATCTGATTGGCGCTTACGGCATTTGCTGCGATATCTCGCGGACGTGGTGGATTGGCGACGAGAAGCCCCGCCCCGACATGATCGAGGCGATGAAACACAGCGTCGAGCATATCCAGACCAATATGGAGATGCTGAAACCCGGCGTAGCCATCCGCGACCTGACGATGAACACCCATGTGCTGCATGACAAATACCAAGAGCAGAAATACAGCTGCCTGATGCATGGCGTAGGGCTGTGCGACGAGTGGCCCCTGGTGGCCTACCCGGACACATTCGTCGAGGGCGCGTTCGAGCATGTGTTGCAGCCGGGCATGGCGATTTGCGTTGAGGCGCTGGTGGGCGAGGTCGGCGGCGATTTCTCGATCAAGCTGGAAGATCAGGTGATCATCACCGAGGACGGCCACGAGAACCTGACCAAATACCCGTTTGACGAAAAGCTGATGGGCCATTGAGGGCCGGATCACGGGTTCTAAACCCTGCTCACCATCTCGTGAACTTGGGCTCGCCCGCGTTGCTATGACGCGGGGCAGACCCCATCCTTGGCGCTAACAAAGGATAGAACACACATGGCCACTGAACGATTTACCTTCACCGGACATTCCGGCGACGAGCTTGCTGCGCGACTGGATATGCCGGAGGGGCCCGTTCTGGCCACGGCGCTTTTTGCACATTGCTTTACCTGCTCGAAAGACATTCCCGCCGCCCGCCGTATCGCCTCGCGGCTGGCCAATATGGGGATCGCGGTGCTGCGGTTTGACTTTACCGGGCTGGGCCATTCCTCGGGCGAGTTTGCCAACACCACGTTCAGCTCCAATGTCGAGGACCTGTCGCTGGCCGCCGCCGAGCTGGCAAAGCGCGAGATGGGGCCGGATCTGCTGATCGGGCATTCGCTGGGCGGGGCCGCGATCATTGCCGCCGCAGCACAGGTGCCGCAGGCCCGCGCCGTGGTGACCATTGGCGCGCCGTTTGACCCCGAGCATGTGACGCATAATTTTGGCAGCGCGGTCGAAGAGATCAAAGCCAAAGGCGCCGCCGAAGTGCAGCTGGGCGGGCGTCCGATTACAATCGGCGCGGGCTTTCTGGAAGACGTGGCGACCAGCCGCCTTGAAGAGGCGCTGCGCGGCTTGAACAAATCGCTTCTGGTGCTGCACGCTCCGCTGGACCAGACTGTCGGGGTGGAGAATGCCACGCAGATTTTCACCCATGCCAAACATCCCAAAAGCTTCATCACCCTGTGCGACGCCGACCATCTGATCACCCGTGAGGCGGATGCCGAATATGCCGCCGACGTCATTGCCGCGTGGTCGTCGAAATATCTCGACCTGCGCCCGCCTGCCCCGCCGATTGGCGCGCCGGAGGGCGTGTTGCGCGTGCGCGAGGCGGACCCGGACGGGTTTTTGCAAGACATCAATCTGGGCCATAAATTTCACACCCAGGCCGACGAACCGGTGGCCTATGGCGGCACCGCCAAGGGCATGACGCCTTACGGCTTTCTGTCCGCCGGGCTCGGGGCCTGCACCTCAATGACCATCCGCATGTATGCGCGGCGCAAGAACTGGCCGTTGAGCCATGTCTGGGTCGACGTCAAACATGACGCGATGCATGCGCAGGACGCCGATGGCGGGCATTCCAAGATCGACCAATTTGTGCGCGAAATTCATCTGGAAGGCGATCTGGACGAGGAGCAACGCGCCCGGCTTCTGGAAATCGCGGACCGGTGCCCGGTGCACCGAACCCTCGAAGGTGCGGCTCATATCGAGACCCGGCTGCTGGAGTAAGCGCGCGGCCTTTGGGCCAAGAATTGCTGGCCAGCTCGCTCTTGATGCGCTGCCCCTATGCGCTTGTCCCGTGCGCTTGCGGTCAGGCTGTGATAGGCTACATTCGGAACATCCGGTTTGGCGCGAGGATCTGCTCCGTCCCCGAACCGGCCCCAGAGTTTTGACGAGTGTAAGGAGACTGCCATGTCCAGCCCGAAATCCCTTCTGACCGCCGTTGCGATTGCCGTGGCCCTAGCGGGGGCCTCAATGACGCCCGCATTGGCCCAAAGCGCCAAGCCAGAGGTCAAGCAAAAGGCCGCAGCGAAAACCAAAACCACCAATAAACGCCGCGCGGGCACGAAGGTTGCGCGGGTCTGTGCGCCCGGTGAAGTGCGCAAAGCAGGCCGCTGCGCCAGCCGCGACAGCGTCACCGACGGCTCCCTGCGTCATCAGATCATCCTGATGCCCGGCCAGCGCTTTGAAAGCGCCATCCCCGCCATGGCCAACCCGGCGGCCCAGGACCTGCCGCTGCTGGAAAACGCCACCTATTACCAGATCGGCGACCGGGTGATCTCGGTCGATAATGAAAGCCGGATGATCCTCGCGGTGATCGAGCCCGAGACGAAGTAAAAGCTACTCCGCTGCGATGTTTTTCTTGGTCTTTTTGGGCGCGAGCATGTCCTTGAGGTATTGCCCGGTATAGCTGCCCTCGAC
>CAYXIZ010000063.1:11417-13223 GCA_964465485.1 uncultured Rhodobacterales bacterium | reverse complement strand
ACGTGGCCCTTTGCAGGGACCGCGTTGATGAAGGCCTGCAGGTCTTGGTCGGGCGTATCACGCGAGACCAGATCGTCGTAGCTGGCAGCCTTCTGGTTATAGATCTCGATGGTTTCTTTGTCGGTCATGCGAATAATCCTATGGCGAGGCAGGCCAGCACGATGGCGGTGAGCAGGGCGCGCAGCTTCAACCACCAGGGCGGGGTCAGCCGCCAGACGGCGAATTGCAGATCGAAGAGGAAGACCAGCAAGAAGCCGATGAGCACGGCGGAGGTGGCCTGACGTTCCCCGCCGCCGATGGAGAAGAAGGCCCAGAGGGCGGGCAGGGTCGAGACGATGTAGGGCAGGAAGCGGTCGGATTTGACCGCGAAACCCCAGAGGACGCCGGACATGAAGCACAGGATGACGGTGCCGTAGGCGATCAGCATATAGGGCGCGTTGAAGCGCGGGCCGAGGATTGCGACGGTCGCGTCGGAGACCGCCGGGACAAGAACGCCAAGCGCCGCCCAGAGGAAGGGCAGCAGGCCTGCGAGGCCCAGAAGGAGTGGCGCGCGGGGGATGGGTGAGGAGGGGCTGTCGGTCATGGCCCAAGACCTACCACGCCCCGTGGCGATGTCACGGGGGTATCTGATTGAAGTGCCGGGCTTACGCGTGGCGGGCACGGGCCTGGGCGAAGGAGAGCAGGCGTTTGCTGTCCTCGTCCCACAGATGCAGCCGGGCGTTGGCGATGCTTTCGGGGATGGTCATGCGGTTGCCTTCGGCCAGCGTGGCGTGGTCGCGCAGCACCTCGGGGAGGCGGTAGAACGGGATGCGGCTGTAGAGGTGGTGCACATGGTGGATGCCGATATTGGCGCTGAGCCATTGCAGCGGTTTTGGCATGACGTAATGCGAACTGCCATCAAGGGCGGCTTCGTGGATTTGCCAGTCCTCCTCGGCCTCCCAATGGGTGGTCTCGAACTGGTGCTGGACGTAGAACAGCCAGACCCCGGCAGTGGCGGCCAGCAGGGTGGAGGGGACGAAGATCATCAGCACGGGCATCAGGCCTCCGAACCAGATGATCAGGCCAAGGGCCGCGAAGATGCCTGCATTGGTCACCATTGCGCTGACCCAGTATTTGGCCTTGTTCATCAGCCCCAGCGGCAGCCGGTTTTGCAGGAAAAACAGATAGCCCGGCCCAAGGCCGAACAGCACGATCGGGTGGCGGTAGAGCCGGTATTTCAGGCGGTCAAAGCTGCCCATGGCCTCGTACTCGGCAACGGTGAGCGTGTTGATATCGCCCATACCGCGGCGGTCGAGATTGCCAGACGCCGAATGGTGCATGGAATGCGAGCTGCGCCAGACGTCATAGGGTGTCAGGGTCAGCACGCCCAGCACCCGGCCCAGCCAGTCATCGGCGGTGCGATTGGCAAAAAACGCGCCGTGGCCGCAATCATGCTGGATCGCGAAAAGGCGGAGCAGGAAGGCCGCGTTGACGATGGAAATGCCCAACGCCAGCCACGCGCTGATCGACAGCGACCACCATGCCAGCGCCCACAGAGCCACGAAAGGTCCGATGGTCACGGCCAGCTCGAAGATGGAGCGGCCCGCGTTGGGGTCACGGTATTGAGCGAGGATTTTCACCCATTCACGGGCGGTTTGCGGCACATCTGCGTGCGCCGCGTCTGGCCCTGTCGGGCTGGTTTGATCGAACATGAACCTGCTGCTTATTTTTGTTGGCTGACACGTTCTTAGACGAGTTCCGCGAAGACGCAAAGGAAATGTCTTATGACATAGCCGTGACCTCCGAGAGGTCAGCGCGAGGTCAGCG
>CAYXIZ010000063.1:0-11317 GCA_964465485.1 uncultured Rhodobacterales bacterium | reverse complement strand
GAGGTCAGCGCGAGGTCAGCGGGGGATCAGGCGGGCTCGCGCAGCACACGGGGGACTTTGAATTCCACGTTTTCGACGGCGGTTTCGACCATTTCGGTGGTGACGTCGTAGCGCGATTTGAAGGCGTCGATGACCTCGTTGATCAGCACCTCGGGCGCGGAGGCCCCCGCAGTGATGCCGATACTGCTGATGCCGTCCAGCGCCCGCCAGTCGATATCTGCGGCGCGTTGGACCAGTTGCGAATAGCTGCACCCGGCCTTGGCACCGACCTCGACCAGCCGTTTGGAGTTGGACGAGTTGGGTGCTCCGATCACCAGCATGGCCCCGGTCTTGGCGGCCATGGCTTTGACCGCCTCCTGGCGGTTTGTGGTGGCGTAGCAGATGTCTTCTTTATGGGGGCCGACGATGGCCGGGAAGCGCGCTTGCAGCGCGGCCACGATGTCGATTGTGTCATCGACTGACAGGGTGGTCTGGGTGATGAAGGCCAGCTTTTCGGGGTCGCGGGGGGTGATCTCGGCCACATCCTCGACGGTTTCGACCAGCAGCACCTCGCCTTTGGGCAATTGGCCCATGGTGCCCACGGTTTCGGGGTGGCCGTCATGGCCGATCATCACCATTTGCAGCCCGTTGTCATGGTGGCGCGCGGCCTCGATATGCACTTTTGAGACCAGCGGGCAGGTGGCGTCGACATAGATCATTTCGCGCTTGGCGGCGGCGGCGGGCACGGCTTTGGGCACCCCATGGGCGGAGAAGATCACGGGGCGATCATCGGGGCATTCGTCAAGCTCTTCGACAAAGACCGCGCCCTTGTCGCGCAGCCCGTCGACCACGAATTTGTTGTGCACGATCTCGTGGCGCACATAGACGGGCGCGCCCCATTTTTCCAAGGCCATCTCCACGATCTTGATGGCGCGGTCCACGCCTGCGCAAAACCCGCGCGGGGCGGCGAGATAGAGGGTGAGGGGCGGTTTGGACATGAGGCGGTCTCCGTGGTTGAGACCTAGATAGTCATTGCCCTGCGGCGGGTCCAGCGTGTTCGGCGGGTGCCTTGCCGCATATCGTTCGCGATCAACTCCTCGACAAGCAGGCGAAAAGGCGCTGCGCTTGTGCGCGGCGTTCGGTCTGCGAGACCCTGAGGCACGCTGAGAGAGGGCCCTGAAGGCCCTGCTCAATTCTTTCGCGTCAACTTGGCTCTGTGGCCTAGTTGTCGGCGGGGGGAGGCCCTGCGTCATTGTGATCTTCACGCGGAGGTCGACCGATTACGTCACGCAATTCGTCGAGCTCGATGAAGTTGTCAGCCTGGCGGCGCAGATCGTCCGAGATCATCGGCGGGTTCGACCGGATGGTCGAGACCACAGATACCCGAACGCCTTTGCGTTGGATCGCTTCGAGCAGCGGCCGGAAATCCCCATCCCCGGAAAACAGCACGATGTGATCCACATGCGGCGCGAGCTCCAAAGCATCGACGCAAAGCTCGATGTCCATGTTGCCCTTCACCTTCCGTCTCCCCTCGCGGTCGGTGTATTCCTTGGCCGCTTTCGTGACCATGGTGAAGCCGTTGTAGTTCAGCCAGTCGACAAGCGGGCGAATGGGCGAATAGTCGTCATTCTCCAGCAGAGCCGTGTAGTAGAACGCACGCAACAGTTTCCCGCGGCGCATGAACTCGTGTCTCAGGAGTTTGTAATCAATATCAAACCCCAAAGACTTGGCGGCGGCATATAAATTGCTGCCGTCAATGAACAGCGCAAGCCGTTCGTCTTTGTAAAACATCAATTGTCCTTCCGATGTGCGCCCAACCTGAAGTAGAACCGTGAGTGTGTTTGGTTTTGGCAGGGCCGCGGGCCGAAAATAAGGGATTTCACGCATGTCGCAACCCGTTACGGCCAAGAACGAAGCCGCAAACGACATTTCATCCTATATTGCGCTCGGGGGTAACGTAACGTCACCATTTGGGCCGCCCGAAACCACTTTGCGCGCGGCGCTGGCGCGGGTTGAGAGCGATTCGGTGCGCGTGGCGCGTGTCAGCCGGTTTTACCGCAGCCCGGCCTTCCCTGCGGGCAGCGGTCCGGACTTCGTGAATGCGGTGGCGGAGCTGCGCTCCGGGCTGCCCGCGACGGTGCTTTTGGCGCATCTGCACAGTGTCGAAGCGGAGATGGGGCGGGACCGCCACGCGCGCTGGGCGGCGCGCACGATTGATCTGGACCTGATTGCGCATGGCGCGGAGATCCATCCCGACGCGGCAGGTTTTGACGCATGGCGCCTGTTGCCATTGGCCGAGCAGCAAAGCCGCGCGCCGGACGGCCTGATCCTGCCGCATCCCCGCCTGCAGGACCGCGCCTTTGTGCTGGGCCCGCTTTGCGACGTGGCCCCCGACTGGGTGCATCCGGTTCTGGGGCAAACGGCGGCGGCGCTTTTTGAGGCGCTGGCGCCTGCCGACCGGGCCGCGTTGGCGCCCCTACCGGATGCCCCCGCACCCCCTGACGCTGCCTCATTTTAGGGCTTTTTGCGCTTGTAAAGTGGTAAAAAGGCGCTTATCTGAGCCACTCGAACTTCCCTCTTGTTGTCTGGAGTGCCCCCATGGCCCGCGTGACCGTCGAAGACTGCGTTGATAAAGTCCCAAATCGTTTTGATCTTGTGATGCTGGCCGCGCACCGCGCCCGCGAAATCGCCTCCGGGTCCGCGCTGACCGTCAACCGCGACAATGACAAGAACCCCGTTGTCTCCCTGCGTGAGATTGCCGAGGAAACCCAAAGCGCTGACGAGCTGCGCGAGCGGATGATCGAAAGCAACCAGACCCAGATCGAAGTGGACGAGCCTGAAGAGGACGCCATGGCGCTGCTGATGGGTGTGGAGCAGGACAAACCGGCAGAGGACGACATGTCCGAAGAGAAACTGCTGCGCGCGCTGATGGAGGCCCAAGAGGCCAAGTAAGCGCAGCTTCTGTGTGGGATTGAATGGTAGGCCATGCTGGACGCGAGCGACCTGATCGACCTGATCCGCGTCTACAACCCCAACACCAATGAAGCGCTGATCAAGGCCGCCTACGCGTTTGGCGGCCAGATGCATGAGGGGCAGAAACGCCACTCGGGTGACCCGTATTTTTCACATCCCATCGAGGTGGCCGCCCTGCTGACCGAGCAGCAGCTGGACGACGCCACCATCGTGACCGCCTTGCTGCATGACACGGTGGAGGACACCCGCGCCTCCTTTGCCGATATCGCGGAGCGGTTTGGCACCGAGATCGCAGAGCTGGTGGACGGGGTCACCAAGCTGACCAATTTGCAGCTCTCCTCGACCGAGACCAAGCAATCGGAGAATTTCCGCAAGCTCTTTATGGCCATGTCGAAGGACCTGCGGGTGATCCTCGTCAAGCTGGCGGACCGGCTGCACAATATGCGCACCATCCGGCATATGACGCCGGAAAAGCAGGTGAAGAAGGCCCGCGAAACCATGGATATCTACGCGCCGCTTGCGGGCCGCATGGGGATGCATTGGATGCGCGAAGAGCTGGAGGACCTGTCATTTCGGGTGCTGAACCCGGATGCGCGGGCCTCCATCATCCGGCGGTTCATCACGTTGCAAAAGGAAACCGGCAACGTGGTCCCGAAGATCACCGAGGATATTCGCGCCGCGCTGTTTGCCGGCGGGGTTGAGGCGCGGGTGTCGGGTCGGGCCAAGAAGCCGTATTCCATCTGGCGCAAGATGGAGGAGAAAAAGCAGGGCTTCTCACGGCTGTCAGATATTTACGGCTTCCGGGTGATCTGCGCCTCGGAAGATGAATGCTACCGGGTCCTGGGCGTGATCCACCGCCGCTGGTCCGCCGTTCCGGGCCGGTTCAAGGATTACGTCAGCCAGCCCAAAAGCAACGGCTACCGCTCCATCCACACGACTGTGTCGGGGCGCGATGGCAAGCGGGTGGAGGTGCAGATCCGCACCAAGCAGATGCATGAAGTGGCCGAAACCGGGGTGGCCGCGCATTGGGCCTACCGCGACGGGGAGCGGGTGCGGAACCCGTTTGCCGTGGACCCTTCCAAATGGGTGCAGCAGCTGACCGACCGGTTTGGCACCGCCGAGGACGAGGACCATGACGAGTTTCTGGAGCATGTGAAGCTCGAGATGTATTCCGATCAGGTCTTCTGTTTCTCGCCCAAGGGCGAGGTGATCAAGCTGCCGCGCGGGGCGACGCCTTTGGACTATGCCTATGCCATCCACACCCGCATCGGGCATAGCTGCGTGGGTGCCAAGGTGGATGGGCTGCGGGTGCCGCTCTGGACCCGGCTGCGCAACGGCCAGTCGGTGGAGATCATCACCGCCGAGGGGCAGCGCCCGCAACCGACATGGATGGATATTGCCGTCACCGGCCGTGCCCGCGCCGCGATCCGCAAATCCCTGAAAGAGGAGCACCGCGACCGCTTCATCAAGCTGGGCCGCGAGCTGACCCGCGCCGCGTTTGAACATGTCGGCAAAAAGGCCACCGACAAGGCGCTGGCCACGGCGGCCAAGGAGCTGAGCCTGGAGGACGCCGCGCAATTGCTGGAATATGTGGGCTCGACCGAGATTTCCGCCCGCGAGGTGGTGCAGGCGATTTATCCCGATCTGGCCGACAAGTCGCAGGTGCCGCGCATCGACCCGAACCGCGCCGTGGCGGGCCTGTCCAAGGGCATGACCGTCACCCGCGCGCGCTGCTGCCAGCCTGTTCCGGGCGAGCGCATTGTGGGCATTCGCGACAGCGACAAGGGCGTGTTTCTGCATGCCATCGCCTGCGAGGCGCTGGTGGCTCTGGACGACCAGCCGGACCGTTGGGTGGATTTGCACTGGCATGACGGGCTGCACCCGTCGGGCAGCTCTGTGACGCTGAACGCAACGATCTCCAACGGGATCGGGGTGCTGGGGCGGATTTGCATGCTGATCGGAGAGCAGAAGGCGAATATCTCGGATATGCATTTCATTGACCGCAAACCGGACTATTTTCGCATTCTGATAGATGTCAGTGTGCGGGATCTGGAGCATCTGCACGGGGTCATGACGGCGATTGACGCGGATAGCGACGTGGCGTCTTTGGAGCGGCATCGCGATTTGAACCGCGCACCGTAAAATTTCTGCCGCATTTAGGGGGCATCAACGCTCTTGGCTTAGGGTAGCCATGAGTAGGATTTGTAGAGGGATACGTGGTCTTTAAGCGCCGCACACCGAAGACATGGGCCTTATGGGCCCTGCACCTCATTTGGCCGCAAGGCGGGTGGGGTCGCGCCGCGCATTACGTCAAGCACCGCGTCCGCCGCCTGCCCGACAGCCCCAGACGCATCTCGCGCGGGATTTTTGCAGGCGTGTTCACCACGTTTTGTCCGTTTTATGGCTTCCATTTCTTCATTGCCGCAGGGCTCGCCAAGCTGATGCGCGGCAACATATTGGCGGCGCTGATGGCCACCTTCTTTGGCAACCCGCTGACCTATTTGCCGATCGGGGTGATCTCGCTGAAAACCGGTCATTTCCTGCTGGGGACCGAGTTCGAAGAGAACATGAATATCGGCAGCCGCTTTGCCGGGGCCGGGCGCGACCTGAAGGATAATTTCTTCGCGATCTTCACCGATGACCGCGCCGACTGGCACCGGCTGTCTGGCTTCTATGACGAGGTGTTTTTCCCCTATTTCGTGGGCGGCATCATTCCGGGGATCATCGCAGGCACGATCTGTTACTACCTGTCTTTGCCGATCATCACCGCCTATCAGAACCGCCGCAAAGGTCGGCTGAAAGCCAAGCTGGAAGAGATGCGGGCCAAGAAGGCAGCGAAAGCTGCGGCCAAGGCGCCGCGCAATGGGGGCGAAGACCCGGCGGAGTAGCGCCTTTGCGCATTTGCCGCACGGTGCTGTGAGTTGATTGCGCCTGCGGTGCAGTGCAGGGTTGAGCGGTAGCTTGGCCAGCATGGGGTTTTCATGATGACGCGCCTATTGTTTCAACCTGTCCGGATTCTGATGGCCTGCGTTCTGCTGTTCCTGCTGGGCGCTCCTGCGCTGGCCTGCGGCAAGGACACGCAATGCCGCATTGGCGAGCGGCATTACTACATTGCCATGCCGCCCGGTCATGATGGGCGCGACCGGGTGCCTGCGCTGATCTTTGCACATGGGTTGCAGGGGACCGCGCTCGGCACCATTCGCAATGAGCGGCTGCGGGCTGTTGCCGCGGAACTGGGCGTCGCGCTGATTGCGGTCAAATCCAAGGGTATCAGCTGGGCCATGCAGAACGCGCCCGGCGGACGGGCCGATCCCGGCACGGATGCGTTGGATTATTTTGACGCGGTCAAGGCGGATGCCGTCGCGCGGTTTGCGATTGATCCCGACCGGGTGGTGGTCTCGGGGGCCTCTACGGGCGGCATGATGACCTGGACGCTGGCCTGCATGAACAGCGGCAATTTCGCGGGATTCATTCCGATGTCGGGGACATTCTGGGCCCCGATCCCTCCGACATGTACGGACCCGATTGCCAATGTGGTGCATTTCCACGGCGACAAGGACCGCACCGTGCCTTTGGCAGGGCGCGAGGTTGGCGGCGCGAAGCAGGGCGACGTGGGTGAGGCGCTTGTGATGTATCGACGGTTTGGCGGATTTGGGGAGATGCGGGCCACCAACCGACCAGAGCTGGATTGCCGCGAGAGCCGCAACCGGCAGGGCAACATTCTGAATTTCTGTCTCTATGATGGCGGTCATTCTTTTCGCAGCCGCAATATCGGTGTTGCGTGGCGGATGATGCAGGCGGCGGGGCAGCTGTAAGCGGGTTGCCTCTGCCCACGCTCCCTGCCTTTATGGTGGCGTTACAACTTTGTCATCGAGGGCTCCGCTATGGCGCAATCCAACCTGCTTCGGCTTGGCGTGAACATTGACCACGTGGCCACTGTGCGCAATGCGCGCGGGGGGGCGGTGCCGGACCCGGTGCGCGCCGCCAAGCTGGCGGAGGAGGCGGGGGCCGACGGCATCACCGCGCATTTGCGCGAGGACCGGCGTCATATTGGCGACGAGGACATCGAGCGGCTGATGGAGGCACTTTCTGTGCCGCTGAATTTCGAGATGGCGGCCACGCCCGAGATGCAGCAAATCGCGCTGCGCCACAAACCGCATGCCGTGTGCATCGTGCCCGAAAAGCGCGAAGAACGCACCACGGAGGGCGGCTTGGAAGTGGCCCGCGAGGAGAACCAGCTGGCGCATTATATTGCGCCCTTGCGCGAGGCGGGCTGCCGGGTGTCGATTTTTATTGCCGCCGATCAACGGCAGATCGAGGCCGCCGCGCGGATTGGCGCGCAGGTGATCGAGCTGCATACCGGAGCCTATTGCGACGCCCATGCGGAGGGTGATTTCGCCGCGCGCGACCGGGAGTTGGAGCGGCTGCGCGAGATGTCCAGTTTTGCGCATGGGCTGGGGCTGGAGGTGCATGCGGGTCACGGGCTGACCTATGACACGGTGCAACCCGTTGCGGCTTTCCCGGAGGTGATGGAGCTCAACATTGGCCATTTCCTGATTGGCGAGGCGATTTTTCTGGGGCTGGGACCGGCGATTGCCGAGATGCGCCGCCTGATGGATGAGGCCCGCGCGTGATCCTGCACAGCGTCTATCTGCGGCTGCCGCAGGGGACAGATGCGACCGAGCTGTCGGAGGTGATGGCGGGGCTGAACCAGCTGTGCCGCGGCTTGGCCGGTTGCGCGGGGTTTCAGCACGGGCCAAACCGCGACTATGAGGCGAAATCGCCGGAGCACCCTTACGGTTTCGTGGCGCAGTTTCGCGACCGTGACGCGCTGGCGCTTTATGCCGAACACCCTGAGCACAAGGCGCTGGGCGCGCGTTTGGTCGCAATGTGTGACGGTGGGGTGGATGGAATTATGGTCTATGACCTTGAGGCGGTGGCATCATGATGAGCGTTGAATTTGCCCTGATCCTTGTCGCCTGGGCCGTGGGCGGTGCGTCACCGGGGCCTGCGACTTTGGCGATTGCGGGCACCGCGATGGAGCGGGGCCGCGCGGCGGGTCTGGCGGTGGCGGCGGGCATCGTCTGCGGCTCTGCCTTTTGGGGGATTGCTGCGGCTTTGGGGCTCAGCGCGTTGATGCTGGCCAATGCGTGGGTGGCTGAAATACTGCGCTATGTGGGCGGGGCGTATTTACTGTTTTTGGCCTATAAGGCGATGAAATCTGCGCTCAGCGACAAAGCCGTGGCGCAGGCCAAGGCCAAGCGCGGCGATCTGGGCGCGATCTATGTGAAAGGGCTCTTGCTGCATTTGACCAACCCCAAGGCGATCATCGGCTGGGGGGCGTTGTTTGCGGTGATCGTGCCTCCGAGTTCGACGCCGGACGTGGTAGCGCAAACCTTTCTGGCGCTGATCTCAGTGTCGAGCATGGTGTTTTTCGGCTACGCGCTGCTGTTCTCCATGGGGTCGTTTGTGCGCGGCTACCAGAAGATGCGGCGGGTGTTTGAGGTGACGTTTGCGCTGTTGTTTGGTGCGGCGGGGCTGAAGATTCTGACGACTAGGCTGACATGAGCGGGGCGGCATGATTTTGGGCGTCGGCACCGATCTGGCCAATATCGAGCGTATCGAAGCCACGCTGGAGCGGTTTGGCGACCGGTTTCGCAACCGGGTGTTCACGGATGTCGAGCAGCGCAAGGCGGAACGCCGCAAGGATGTGGCGGGGACCTATGCCAAGCGTTGGGCGGCGAAGGAGGCGTGCTCCAAGGCGCTGGGGACCGGGCTGCGGATGGGGATTTCGTGGAAGGACATGGCCATCAGCAACCTCAAGACGGGCCAGCCGGTGATGGAGGTCACGGGCTGGGCGGCAGAGCGGCTGGCCTCCATGACGCCTGCGGGGCATGAGGCGATCATTCATGTGACGCTGACCGATGATCACCCCTGGGCGCAGGCCTTTGTGGTGATCGAGGCGCGGCCCGTGGCGGACCCGACCAAGACGTGACCGCCTGCTTGCTTGACACGGGCTCTGGCAATCCGCATCTAGCTTCGAGCATAACGAGATAGAGGCCTGACATGGCGCGCAGTGAAGACAAGCCCGACAGCATCGGCGAGACCGTCAAAACCGTGGTATACGCGCTGCTGATCGCAGGGATTTTCCGCAGCTTCTTTTTCCAGCCTTTCTACATTCCGACGGGCTCGATGAAGGACACGCTGCTGGTGGGCGACTTCATGTTCGTCAACAAGATGGCCTATGGCTATTCGAAATATTCCTGCCCGTTTGGCATCTGCCCCTTCCCTGAGGACCGGCTGTTTGCCTCCGACCCTGAGCGCGGCGACGTGGTAGTGTTTCGCCACCCGACCTCCGGCCAAGACTATATCAAACGGCTGATCGGGCTGCCTGGCGACACGGTGCAGATGCAGCGCGGCGTGCTCTATCTGAACGGCAAGGAGCAGGTGCAAACCCCGGATGGGCAGTTTGTGGAAGCCAACGCGCCGCAGGGCTCTGTGGGCGGCTACCCGCGTTGCGAAAACGGGGCCACGGGGCTGGGCGCGGATTGCACCAAATCGCGCTATACGGAGGCGCTGGACGGGTATGGGTTGCATTCGGTCCTCAACATCGTGGACCTGCCGGTGCCCTCGCAAGGCCAGTTGAACGGGGACAACACGCCTGTCTTCCGGGTGCCTGAGGGGCATTTCTTCTTTCTGGGCGACAACCGCGACAACTCGCTCGACAGCCGGTTCAGCCAGACCGCGGGCGGCGTCGGCATGGTGCCGTTCGAGAACCTTTTGGGCCGGGCGGACCGGGTGATCTTCTCCTCGGCCGGGTCGCGGATGCTGTTCTTCTGGACATGGCGCGGCGACCGCTTCTTTGAGGCCATTGAGTAGCGATGCGGGCGATGCGCCGCCGCGAGGTCGCCCTGTTGGTGGCGCTTGGCCCGGTGGCGCTGCTTTTGGTGGTCACGCTGATCCTGTTTCGGGCCTATTGGATCCCGTCAGGCTCGATGAAGCCGACTTTGCTGGTGGGCGACTATCTGTTGGTCAACCGCGCGGCTTACGGCTTTCCCGCTTTGATCTGCGCCTTGCGCCCCTGCAACGGGGTGATGGGCCGGGCGGACGCGTTGCCTGAGCGCGGCGACGTGGCGACGTTCATCCACCCCGCGAAAGGCTTTCACTACATCAAGCGGATCGTGGGCCTGCCCGGCGACAGCGTGGAGATCACGGCGGGCGCGGTTTCCATCAACGGGATGCCCGTGGCGCAGACCCCGCTGGGCACGTTTGAAGAACCTTACGTGCTGGAGCATGGCTATCTGGCGTGCAAAAATGCCCCGGTGGCGATTGGTGAGACCTGCGTCAAGGATCAGGCGCAAGAGGTCTTGCCGGGCGGGCAGCCCTATCTGACAATCAACATCGCGGACGGTTTGCGGGCCGATGATATGGCGCAGGTCACTGTGCCTGAGGGGCATGTGTTTGTGCTGGGCGACAACCGCGACAACTCGCTGGATTCGCGCTTTGCGCGGGAGGCGGGTGGCGTGGGGTTCGTGCCGCTGGAAAACATGGTGGGGCGGGCGGATCTGATCCTGTTCTCGCTGACGGGGCAAAAAGGAAGGGTGCTGCAATGGGTGCGGTGAAGCTGTCGGCAGATCTGAAGGCGTTCATGGACCGGTTGGGCCACCAATTTGCCGACCCTGAATTGCTGATGCGCGGGCTGACGCATGGCTCGATTTCCTCGGTGACGCGGCCCGACAATCAACGGCTGGAATTTCTGGGCGACCGGGTGCTGGGGCTGGTGATTGCGCAGGCCATTCTGGAAGATGATGTGGCGGCGGCCGAAGGCGTGCTGGCCCCGCGCTACAACGCTTTGGTGCGCAAGGAGAGCTGCGCCGATGTGGCGCGCGCGATTGATCTGGGTGCTGTGCTGAAGCTGGGCAAATCGGAGATGGTCTCCGGCGGGCGGCGCAAAGAGGCACTGCTGGGCGACGCGATGGAGGCGGTGATTGCCGCTGTGTATCTCGATGGCGGGCTGGAGGCTGCGCGTGCGATGATCCTGCGCTTCTGGGCCCCGCGCATCGCAAGCGTCGAGGCGGATGCCCGCGACCCCAAGACCGCGTTGCAAGAGCTGGTGCAAGCCCGTGGCCAGACGCCGCCGGAATACGTTATCATCAAACGTGACGGGCCTGACCATGCGCCTCAGTTTACCATTGAAGCGCGCACCGAAAGCGGGCAGACCGCGCAGGCTCAGGCGGGCTCGAAACGTCAGGCAGAGCAGGCCGCCGCCAAGGCGCTACTGGAAAGATTAGAGAATGACTGATGTGATCCCTGAGGGCGAGAAACGCGCGGGCTTTATTGCCCTGATCGGCGAGCCCAATGCGGG
>CAYXIZ010000062.1:0-13390 GCA_964465485.1 uncultured Rhodobacterales bacterium | reverse complement strand
GTGCCGCCGCAGGCCATCAGCAGGACCGGCAAGAGATATGTGAGTTTTTTCATGACAGCTTGCTAGCCCAGCGTTTGAGGTGCGGCAAGCGCCGCTTCCGCGGTTTCCGGCAAAGATCAGCGCATCGGTGAAACAGAGCAACGGGGCACGGTTACAATTGCAATTGGCCGCGCGTTGCATAAAGCTGCGGCAAAATACGAGGATCTAGGGAGCCCCATCATGCGTACCAAAGCAGCCGTTGCCGTCGCCGCCGGAAAGCCACTTGAGGTCATGGAAGTGAACCTTGAAGGCCCCAAAGAGGGGGAGGTTCTGGTCGAGATCAAGGCCACCGGGATTTGCCATACGGATGAATTTACCCTGTCAGGCGCCGACCCTGAGGGCCTGTTCCCTGCGATCCTTGGACACGAAGGCGCGGGCATTGTGGTAGAGGTGGGGCCGGGTGTCACCAGCCTAGAGGTCGGAGATCACGTGATCCCGCTCTACACGCCTGAGTGTCGCGAATGCGAATACTGCCTGAACCCGAAAACCAATCTGTGCCAGAAGGTCCGCGCGACGCAGGGCCAAGGATTGATGCCAGATGGGACCTCGCGGTTCTCCATGCTCGATGGGACGCCGATCCTGCATTACATGGGCTGCTCGACCTTCGCGAACCATACCGTTCTGCCCGAGATCGCGCTGGCCAAGGTCCGCAAGGACGCACCGTTTGAGAAGATTTGCTACATTGGCTGCGGCGTGACCACGGGCATTGGCGCGGTGATCAACACCGCCAAGGTGGAGATCGGCAGCCGGGCGATTGTCTTCGGTCTGGGCGGCATCGGGCTGAATGTCATCCAAGGCTTGCGGCTGGCCGGTGCGGATCAGATCGTGGGCGTTGACCTGAACCCCGACAAGGTCGAGATGGCGACGCGGTTCGGGATGACCGATTTTGTGAACCCGAAGGATGTGGACGGCGACATGGTGGCCCATCTGGTTGAGCTGACCAAGGGCGGCGCGGATTACACGTTTGACGCGACGGGCAATGTCGAGGTGATGCGCACAGCGCTAGAAGCCGCGCATAAGGGCTGGGGCGAGAGCATCATTATCGGCGTGGCCCCCGCGGGTGCGGAGATCTCCACGCGGCCATTCCAACTCGTGACGGGCCGCGTCTGGCGGGGCACCGCGTTTGGCGGGGCGTCGGGGCGCACAGATGTGCCGAAAATTGTGGATTGGTACATGGACGGCAAGATCGAGATCGATCCGATGATCACCCACACGATGGGGCTGGATGACATCAACAAAGGGTTCGACCTGATGCACAAAGGCGAGTCGATCCGCTCCGTTGTGGTCTACTAGGCCCCGTAACGCGCCAGAAACGTGTCGACAGCCCCTTCGATCACGCGGTCCATGGCCTCCGGGTCGGGGGTCTCGATCACGTTGAACACCATTTTCACGAAGACATCCGCTTTCATCAGCGTGTCAAACTGCTGGGCGGCCAGACGGACATTGTCGATGCGCAGCTCGCCGCGTTTTACGGCCTCTACGAAATAGGCGCTCAGGCGGTCTTCCATCAGTTGCGGGCCGGAGCGGTAGAATTCCTGCCCCAACTCAGGGAAGCGGTCGGTTTCAGCGACGCAGATCCGAAAGATGCGTTGGGCAAAAGATGAGGTGAGGAAAGCCATCATATTGGTGGCGGCCATGATCAGCACATCGCGCACCGGCTGATCTGCGTCCTCGACCATCAAGGCGCGGTCGGCTTGGCGGGCGCATTCCTCCTTGGCGACCTCGATGAAAAGCATGCGTTTGTCGGGGAAGTAGCTGTAGAGCGTGGCCTTGGAGACCCCGGCCTCCTTGGCGATCAGGTCCACGCTTGCGCCCTCGAACCCTTCGGCCAGAAACACCGTCCGCGCGCCAGCCACGACCTGATCGTATTTGCGTCCGCGCTTAATTTCCAATGGCGTCCCGTCCAAGACAAGCTCCCCGGTTTTGATGACCTGCGCAACTTTAGACGAAACGGTTCAGTTCGAGCAAGTCTGGCCGGGCACTCCCGCCGTTTTGCGATATGGCGATGGCGCATGGCGCGTGGTATCAGGCACTTGGATGCTGGACATATTTCTCAAAACCCTGCCCTTCTTTGCCGTGATTTCCGTGGGGTATTGGGCCGGGCGGACCAAGTTTTTCAGCGAAGAGGCCACGGCCTATCTGACGAAATTCGTCTTCTACTTTGCTCTGTCGGCCATGCTGTTCCGCTTCTCGGCCAATCTGAGCCTTGGCGATGTGTTCGACCTGCCCTTCATGCTGGCCTATTTTCTGGGCACATTGGCCGTGTATCTGATCGCAACTTTGGTGGCGTTGATACGTCGCATTTCGGTTGAGCAAACCGCCATCGAGGCACAATGCGCCGTGATCGGCAATATCGGATTTCTGGGGCTGCCCATGCTGGCTTTGCTCTTGGGAGACGCTTCCGTCGGGCCGATCATGATGATGCTGGCGGTGGACCTGATCTTTTTCGGCAGCCTCGTCGTGATCCTGATCACCGGGTCGCGCGACGGGCGTGTGTCGCCTGCTATTTTGAAAACCATCGGGCTGGGGCTGGTGAAAAACCCGATGATCGTCTCCATTGTGCTGGGCTTTATTTGGTCTGCGTTCAGCATCCCGATCCCGCAGCCGATGAACGAATTTCTGGCCATCTTGGGAGGTGCCGCGACGCCCGGAGCGTTGTTTGCCATTGGCGCGTCGCTGGCCTCCAAATCGGCGGAGCGGATGGAGGTCGCGGGCTGGTTGAGCTTTTGCAAACTGGTCCTGCATCCAGCCGCCGTGGCCGTCACTGCGCTGATGCTCTTCGAGGTGGACCGCTACGCAGCGGCGGTGATGATTGCGGCCGCCGCGCTGCCGGTGGCGGGCAATGTCTATATGATCGCGCAGCATTACGGAGTCGCGCCGCAGAGGGTCTCTGCGTCGATCCTGATCTCGACGGCAATCAGCATCGCGACCGTTTCACTTGTCATAGGATGGGTGTCCGTTTAGCCCTGAGGGGTAAAAGCGAAGGAACCCAGATGGAAACTCTCTCCCAGAATGCCTGTTTTGGCGGCACGCAAGGCGTTTACCGGCACCCATCAGCGCTGTGCAATTGCGACATGACGTTTGGGTTGTTCCTGCCGCAGGAGGCCATCGACGGCCCCGTTCCGGTGCTGTGGTATCTGTCAGGCCTGACCTGCACGCATGAGAACGCGATGATCAAAGCGGGCGCGCAGGCTTGGGCGTCCGAGCAAGGCATCGCGGTGATTTTCCCCGACACATCGCCGCGCGGCGACGATGTGGCCAATGACGACGCCTATGATCTTGGACAGGGCGCGGGGTTTTACCTGAACGCGACCCAAGAGCCCTGGGCCCCACATTTTCAGATGTATGACTACATCACCAAGGAGCTGCCCGCGCTGGTGTTCGAAGAGTTCGCCCTCGACCGGACACGGCAGGCGATCACCGGGCATTCGATGGGGGGCCATGGCGCGCTGACCATTGCGATGCGGGAGGAAGGGCGGTTCAGGTCCGTGTCGGCCTTCTCACCGATCTGCAATCCGACGGCTTCTGAGTGGGGACGCAAGCAGTTTGCCGCATATCTGGGCGAGGACGAGGCTTTGTGGGCCGCGCATGACGCCACGCATTTGATGCAAGAGCGCGGGTTTGACGGGCCAATGCTGCTTGATACAGGGACGCAGGACGAATTCTACCATTTGCTCAAGCCAGAGGCTTTGGCCCACGCCGCCAGCGCCCGGAAACAGGAGGCGATCATCCGGTATCAGCCGGGCTATGACCACTCCTATTTCTTTGTCTCTTCCTTCATGGAAGACCACATGAACTTCCATGCAGAGGCGCTTTACGCATGAGCATTCAGGCCGTGATTTTCGACATCGGCAACGTGCTGATTGAGTGGCAACCCGAGAATTTCTACGACCGCACCATCGGCGAGACCCGCCGCAAGGCGATGTTTGCCGCCGTCGATCTGCATGGGATGAATGACCGGATTGATACAGGCGAGAACTTTCGCGACGTGATCTATGAAACCGCCGACCTGTATCCCGAATGGCATGACGAGATCATCGCATGGCATGACAATTGGATCGCGCTGGCCTCGCCTGTGATCGGGCATTCGGTCCATTTGCTGCGGGCGCTGCGGACCAAGGGCGTGCCGGTGTTTACCCTGACGAATTTCGGCGTGGAAAGCTTTGACTACGCCGCCTCGATCTACGTGTTCTTGTCGGAATTCGATCGCCGTTATGTCTCTGGCCATATGAAGGTGATCAAGCCGGATCCGCGGATTTATGAGATGGTCGAAGAAGATTGCAAACTGCCACCGCAGAGCTTGCTCTTTGCTGATGATCGGCAAGCCAATGTGGACGCGGCGCAGGCGCGGGGGTGGAACGCGCATCTGTTTCAGTCGCCCGCTGGATGGGCCTCCTGTCTGGTCGAAAACGGCTTGTTGAGTGCTGAGGAGGCTGCGTTTTGAGCGTCGAGATGGTCTCCTTTGATGACGCCGACCCGCTGTTAACGTGGTCCGGTCTGACCGACGCGTTGGAGGCCGGGCATCTGCGCCCGAAGGCCGAGATCGCGGACAGCTTTTTGTACCGAGGCGCGGATACGGTGTTGTCCCGCGCAGCTTGGATTGACGGGGTTGGGCAGACGGTCAAGACCGCCACGATCTTTCCCGGCAACGAGGCCAAGGGCCTGTCAAAAATTCATGGCGCGGTGACGTTGTTTTCCGATGAAACGGGGCAGCTGGAGGCCGTGATTGACTTTCATCTCGTGACCAAATGGAAGACCGCCGGTGACAGTCTGCTGGCCGCAAAACGGCTGGCGCGGCCTGACAGCAAACGGTTCGTGATCCTCGGCGGGGGCACTGTGGCCGCGAACATGATCTCCGCCTACCGGTCGCATTGGCCGGATGCGGAGGTCACGATCTGGACGCGCAATGCCGAGAAGGGTGCCGCTTTTGCCGCCGCGGAAGGGGTTATGTTTGAGCCCGATCTTGAGGCCGCTGTTGGCATGGCGGATGTCATTTGTACGGCCACCATGTCCACCGCGCCGGTGTTGAAAGGCGCTTGGCTGCGGCCCGGCCAGCATGTCGACATGATTGGGGCCTATCGCCCTGACATGCGGGAGGCGGATGACGATGCCTTGCGCCGTGCGCGGCTGTTTGTGGACAGCTTCGACACCACGCTGGACCATATTGGCGAGCTGAAAATTCCACTCGCTGCCGGGGTGATCGCACGCGAGGATGTTGTTGCCTCATTCTATGAGCCGGAGCTGTTTCAGCGGGACTCTGATGACGAGATCACGATCTGCAAGAACGGTGGCGGGGCGCATCTGGATCTGATGACCAGCCGCTATATTCTCAACGCATGGGGTGCGCGTTGATCTGGGTGCTTCTGGTTCTTGCCGTTTGCGTCGTAGCCGCGCCCTTTATCGTTGAGCGACGCCGCAAGCCAATGGACGGGATCGCCCGCAACGAGGCCCCCGGCGATTTTGCTGAGCTGACAGACGGCACCACGCATATTCGCCAGATTGGCCCGGTGCGCGGCCCGGTGGTTGTCTGCGTTCACGGCTTGACGACCTCCGAATATGTGTGGGGCGATATCGGGCTGGACCTGATCGATGCGGGCTTTCGTGTGGTGACCTATGATCTTTATGGCCGCGGGTATTCTGATCGGCCCCGTGGCGCGCAGGATGAGGCGTTCTTTGTCCGTCAGTTGACGGAGGTGTTGGAGGCCAAGGGGCATACCGGGAGCGTCATCTTGATGGGCTATTCCATGGGTGCGGCGATCAGCGTGGCCTTTGCGGCGGCGCATCCCGATAAGGTGGACAAGCTGATCCTCATAGCACCGGCGGGTCTGTCTGACGCGGCCTCTGGCCTTGATCGGTTCGCCCGCGACGTGCCGCTTTTAGGCGACTGGATCACGCTTGTTTTTGGCTCCGCGCTGCGGAAATGGCGCTACGCGCGCAGCACGGAAACCGATCCCAAGCGGGTGGCCTTTGCTCATAAGCAACTGGCGGAATCAGATTACCGTGGCTTTCTGCCAGCGGTGTTGTCGAGCGCGCGACATATGCTGCGGCAAGACCAGCGGGCCTTGCATCGCGGCCTTGAGAATACGCGCGTTCCGACGCTTTCCATTTGGGGCGAGGAGGACAGCGTGATCCCGATATCGGCCTTGGGGGAGATGACCAAAGCGAACCGCACGGTGACGCATCACACGGTGCCTAGCGCGGATCATGGGGTGCCTTACACGCACGCGGATGCGGTGGCCAAAGCAGTGCGTGCGTTCTTGCTGAACGGTTAGGCCGTCGCCAGCGTTGGCCGCTTTTCGCGGATGGGCAAATGGACGATGGCGCTGAAGGCTCCGATGGCGACGCCGATCCACCAGACGAATGTGTAGCTGCCTGTCGCGTCATAGAGCTCTCCGCCGAGCCAGACGCCGAGGAAAGAACCCATTTGGTGGGAGAAAAACACGATCCCGTAGAGCGTCCCCATGTAGCGCAGGCCGTAAATATGCGCGACGAGGCCGGAGGTCAGCGGCACTGTGGCCAGCCATAGCGCGCCCATTGCGAGGCTGAAAATGACGACCGTGGTGGGGGTCATAGGGGTCAGGATGAACCATGCGGCGATGATCGTGCGGCCTGTGTAAATCCCTGCGAGCAGGTATTTCTTGGTGAAGCGTTTGCCCAGATACCCGGCCAAAAGCGTGCCTGCGATATTGGCCACACCGATCAGCGCAATCGCCAGCGCGCCAAGGGCGGATGTGGTGGTGACACCTAGGCCGGTCAGCATGCTGCCAGCGGCGATGGGGCCACAGACCTCCGTAATGAAGGCGGGGAAATGCGCGGTGATGAATCCCAGCTGATAGCCGCAGGAGAAAAAACCCAGAAAGATCATCATGTAGGAGGGATCGGCAAAAGCGCGTTTCAGAACGGCGCCCATGCTTTCCTCAAGTTCTTGTTTTGACGCCGTTTTTGGTGCCCGTATCATGGGAAGCGCGAAGAGGGAGCAGAGCATGACGCCCGCAAAAATGATGAACACGGTTTGCCATGGGAAGACGCCCAAGAGCAGCTCGGCGATGGGTGGGCCGAAGATCTGACCCGCGGAGCCTGCGGCGGTGGCGATGCCCAAGGACATGGATCGGTTCTCGTCAGAAGACGCGCGGCCCACAATGGCGAGGATGACACCGAACCCAGTGCCCGCGATGCCGAACCCCACGAGGATTTCGAGGAATTGGTGCCCTCCGGGCGTGATCGCAAAGCTCGAAAGGATCAGGCCAGTGGCGTAGAAAATCACGCCCAGCACAATGGCTTTGCGGTCGCCGATCTTTTCAGCCATGGCCCCGAAAAGCGGCTGGCCAATGCCCCAGGCAAGGTTCTGGATGGCGATGGCCAGCGAGAATTCGGAGCGGAGCCAGCCGAATTCCTCTGCGATGGGGATCTGGAAGACGCCGAAACTCGAACGGATCGCGAAACCCAGCATCAAGATGATGCAGCCCGCAATCAGGACCGGGCTAAAAATGGAGGCGCGCTGTTCCGACATGGGCGAACCGTGTGAGAAAATCTTGCGCAGGTCAATTCAGCATTGTTGCGGTTCGCCATCAGGGTTCCTAATGATGGCGCGGCTATGTCTATGCACGAAACATATGAATCCCGCGTTAACAGCGGTGCGTTGATCGCCGATGCGGCGCAGATGGCGGCGATCCCGCATTTCGACACCGTGCTAAGTGAGATGGCGCAATCGACCGGGAAGAAGAAGCTGTTCGGGTTGTTTGGCTCGGATGAGGTGCCGGTCAGAGGCTTGTATTTCTGGGGCGGGGTCGGCCGCGGCAAATCCATGTTGATGGACCTGTTTTTCGAGATCGCACCCGAGCCCCGCAAGCGCCGCGTGCATTTTCATGCCTTCATGCAAGAGATCCACGCCGCGATGAATGAGGCAAGAAAACAAGGGGTGAGCGACGCGATTGCTCCGGTGGCGGAGGATATTGCGCGGGAGACGCGGCTGCTGTGTTTTGACGAGATGCAGATCACCGACATCACGGATGCGATGATCGTGGGGCGGCTGTTTCAGAACCTGTTTGCAGCGGGCGTCGTAGTTGTTGCAACCTCGAACCGGCATCCCGATGAGCTGTATAAGGATGGGCTGAACCGCGACCTGTTTGTGCCGTTTATCGAGCTGATCAAGGACCGTTTGGCGGTGCTGGAATTGGCGAGTGATACGGATCACCGGCAGGACCGGCTGGCCGGAGAGCAGGTCTATTTTTACCCCGCCAATGCTGAGGCACGGGTGGCGATTGAGGGGATTTGGACGCAGCTTTCGGGGGAAGGTGTTTCTGAATTGAATCTGAGGGTTAACGGGCGGGATGTGATCTTGCCTGCCTTTTCCAACGGGGTCGGACGGGCCTCGTTTTACGCGTTATGCGGCACGGCTTTGGGGGCTGCGGATTATCTGGCGATTGCGCAGGCAGTGCGGGTTTTGATTTTGGAAGATGTGCCTTGTTTGTCTCGGGATAACTTCAATGAAGCCAAGCGGTTTGTGACGCTGATTGACGCGCTTTATGAGGCGAAGGTGACGTTGATTTGTTCGGCCGCTGATGCGCCAGAGAGGCTTTATTTGGAAGGCGAAGGCGTGTTTGAGTTTGAGCGCACCGCGTCGCGTTTGCGCGAGATGCAGAGCGCCGATTGGGTGGGGCGTTAACCCTGAAATTGGCGTACACAGCCTGTACACACTGCGTACACACCCCGTCGTGACAGAGTGTCGTGCCGAGTGAAGGTTAACGGGCGGTGTGTTTGCAAATTTTTGCCAAGATGAAGCCTGCGCGTCAGCCGTGAGATTTGAGGATGTCGCCTGCGAGATAGAGCGATCCGCAGATCAGGATGCGGGCATTTGGGTCCTGCGCGATGATGTTGCTGACGGCCTCTTTTGCATTTTCGGCGGTTTTTGCGTCGATGCCTGCGGCGCTGGCGGCTTTGGCGGTGTCTGGGGCGGGGAGCGTGTTGACCTCTCCGGGGATGGAGACGGCGTGGAGGCTGGCGGCGTGGGGCGCGATGGGGGCCATGTAACCCGCTACGTCTTTGGTGTTCATCAAGCCGCAGATCAGGTGCGTGGCGCGGTTGGGCAGGCGGTGCAGCGTTTCAGCGAGGGTCTCGGCGCAGGCGGCGTTGTGGCCACCGTCGAGCCAGAACTCGGCTTTCGGGGCGAGATCAAGCAGCGGGCCGGAGGTGAGCTTTTGCATCCGGGCGGGCCAGGTGACATTTGTGCTGGCAGCTTCGCAGGCTGTTTCGCTGAGGCCCAGATGGCGCAGGGCGGTAATCGCGGTGCCCGCGTTCTGGAATTGATGCGCGCCCATCAGGGCGGGGGGCGGCAGGTCGAGGAGGCCGCGTTCGTCCTGGTAGATGAGACGGCCGCGCTCCTCGAACGCGTCCCAGTGCTGGCCCTGGATCAGCGCGGGGCAGCCGAGTGTGTCGATGCGGGCCTCGATGACCTCGGCGGCGTCCTCGGACTGGCGGGTGACGATAGCGGGGATTTGGCGTTTCAGGATGCCCGCTTTTTCGGCAGCGATTTCGGCGACGGTGTTGCCCAAGAATTGCGGGTGATCGAAGGAGACCGGCGTGATGATGGTGAGCGCGGGTTTGTCCACCACATTGGTGGCGTCGAGCCTGCCGCCGAGGCCGACCTCCAGCAGGGTGTAGTCGGCCTTGGTGCGGGCGAAGGCCAAGATGGCGGCGACGGTGGTGATCTCGAAATAGGTAATCGGCTGGCCGTCATTGGCGGCGTAGCACTCGTCGAGCACCTCGGTCAGGTATGGCTCGGATATCAGGTCTCCGGCCAAGCGGATCCGTTCGTGAAAGCGCGCGAGATGCGGCGAGGTGTAGGCGTGGACGGTTTTGCCGTCGGCCTCCAACCCCGCGCGGATCATGGCCTGGGTCGAGCCTTTGCCATTGGTGCCCGCGATATGGATCACAGGGGGCAGGTCGTTTTGAGGATTACCCAACGCGTCGAGTAGCGCCCAGACGCGATCCAATGTCAGGTCGATGATCTTGGGATGCAGCGCCATCATCCGGGTGAGGATGGCGTCACTGGTCTGCTGGGTCACGGTTTGGCGTCCGCCTTTTTGGTTTTGCCGTCGGACTCGTCGGGTAGCGCGATTTGATCCGGGGGCGGCAGGTCGCCTTTGACCGCCGGGTCAAGGCGCAAGAGCATCCGGGTGATGGTGACCAGCTCTTCTTTCATGTCGCGACGGTGGGTGACGCGGTCGAGCATGCCGTGGTCCAGCAGATATTCGGCGCGCTGGAAGCCCTCGGGCAGTTTCTCGCGAATGGTTTGCTCGATTACACGAGGACCCGCGAAGCAGATCAGCGCGTTGGGCTCGGCGATATGGACGTCACCGAGCATCGCATAGGACGCGGTGACGCCGCCTGTGGTTGGGTGGGTCAGGACCACGATATAGGGCAGGCCCGCCTCTTTCAGCATTTCGACGGCAACGGTGGTGCGGGGCATTTGCATCAGGCTGAGAATGCCTTCCTGCATACGCGCTCCGCCCGCGGCGGAGAAGAGGATCAGCGGGCGTTTCAGCTCCACCGCGCGTTCAGCGGCGGCGATGATGGCGTTGCCGACATACATGCCCATGGAGCCCGCCATGAAGGAGAAGTCCTGCGCTGCCGCCACGATGGGGGTGCGGTCAATCTCGCCCTCGGCGACCAGCATGGCCTCGGCCTCGCCGGTGCTGCGGCGGGCCTCTCTCATACGGTCGGGGTATTTCTTCTGATCGCGGAAGCCCAGCGGGTCGGCGACGGGTTCGGGCACTTTCACCTCGTTGAAGATGCCGCCGTCAAACAGCCCGTTGAAGCGTTCGCGCGGGGTGATGACCATGTGATGTTCGCAATTGGTGCAGACATGCAGATTGTCCGACAGCTCCCGGTGGAACAGCATCGTGCCGCATTCGTCGCATTTGGTCCAAAGATTGTCCGGCACCTCGCGGCGCGAAAAAATCGAATTGATCGTCGGACGGACGTAGTTGGAGATCCAGTTCATGGCACCCTCAAAGCTGGTTGCATTTCAGATAAGCGGAGGCGCGGGGAATTGCAATCAGGCGGGTTTCAGCCAGCGCTGCAGGAGGGCCCAGGCCATCACCACGGTGACCATGTCGACCATGATGAGCGGGATCAGGATGTCGACATCCTGCATGGTAAAGGGCGCGGTATAGAGCGACAGGCCCGACATCTCGCCCTGAATGGCGACCAGAAACAGCGCGAAGAAATTGTTGGTGAAGTGAAAGCCGATGGCCGCGCCCAGATTTCCGGTGATGCGGGTGAGGTCGGCGGCGACAAGGCCGAACAGGCCCGTGGCGCAGATCAACAGGACCGTCAGCCTTGGATCAAGCGCGCCGTCGAAATGCGCCAGCCCGAAAAGCACGGTTGGAACGCCCATCCAGATGATCGCCGATTTGAACCGGGCCGCCAGCGCCTGCATGAGGTAGCCGCGAAAGAGCAGCTCCTCCGCGCCGGTTTGCACCAAGAGCAGCGGCAAGGCGAGCGGCAGGTAGCTGAGCCATGTGGTAAGCGACATGCGGCGGGTCGGGTCATCCCCGACAAAGAGCGACACGAAAAGGCCGGTGACCAGAAAGAGCGCGCCGACGCCGAGCACCGTGCGGGAGAAGTTGCGACAGGCCGGACGGAACGGGCCGATGAGCGACGCCAAGCCGCGCCGGTGGATGGCCGCCGCCATGACCGCGCCGAGCCCCATAAAGAGGAAGGTGGACAAGAGCACCAGCATGGCGCGGGGCGTGTCGGGGGTTTGGAGCGATGTTTGCACCTCGAAAACCAGCGCGGGGAAGAGCAGGCCGATGCCGATGAAGATCAGCAGGATCGGGGCAAGGTAGACGATGACGGCCACGAAGACGCCGAGCAGGATGCGCCATATCTCCGGGTAGTGGCGCGCGGGCGCGATGAAATCCTCGAAAGCTGTGGTGCGGAACATGGCGCGGGCCTCTTTTTTCGGACAAGGGTAGCGACGAGCCGCCTGTCGCGCAATCGCGCTTGTGTGAAGTGCTTTGCGGCTTTATCCACAGGGCAACAGTTCTGAGGAGGCACCCATGACCGCAAACAAGACCGACAAGACGAACCTGCCAAGCCGGCATGTGACTGAGGGGCCAAGCCGCGCTCCGCATCGGTCTTATTTCTACGCGATGGAGCTGACCGAGGAAGAGATTGACCAGCCATTTGTGGGCGTTGCCACCTGCTGGAACGAGGCCGCGCCTTGCAACATTGCGCTGAACTGGCAGGCGCAATCGGTGAAACGGGGCGTGAAAGAAGCGCAGGGCACGCCGCGGGAGTTTACCACGATTACGGTCACTGACGGCATTGCGATGGGGCATGAGGGGATGCGGTCTTCGCTCGCGTCGCGGGAGGCGATTGCCGACACGGTCGAGCTGACCATGCGCGGGCATTGCTATGACGCGATTGTGGGCCTTGCGGGTTGCGACAAGTCGCTGCCGGGGATGATGATGGCGATGATCCGGCTGAACACCCCGTCGGTCTTTATGTATGGCGGGTCGATCCTGCCCGGCCAGCATGAGGGTAAGGACATCACCGTTCAGGACATGTTCGAGGCCGTGGGGCGTTTCCAAGCGGGCGACATGTCGGAAGGCGAATTGGCGGTGCTGGAACGCGTGGCCTGCCCCTCGGCGGGGGCGTGTGGCGGGCAGTTTACGGCCAACACCATGGCTTGCGTGTCGGAGGCGATTGGCTTGGCGCTGTTCAACTCATCCGGCATGCCTGCCCCATACGAGTCGCGCGGCGAATACGGCGTGGCCTCGGGCAAGGCGGTGATGAACCTGATCGACAAGAATATCCGGGCACGGGACATTGTGACGCGCAAATCGCTGGAGAACGCGGCGCGGATCGTGGCTTGCACGGGCGGCTCGACCAATGCCGGTTTGCACCTGCCTGCGATGGCGCATGAGGCGGGGATCGAGTTCACCTTGCAAGACGTCTGCGACATCTTCCGCGATACGCCTTACTTTGTGGACCTGAAACCGGGCGGGCAATATGTGGCCAAAGACCTGTATGAAGCGGGCGGCGTGCCGGTTGTCTTGAAGGAACTGCGCAAGGCCGGGTTGATCCATGAGGATTGTATCACGGCGTCGGGGAATTCCATTGGCGAAGAGATCGACACGGTGACGTCGGAGGCCGATGGCCGCGTGGTCTATCCGGTGGAAAGCCCTATTTCCGAGACCGGCGGCGTTGTTGGTCTGATGGGCAACCTCGCCCCGGAAGGCGCGATCGTGAAGATTGCGGGTATGACAGAAGAACAGCTGTCCTTTACTGGCCCCGCGCGCGTGTTTGAAAGCGAAGAGGACGCGTTTCAGGCGGTGCAGGACCG
>CAYXIZ010000061.1:0-13752 GCA_964465485.1 uncultured Rhodobacterales bacterium | reverse complement strand
TGTGCATCGACGCCGAAGATCCCGGCAACGTGCCTCCATCGAAGGGGATTTACGCCCAAGGAGATGAGGCATGAGTGCTGCTCCCCAAAAAGCCAAAGCCGGGGCGGAGAAAATCGCCGTCACCGTCTCCGCCGTTGTGCCGCTGAATGATCTGGTCACGCGCTTTGAGTTCACCCGCCGCGATGGCGCGCAATTCCCGCCCTTTTCGGGCGGTGCACATACCGTGGTCGAGATGGATGACAATGGCCGCACGCGGCTCAACCCCTATTCGCTGATGTCCGATCCAAACGATCTCAGCACCTACGCCATCTCCGTGCGCCGCGATGACGAGGGGCGGGGCGGCTCGCTTTTCATGCACCGCCACGTCAAGGCGGGCGACGCGATGACCATCACCTATCCGGTCAATCTCTTCTCTCTCGATCTGCGCGCCAAGAAGCATATCTTTTTCGCGGGCGGCATCGGCATCACGCCTTTCATGGCGATGATCGCGCAGCTGGAAAAATCCAACGGCAATTGGGAGCTGCATTACGCCTGCCGCACGACAAGCCTTGGCACCTATGTGGACGAGCTGACCTATAAATACCCCGGCAAGGTCCACATCTATTATGACGACCAGAACCAGGCGATTGCGCTGGAAGACCTGCTCGACGGGCAGCCCTTGGGCACCAACGCTTATGTCTGCGGCCCCAAGGGGATGATTGACTGGGTGCATGCCACGGCCTCCGCTGCTGGCTGGCCGGAGGCCAATGTGCATTCGGAGGAATTTCTGGCCCCGCAACCCGGCGCACCCTTCGAGGTCCGCCTGTGCAAATCCGACAAGACGATCATCGTGGGCGAGCATGAAAGCCTGCTGGAAGCCATCGAGCGGGCAGGGGTCGAGGCCCCCTTCCTGTGCCGTGGCGGCTCCTGCGGGCAATGCGAAACCGACGTGGTGTCCAGCGACGGCACATTTGTGCATCGCGACCACTGGCTGGATGACGACGAACATGCCTCCGGCAAGAAAATCATGCCCTGCGTCAGCCGCTTCGTCGGCAAATCTCTGGAGCTAGACAGATGACCATCCAATTCAACGACGAAACCTTCCGCGGCGACTACACGTTCCGCAACTCCGATTGGGCCATCGAGCGCTTCCCGTTCCCGTTCCACGAGGACAGCTACATGTATGCCGTCAATATGGAGCAGCATCGCGGCGGCCCTGAGGGCTCTGTCTATGAAAAGCGCTTCGATGTGGACGAGCATTACGTGGCGGAGATGCGCGACCGCGCCATGGTGCTGGCCGATGACCCTTTGCGCTGCCAATCCTTGCCGCATATGACACTGGCGGGCTGGGACCTGCTGGAGCTGATCATGGTCTCCAAATCGGAGGATTACCCCGACCTCTTCGAGCTGCACCGCGACGGCGACAAGTGGCGCTGGGTGAACAAGCCAATGGGCATTGATCACAGCTTCACCTTCCTCGACGAGACGACGCTGCCCTACGGCCCGATGGAATACATCACCCGCCAGACCCAAGGCGATTTCTGCGTGCTCGACCAGCGCGAAGAGAACCTCTGGATGGATGCAGGCATGGTCACGACGCAGGCCGATTGGTCGCTGGATTTCGACATCGGCATGAACTTCTTTGAATGGCACGCCCCCGTGCCGCTGGCCCATGAGAAGGGCATCTTCAAACGCGCGCTGAAATTCCTGCTCAACATCCAGCAAGGCGCGCCCGCGCGGCGGCTGAACTGGACCATGACGGTCAATCCGCTCTTGGACACCAGCCCCGAGAATTACCACAAATGGGGCATCCAGAAGACCACGCTGACGCCGGAAAATATCGGCGAGAAACAGCATCTGCGGGTGGAGCTGCAAACCTTCTTCCGCCTGCCCAGATCCAACGCGCTGGTCTTCCCGATCCGCTGCTACCTGTGCAGCTTTGAGGACCTGATGACCAAGCCCAAATGGGGCCGCCGCCTGCACCGGGTGGTGCGCGATCTGCCCGAGGAGCTGGCCACGTATAAAGGCTTCATCGACAACCGTCCGATGATGCTCGACTACCTGTCGCAATTCGATGATGGGCAGCCCACCTCGCCCGGCGTCTTCCCCGACACGGAGAGCGAGCCGCCGTTGCAAAAGTGACGCCAAGGCGGCACCGCTCCACCGACCCGGAGCTGGGGCAAATCCTTGCCCTGCTGCAGCGCTGCTTTGCCTATATGGAGGGGCGGATCGACCCGCCATCCTCGCTGCACGCGCTCACCGTCGCAGGCATCGCGCAGACCTGCGACACAGCTGAGGTCTGGAGCCTCGGCCCCCCTCCGCAGGCCTGCGTCTTTCTTGCTGAGAAGCCCGGACGGCTCTATCTTGGCAAGCTCGCCATTGAGCCGTGCTTGCGCGGCCAAGGCCATGCCCACGTGCTGATTGCGCTGGCGGAGGCGCGCGCCAAGGCCAAAGGCCTGCCCCTGCTGGAGCTGCAAACCCGGATCGAGCTGGTGGAAAACCACGCGGCTTTCGCGCGCATGGGCTTTGTCAAAACGGCGGAAGACGCGCATGAGGGCTATGACCGCCCCACCGGCATCGTCATGCAAAAACGCCTCTAGGCGTTTTGCGGGTAGCTGATGATCGACAGATAGCGCGCGGGCAGCTTGACCAGCTTTTCAGGCCCATGCGGGGCGTCGGCGTCAAAGAACAACGTGTCGCCCGGCTCAAGCGCATAGACCTCGTCGCCATGGCGGTACTCCACCTCGCCCTCCAACATGTAAATCGTCTCGATCCCGCCATGCTGGAAGGTCTGAAACACGTCAGATTCGTCTGACAGCGTGATCAGATAAGGCTCCACGATCACGCCCGAGGCGTTCGAGCCGATATGCCCCAGCAGGTTATATTGATGATTGGCCCGCGTGCCCTCCCGGTCGGTTTCAACGCCCTCGCCGGATTTGGTATGCACCGCCTGGCGAGTTTCCTCAAAGCGGCGGAAAAAGCTGGTGATCGGCACGCTCAGCGCGTTGGCCAGCGTTTGCAGCGTGGTCAGCGAGGGGGAGGTGTTGCCGTTCTCGATCTTCGACAACATCCCGATGGACAGCCCCGTCACCTGCGCCAGCTCGGCCACCGTAATTTCCTGCTGCCTGCGAAAGGCGCGCACCTCGCGGCCAATGGCGATCTCAAGGACTTTCTCGCGTTCGCCGTCGCGGGTGCTATGGGGGTCTTGGGTGAGGGCGGTGACCATGTCAGGGCTCAGTTTTTCAATATTCATCTCGTCGCTTCCATACGTGGGCGCTGGCGCCAAAACAATTCGGTTTGTGTCCCTTAATCCCTGTACTATATAAGAAAATATTCCTGTGAGAACCACAAAGTTGAATAAGAGTGAAATAACCGAGGTCGCGTTTCTGATCTTTCCCGGCTTTCCAATGTCCTGCCTGACCTCGGTGATCGAGCCGCTGCGGGCCGCCAATGAGATCGCCGGGCAGGACAGTTTTGCGTGGAGGCTGGTCTCCGAAGACGGGCAAAAGGTGCTCTCCAGCGCGCATGTCGTGTTCGAGCCCGATGCCGCGCTGCAGGCGCTTGATACCCCCGACATGGTGATCTTGCTGAGCGAGCCTTTGAGCCGGTTCAAGGCATCAAAGCAGGCCAACGGCGTGCTGCGCAAACTGGCACGGCGGGGCGTGATCCTTGGCGGGATCAGCGGCGGGGTGTTTCCCTTGGTGCGCTCTGGCGTGATGGCGGGGCATGGCTGCTCCGTGCATTGGTGCTATGAGGCCGCCTTCCGCGCCGAATTTCCCGACGCGCCCATGATGGATGAGGTGATCGTCACCGACCGGCGGCGCTACACGGCCTCGGGGGCGGCGGCGGGGTTCGAGCTGTCACTGCGCCTGATCGAGCAGAAGCTCTCTGCCGCACTTGCCCATGAGGTGGCCTGCTGGTTCCAGCACCCGATGATGCGCGGCGAGGGGGTGCGCCAACGTGTGCCCGCCAGCACCGGTATCGACAGCGCCTTGCCCGACCTGGTGGCGCGCGGCGTGGCACTTTTTGCAGAGCATATCTCTGACCCCATTTCGGTGGCCGAGGTCGCGGCGCATTTGCAAGTGACGCCTCGGCAGGTGGAGCGCGCCTTCAAGAAGGCCACCGGCATGAACCCGACGCGCTATTACCGCGACATGCGGATGCAGGCCGCGCGGCAAATGGTGCTCTATACCAAAGACAGCATGGCGCAGATCGCGCATGCGGTGGGCTACACCACGCCCGCGCCGCTCCTGACCCATTACCGCGCGGCCTTCGGCATCAGCCCGCAGGAGGACCGGCTGCGGATCAACGCGCTCAGGGTTGAAAAAGGCGCGGTGGTGCCCTTCGCCTGAGCACCGCACCGGGCGGCAATTTCGGGGGGGCATTTGACGCCATTTTAAGCAGGTCGCGCAGCGGATGATCGAAAAAGTTACACATACGCTAAAGAAAAAAACTTGATTGATAGGAAAATCATGCAACACTACGCCCCATGGAATACCGGGGGGTGTCAGGAATCAGGTCATCCCTCGGCGCGGCCTTTCAGGGCGCGAACCAAACCATGCGGCGCGATGACCGCAGAACAACTGGGAGAAACTGATGAAACGATTTACAACAGCGCTCTGCGCGGGTGTGCTTGCCTCCATGCCAATGGCCGCTCTGGCCGAAGACAGCAGCGATCCGATTGTTATTCCGATCCATAACTGGTCCTCGCAAATCGTGATGAGCCATGTTGTCGGCCAGATTTTCGAATCCACCGGCAACAATGTCGAGTTCGTCACCACTGACAGCCAGGCGGTCTACGAGTCGGTGCGTCTGGGCGATGTGGCGCTTGAGCTGGAAGTCTGGGAAGGCGCGTTTGGCGCATCCTTCCGCGCGGCCCTTGAAAAAGGCGGTCTGCATGACGCGGGCGACCATGACGCCGTGACCCGCGAGGATTGGTGGTATCCGATGTGGACCAAAGACGCATGCCCCGGCCTGCCATCCTGGGAAGCTCTCAATGACTGCGCGGAGATTTTCGCAACGGCTGAAACCGGCGATAAAGGCCGCTATCTCGACGGTCCTGTGGACTGGTTGAAGCACGGCCAGGAGCGCGTTGAAGCGCTGGGAATGGACTTTGTTGTTGTGAACGCGGGCTCCGCCGCGGCGCTCTGGGCTGAAATCGGCGCAGCTGAGGCTGACAAAAAGCCAGTGGTGGTCTTCAACTGGACCCCCAACTTCGCCGAAGCCGTCTGGCCCGGTGAGTTCGTCGAGTTCCCCGAATGGGTCGAGGGCTGCGACAAGGACCCGGCCGTGGGTCCAAACCCGAACGCGCTTTATGACTGCGGCAACCCTGCCAAGGGCTACCTCAAAAAGGCGGCTTGGGACGGCATGAAGGACAAATGGCCCGGTGCATATGACATCCTGACCAAGATCTCCTTCACCAACCCGCAGATCGCTGAAATGGCCAAGCTCGTCGATGTTGACGAAATGGAGCCAGAAGAGGCTGCTGAGGCGTGGCTGGAAGCCAATCCTGACGTTTGGCAGGGCTGGATCAGCTCCTAAATCGTTGAACATTTAGGGAATGCTTTTCGCCTGTCCGGGGTTACACTTCGGGCAGGCGTTTTAAACACCGGACCAAATTTCCGGTGAGGGGAGAGCCAGATAATGACCGCCGACACCGTGATTTCATGCAAGAACGTGTGGAAGATTTTTGGCAATAACCCGGAGAGCTATCTGTCGAAGATGCCGCAAGGCCATAGCTTCGACGAGATCCGCGCGGATGGCTATATTGCGGGGGTCAAGGACGTCTCCATCGAGGTGACGCGCGGCGAGATGCTGGTGATCATGGGCCTGTCGGGCTCCGGCAAATCCACCCTCGTGCGCTGCTTTTCGCGCCTGCATGACATCACCGGCGGCACCATTGAGGTGGAGGGGCAGGACATCATGTCCCTGTCCGAGCGCGAGCTGATCGAGCTGCGCCGCAACAAGATGGGCATGGTCTTTCAGTCCTTCGGCCTGCTGCCGCACCGCACCGTGCTGGACAATGTCGCCTTCCCGCTCGAGATGCGCGGTCAGGACAAACATGAACGCCGCGCCCGCGCGCTGGAGGTGATCAAACTGGTCGGCCTTGAGGGCCGCGAGGACTATTTCCCGCGCGAGCTGTCCGGCGGGCAACAACAGCGCGTGGGCATCGCGCGCAGCCTCGCCATTGAGCCCGATATCTGGTTTCTCGACGAGCCGTTCTCCGCGCTGGACCCGCTGATCCGGCGTGAAATGCAGGACGAGTTCCTGCGCCTGCAAGAGCTGCTCGGGAAAACCATCGTCTTCATCACCCACGACTTTGACGAGGCCTTGCGCCTCGCGGACCGCATCGCCATCATGAAGGACGGCGCGGTGGAGCAATGCGACACCCCCGACCAGATCGTGCTGAACCCGGCCACCGAATATGTGCGCAAATTCACCGAGGAAATCGACAAGGCCCGCGTGGTCCATGCGGGCGTGTTGGCGGACCCGGCGCTGAAGGGCAGCGGCGCGGCGGTCGATGCGGGCGCCTCCGTGCAGGAGCTCGCGCGGCTTTTGGTGCAGGACAAGCGCAAGATCATCCCCGTGGAGGCGGCAGGCAAGCTGGTCGGCGGCATGGAACGGGCAGGGGCGCTTGAAGTCCTGTTGGGGGCTGACTGATGGCAGATGTGGCAGGCAATCTCACGACGCAAGCGCCGCTGGGTCCGGGCCTGTCACGCGGCAGGCTGGCGCTGGTCTTTGTGGCCATCGCCGTTGTGCTGACGCTCACCCGCTACGCGGGCCTGCTGCCCGAAGCGCTGTTCCGCCTGCCCGAAAGCATGATCCCGCCCTTTGCCATCTGGCTCGACACGATCTTCAACTTTGTCAAAGATGATCTGGGCCTGCTGGCCTTGACCCGTTGGCTGACCGAGGGGCTGGAATGGCTGCTCAACGTCTCCTCCAACCTGCTCTTTGGCAAGCGCCGCTGGCCCAATATCGGGCCCATCCCGTGGACGGCGATTGCCGCCGTCGCAGGCGTCATCGGCTATTATCTCGGCGGCTGGCGCATGGCGCTGCTGGGGGCGGGCACGTTCATCTGGACGGCCCTCATCGGCCAATGGAAGATCGCGATGGAGACCATGTCCGTCCTCGTCGTCGCAGCGCCTCTGGCCTTCGTCATCGGCATCACGCTGGGCATCCTTGCGTGGAAAAAGCCGGTGGTGGACCGCGCGCTGAAACCCATCCTGTCGGTGCTGCAAACGCTGCCCTTCTTCACCTACCTTTTGCCCGCGGTGATCTTCTTCAAGGTCGGCCCCACGGCAGGCGCGGTGGCCACCACAATTTACGCCATCCCGCCGATGATCCTGATGACCACGCTGGGGCTGCAAAAGGTCTCGCCGGAGGTGGTCGAGGCCGGCAATATGAGCGGCTGCACCAAGTGGCAGCTTTTGCGGCATGTCTACATCCCGTCTGCGCGCACCGAAATTCTGGTGGGGGTCAATCAGGTGATCATGCTCTGCCTCGCCATGGTGGTGCTGACCGCCTTTATCGGCATGCCCGGCCTTGGCGCGAAGCTCTTGGCGATGATGGGCAGCTTCAAGCTGGGCCGCTCCTTCGAGATCGGCGTAACCATCGTGCTTCTGGCCGTGATGCTCGACCGCATGTCCAAAGCATGGGTCGTCAAGCAGCCCGAACATTTCGAGAAAGGCACGCCGTGGTGGAAGCGCCACGCGATGCTGCTGACAGGCCTGGGGCTGTTCGTCTTCTTCGTGATCCTGTCCAAATTCGTGCCGGAGGCGCAGACACTTGGCCGCAAACAGAACTTCAGTCAGGGCAAGGAGATCGACACGCTCATCAAGGGGTTCCTCAACATCGACGCGGTCAAGGCCACCACCGGCTTCCTGCGCGCCTTCCTCAATGTGCAGGTGCTGATCCCGTTCCGCAACTTCCTGCTCTCCATCCCGACGCCCGCGCTGATCCTTCTGGTCACCGCCTTCGCGCTGTGGCTGGGCGGGCGCAAACAGGCGATCCTCGCGGCGCTGTTCTTCTCGCTGGTGGCCCTGTCGGGCTGGTGGGACCGCTCTGTGATCACGCTTTATTCGGTGCTCTCCGCCGTGGCGCTGGCCGCCTTGATCGGCCTGCCCATCGCGATCATCGCGGCGCGCAGCGACCGTTGGTCCAAACGCGTGCTTCTGGTCTGCGACACCGCGCAAACCTTCCCCAGCTTTGTCTACCTGATCCCGGCTATCATGCTCTTTGGCATCACCGATATCGCCGTGATCTTCTCCATCCTGATCTTCGCCATGGTGCCTCTGGTGCGCTACACAATCGAAGGCCTGCGCACCGTGCCGCCCGAGATGACGGAGGCCGCCGACATGTCCGGCGCCACGCGCATGCAAAAGTTGTTCAGCGTGCAACTGCCGCTGGCGCTGCCGGTCATGGCCGTGGGGTTCAATCAGGCCATCATGTTCGCCTTTTTCATGGTCATCATCGCGGCCTTTATCGGCACACAGGATCTGGGCCAAGAGCTGCAACGCACCCTCGCTGGCACCGATATGGGCAAGAACTTCGTGCTCGGCATCTGCGTGTCCCTGATGGCGCTGACCTTCGACATGACCTTGCTGAAATGGGCCAATGACCAGAAAAAGAAGCTCGGGCTGGAATAGGCTTTCATGCGGGTCAACCCCGCTCAGGGTGTGACGTCCTGTGCTCTTGATCTGTGAGGGTCAGGGCGTAGATGGGCGACAAGGGGCATGACGTCCCAACAGCAAACAAGGCCCCATCCGCATGAGCAAGACCCCCAGCCCCTGCATTGATGTCTGCAAATACAAGCGCGAGGGCCGTTGCATCGGCTGCTCGATGACCAAGGCGCAAAAATCCCTCTTCAAGGAATTGAAGAAGGACAAGCACCGCGTCGCTTTCGTGGAGATGTTGGTCTCCCAGCAGGCCGCGATGGGCAAATATGGTGGCTGGAAAATCGCCTATGCCAAAAAGCTCAAGAAGAAGGGCGTCACATTGCCCTTCGATCTTGGCTAGTCGTCAGAGCAGAGCAGAGCAGCGCGGCTCAGCGCAGATGCGCGCGCAGCATCCAGGCGAATTTCTCATGCTCCTGACCACGTGCGATGCACAGGTCTTCGGTCAGCGTGTCGCCATGCTCCGCCGCGATCTCGCCGCATCCCGCCAGCGTTGAGGCCAGCGTCTGCTGCGCATCCATCATGGCTTTGATCATCTCCTTATCGCTGGCCTCGCCCTCATGCTCGGACACTTTGGAGCGGTCCAGCATGCCCGCCAAAGTGCCTTCCGCATGGCCGTCCAGCGCCTTGATCCGCTCGGCCAGATCGTCTTGCGCGGTAAAGTGATCCTCATAAATCGTCTGGAACAGCTCATGCAGCGGGCCAAAGGCCATGCCGGTGACGTTCCAGTGAAAGTTCTGTGCCAGCATCGTCGTCACGGCGGTTTCCGCAACGCATTGGTTCAGCGCCTCGACAATGGCGGTGGAGGCGTTCTTTGGAAGGGTGAGGGCTGTCTGGGTCATGCCAATCTCCTGCGTGGCTTATAGTGTCAATTTCATGCTGGCTGGCGGGGCCGCTTGCTCGCTTCCTGAAACATAGCGTCCCTTGCCGAATTTCCAACCACTTATTAGAATTATTCTAAACTAGGGGTGCGCGCCTCATCCCAGCTTCATCAACGCAAACACCTCATCGCGCCATTTTGCGCTGGTCTTGTCGTCCCGCGTCACCAGCACCAGATCGCGGCCCGGATCGTCTCCCGGAAGGGCGCGGGTCACGATCCGGCTATCGGCATAGCGCGCCACATCGGGCTCGGGCAGCAGCGTGTAGCCCAGCCCCAGTTTCACGCATTCCAGCGTGCCTTCGATACTGTCGAGGATCAGTTGCTGCTCAGGCACATGCCCCGCCTTGGCCAGCGAGGTGGAGATCAGCCGCCCGATCCCCGAACTGGGCCGGAACCGGATCAGCGGCAGGGTTGCACTCAGCGCGTCGCGGTCCAGCCCGGCATGGGAGGCGGGCAGGGCCATCACCATCGCCTCCGTCGCCAGAGGTTGAAAGCGCAGCTGCGCCACCTCGCGCTCCACCTGCGTGACCACGGCGGCGTCCAGCCGCCCTTCGGCCACATCGTCGGACAGGGTCTCCGACAGGCCAGCGGCAAATTGGAACGTGGCCTGCGGCGTCTGCGCCCGCGCATTGGCCAGAAAATGCGGCAGGACCCGCACGCTGGCGGTCTGGATGAAGCCGATCAGAAACTGCCCCGTCAGCCCCTGATTGCTTTGGCACAGCGCTTGCAGGTCGTCACGCTCCGCCAGCACCAATCGCGCCTGCTCGGCCACTTTGCGCCCCAGCGGGGTCAGGCGCGGGGGGCGGGACTGGCGGTCAAACAGCGCCGCGTTCAGCTCCTTTTCCAGCGCCTTCATCTGCATCGAGACCGCCGACAGCGTCATGTTGCGCGCCTCCGCCACGGCGCTGAAAGAGGGCTGCACGAGCAGCTGCACAAGGGTCTCAAGGGCGCGAATATTCATATGCTTCACGATTGCTGTATTTAAAATGCAATTTTATTACGTTGTTGTGAAGATAAGCAAGGCTTATCACAGAAGCGTGAGCTTCACGAAAGGTGCGCGCCATGGAACATCTCAGATCGACCGAGACCTACCGGGCCATCGGCGTCGAGCTGGCCCAGCAATTTGCCCCGCGCGCCGCGGAGTGGGACAAGACCCGCAGCTACCCCTGGCCCAATGTCGCGGCCATGACGGATGCAGGCCTGATGGGCATGACCATCCCGCGCGCCTTTGGCGGGCAGGGGGCCTCCTTCTTTGATGTGGTCACGGTGGTTGAGGAAATCGCCAAGGCCTGCACGCTCTCTGCGCGCATTCTGGTGGAGGCCAATATGGGCGGCATCAGCGCGGTGATGGCCTACGGCACCGACGCGCAACGCGCTTTTGCGGCCCCGATCGTTCTGGCAGGCGACAAACCCGCCATCTGCATCACCGAGCCCGAGGCGGGCAGTGCGGCCACCGACATGCAAACCACCGCGCGGCGCGACGGCGATCACTACATCCTCAACGGCACCAAGCATTGGATCACGGGGGGCGGGGTCTCCAAGCTCTATCTGATCTTCGCGCAGGTGCTGGATGACACAGAGACATCGCAAGGCATCGCCGCCTTCCTCGTCCATCACGACCCGGCGGTTGGCGTGGCCCCTGAGGGGTTCCACATCATCGGCCGGGAGCACACGATGGGCCTGTGCGGCATGCCGGAGGCCGAGCTGCGCTTCGATAACCTCCGCGTCCCCGCCGAGATGCTGATCCTGCCGCCCTCAGGGCTGAAACGCGGTTTTGCCGATCTGATGACCGCCTATAATTCGCAACGCGTCGGCGCAGGCACCATCGCCATAGGCGTCGCCGCGGGCGCGCTGGAGCATGCCAAGCGCTACCTCAAGGAACGCCACCAGTTCGGCCGCCCCATCGGGGAATTTCAGGGCCTGCAATGGATGCTTGCGGATATGGACATGGCCGTCCACGCCTCGCGCCTGATGCTGCATGAGGCGGCCAAGTCGCGCGGCAGCACGGGTCATGCTTTCCCCGACATGATGATGGCCGCCCGCGCCAAGGCCTTCGCCTCCGAGCAGGCCATCAAAGTGGTCGACAATGCGCTGCAAATATTTGGCGCGCGCGGCTATGGCGACAAGGAACCGCTTGAGCGGATGTACCGCGACGTGCGCATGTTCACCATCGGCGGCGGCACCGCGCAGATCCTCAAAACGCAAGTCGCGGGCAGCCTGTTGGGCATGAAGATATCGCAACGCCGTTAGGCGGGGCAGCACAGACAGATATAAAGCGGCCTCCCGCCGATCAGCGCGGGACAGGCCCTGAAGGCGTGCCCGGTCGCGAAAATTCACATATAAGTGAGGTCGCCGTGCAGACATTTCAAAATCGCGCCGTATCATTAAATACTGAGCAGGGCAGCCGGGCCACCCCGGCCTCGTTCGCCCCGTAAATCTCGTGACGATGACCGAAGGATGCCCTCAATGAACGTTCACACCCGCAGCCATAGCCCGATGCAGCATGACGTGCGCGGGGTGGCCGTCACCCATCACAGCGCCCAGGCCGTGGCCGCATTGGACAGCGCGATTGAACAGGCGCTCGCTTTCGGCGGAGACCCGATGGGCCTCATCAACAAGACCCTGCAAGAGCATCCCGATTTTACCATGGGCTGGCTCTTCAAAGCCGCCTGGATGACCCAAGCCATGGAGACCCGCATCTACGGGGCCATGGTCAACGCGCTGGAGCAGGCCGAGAATACGATGGCAAATGCCAATGAGCGCGAGCGCGGCCATCACGCCGCCGTCAAAGCCTGGATCAACGGCGATTTCCACGGTGCGGTGCGCTGCTGGGAAGATGTCGTGGTCAAATACCCGCATGACTTGCTGGCCATCGCGCTGGTGCATTACACCAACGTGCTTTTGGGCGATGTCGCAGGCCAGCGCGATATCGTGGCGCGGGTGTTTGATCTGTGGAATGAAAGCACGCCGGGCTATGAATTCGTGCTGGGCTTTTACAGCTTCGGGCTTGAGGAAAACCGCGACTTCTCCCATGCCGAGGAGCTCGCCCGCCACGCCCTCGCCATGCGCCCCGATCACCCCTATGCCGTCCACTCCGTCAGCCACGTGATGGAGATGCGCGGGCGTCAGGCCGGCGGCATCCGCTTCATGGCCGACCGCGCCAAGGAATGGGGCAAATCGAACTTTGCCAATCATCTGTGGTGGCATACCGGGCTCTATCACCTCGATATCGAGCAGACCGATCAGGTTTTTGAGATCTTTGACACCCATCTCGATTCCCGCCGCTCCACCGGCGACAAATATGAAGAGCTCGATGCCGCCGCCCTTTTATGGCGCATGAACCTGATGGGGCTCGAGTCTGGTGACCGCTGGAACCATCTGGCCGATAAATGGGAGCCCTCCGCCGAGGACACGCTTTACGCCTTCAACGACGTCCACGCGATGATGTCCTTCGTCTCGGATGGAAGGGTGGAGGCGCAGGAAAAGCTGCTCTCGGCCAATGAGCGCTATCTCGAATCCGCCTCTGACGCCAATGTCGCCATGAGCCGCGAAATCGGTCTGCCTTTCTGTCTGGCGATGCAGGCCTTCAAAAACGACCAGTACGGCAAATGCGTCGACTACCTTTTGTCGGTCCGCTACAAAACCCACATGCTGGGCGGCAGCTTCGCGCAGCGCGACATCGTCGGCTGGACCCTTCTGGAGGCCGCCCTGCGCGACCGCCAGTTCGATCTCGCCCTCAGCCTCGCCAACGAGCGCGCCGCCGGCAAACCCACCTCCGCCCAAAACTGGCGCTGCGTCGCCCGCGCCCATGCGGGTCTTGGCAACAGGTCTCAGGCGGATAAAGCCACCGCGAAGGCGGATGCGCTGATCTTGGGTTAGGGGCGGGGGCTCAGGATCGAACCTGAGAGAACCTGACATGGTGCCGTGCGGAGGAAGGGGCCTCTTCACGAGGGCATTGCCAGACCGCGGGGTGGCGACCAACCGTCCTTCGACAGTGCTTTATGGCAGCCAAGTCATCTTCCGGCCATTCGGCACGCCCAGCCTCACCATATCGCCAGCCCTGTCGGGCGGTCTGGCGATGCCGTCGTCCATTGGTCTCGGACCAATGGCGCGCAATGGACAACCCTGCGGGCTGTTAACCGGGCTCGAGAAACTGAATGACTGTTGTGCGGGACAAAACCGACCTTGACTAATCCAGCGGGAACGTCAGCTTTGAATATG
>CAYXIZ010000060.1:0-13944 GCA_964465485.1 uncultured Rhodobacterales bacterium | reverse complement strand
AACCTGCGCGAAGGCCCGATGCGCGGCACCGGCCAGCACCCTGCAGGCCCACGCAGCAGCGCAGCACCGGCGGAGTAACGGACATGATCTTGGGACTGGAACTCTCCTTCATCTGGGCCGGCATCATCGCCTTTGCCGTGCTGACCTATGTGATCCTCGACGGGTTTGACCTTGGCGTCGGCATGCTCTTTCCCTTCACCAAGGAGGAAAAAGAGCGCGACGTGATGATGAACTCCGTCGCGCCCGTTTGGGACGGCAACGAGACATGGCTGGTCATGGGCGGCGGCGGGTTGTTCGCCGTGTTCCCGCTGGCCTATGCCGTGGTGTTGCCCGCGCTTTACATGCCCATCACGCTGATGTTGCTGGCGCTGGTCTTTCGTGGCGTGGCCTTTGAATACCGCTGGCGCACGGAGCGATGGAAAGGCGTCTGGGACATGTCCTTTGCTGGAGGCTCCTACATGGCGGCGTTCACCCAAGGCATCGCGCTGGGCGCTTTGGTGCAGGGCATCGAGATCGAGAACCGCGCCTATGCAGGCGGTTGGTGGGACTGGCTGACGCCGTTCTCCGTGCTGACCGGGTTGGCGGTGACAATCGGCTACATGATGCTGGGCGCCACCTGGCTGAACATGAAGCTGGAGGGCCGTATCCAGTCCCATATGCGCCGCATCGCCTGGCCTGCCAGCATCGCCACCGTCGGGTTCATGGGCGCGGTCAGCCTCGCCACGCCGTTTCTGGACGCGGTCTATTTCGAGCGCTGGTTCACCTGGCCCAATCTCGGCTTTGTGGCCATCGTGCCTGTGCTGGTCGCATTTTGCATCTGGCGGCTGTTCTTCGGGCTGATGCGCCACCACGACACCGCGCCGTTCCTCTGCGCCGTGGGTATGTTCGTGCTGGGCTTTATCGGGATCGGGATCAGCTTCTACCCCTATATCGTGCCGCCCTCGCTGACCATCGTGGACGCGGCAGCGCCCGATAGCAGCCTCGCCTTTGCACTGGTTGGCGCAGTCATCCTTATCCCGATTATTCTGGCCTATACCGCCTATTCCTACTGGGTGTTTCGCGGCAAGATTGATCCCAACGAGGGGTATCACTGATGTCCCGGATCGCTTGGTTTGTCGCCATATGGTGCGCCAGCGTCGCGGTGCTGGCGCTGGTGGCCTATGCCATCAAGCTGGTGCTGTTGTAGGAGCCCGCATCAGGGTTGGTCGCGCCCCGCGCGTGACTTGTAGGCGGGCAGTGACCAGTTGAAGCGCAGGGCCAGCACGCGAATGGTGAAGGCCACCGCAAAGCTGATTGCCATCGCCAGGGGCCGCTCCGCACCCAGCTGGATCAGCACCACATAGCTCGCGGCCCCGAGCATGGCGGCGGCCACATAGATCTCGCGGCGCAGGATGATCGACGGCTCCTGCCCGAACGTGTCGCGGATGATCCCGCCCAAAGCGGCCGTCATCACCCCCATCATCACCGCGACCAATGCCCCGGTGCCTGCATCCAGCCCTTTCGCGGTGCCCGCCACGGTCACCAGCGCCATGCCGAACGCATCAAAAAGCATGATGTAGCGGTAGCGGCTTTCCATCAGGTGGGCCGCGAAATGCACCATGATGGCCGTCGCGATACAGGCCAGAACCGGGGTCGGGTCCACAACCCAGAAAACCGGAACGCCAAGGATCAGGTCGCGCACCGTCCCGCCACCGACCCCGGTGATGACGGCCAGCCAGATGAAGCCCAGAATGTCCAATTGCTTGCGCGAGGCCACCAAGGCCCCGGTGATCGCGAAAGCTACGGCGGCGGCCAGATCAAGGGCTTGCAGGAACGGGGCGGAGGCGTCGAAGATCATGTCGGACGGGTCCATGGCGCGGGTCTACTCAAGAAAAAAGCGCGCCCCGATCTCGGGACGCGCTTTCAATATCGTTCTCGTGGGGTCGGTCAGGCGGCTTCGGCCTGCGACCGGCGCTCACTTTCCTCGCGCGACAGCGCAACAGAGGTGCGTACACCATTGCCCACAAAATCCATCAGGCCGGAGACCACACGCTCATTGGGGTCGATCCCCGCGCAGCTCAGTACCTCACGGCCATCGCGAGAGCGCGCCCAACGGGCGATCTGCTCAGGGCCGTTGCCATATTTCTTGTCGTCAGCGATCGCATCATCCAGAGCGGCCAGCACGACCGCAGCGAAAAGCTTGCGGGAGCGTTGCCCTTGCTCGAAGTTAAATGCAGTACCGTCTACGAAATCAGCAGCCATTCCGCGTCCTTTTTGTTTTTGCTCTTGTGTCTTGGGCGTAGCGCCGTTTATGACGCATTTATTCCGATTCGTCATTGCAATTCTTATATGGCAGCTATGCAATTTTTGCATAACTCGCATAGAATTATCGCAGTATTTAGCGTTCTTGCCCCGTCTTACTTCACAAGATATAGGTCGCGCCAAACTTCGATCAACCTTTTGTCAAGGAATTGCCACAATGCCCAAGATCAACGGAAATGAAATTCGGTCCGGCAATATTCTCGAACACAATGATGGATTGTGGGTTGCCGTTAAGGTGGACCACGTAAAACCTGGAAAAGGTGGCGCATTTGCACAGGTAGAGATGAAGAACCTGCGCAACGGGTCCAAATTGAACGAGCGATTCCGCTCTGCCGACAAGGTGGAACGCGTCCGTCTGGAGCAAAAAGACCAGCAGTTTCTGTTCGAGACCGACGGCATGCTGACCTTCATGGATACTGAGACCTACGAGCAGATTGAGCTGCCTGCGGATCTGCTGGGCGAACGCCGCCCCTTCCTGCAAGACGGCATGACCGCGCAGATCGAGTATTATGAGAGCGAAGCGCTCAGCGTGTCGCTGCCCCAGAAAGTCACCTGCACGGTGACCGAGACCGAGCCTGTGGTCAAAGGCCAGACGGCCTCGAAGTCTTTTAAGCCCGCGCTTTTGGACAATGGGGTTCGCCTGATGGTGCCGCCGTTTATCAACGTGGATGAGGCGATCATCGTGGACACCGAATCCATGGAATATAGCGAGCGGGCCTAGGCCCTACGGGATGGCGGGTGGGGCGATGCGCGCCAGCGCGAGCGTCACCTGACATCATTGGGGTGTACGACCCCGTCTACCCAATCCGCCTGCCCTGCGATGCGCGGGTCCAGCCCCTCGACACAGGCCACGTTGACCCCGATCTCTTCGGGGTTGGAGCGGCGTTGGTGAAACACATGCACCCCGCATGTTGTGCAGAACTGATGCCGCGCCGTCATGGTGCCAAACTGGTAGAGGCCCAGATTGTCCTCTCCCTGCTCAATGATCAAATCATCGACCCGCCCGGACACCGCGCCGGGGTATTTACGACGACACAAGGAGCAATCGCAGCGGCGCAGGCTGTCCAGCCCACCCACCATCTCAAACGAAATCCGCACCGCGCCGCAATGACAGGACGCCTGCGACCTGCCCGTCATTTGCGCCGCCCCACCATTGGAATGGTCGAGGGGGAGTAGCGGGCCTCGGGATGCGGCGGATGCCCCTCGCTGCGTCGCCAGAAGGCCTGCCCGCCCAGTTGCAGCCAAAACGGGATCATCAGAGCTAGCCCGGCCACAAACCCGCCTGCATGCGCCCAATAGGCCACTCCGCCCGCGCTCACGTCAGCCGTCGCACCGCTGAACAGTTGCAGCGCCATCCAGACGCCAAGGACGATCCATGCAGGGATCGGGAAAATTTTGAAGAACACGATGACGATCAGGATCACGTCCACCTTGGCCTTGGGGAAGAGCAGCAAATACCCCCCCATGATGCCCGCAATCGCGCCTGACGCCCCCACATTCGGAATGTTGCTGGAGGGATCTGCGACAAGCTGGCCCAGATCAGCAACCACGCCGCAGATAAGGTAGAAGAGTAGAAACCAGACATGGCCCAGCTGATCTTCAAGATTGTCGCCAAAGATATAGAGAAACAGCATGTTACCCGCCAAATGCATCCAGCCCCCATGCAAAAACATCGAGGTGACAAGCGTGTGCAGGTCAATCCCCTGCACGATCTCAGCAGGCTTCATCGCCCAGGCGTCCCAGAAGGGCCCGAGCGTCGAGGCGTCGTTGGTTTGCAGCGGCCAGTAGCTCAGGAAAATGAGGATATTGGCCGCGATCAGCCCGTAAGTGACATAGGGGGTGCGCGTGGACGGGTTGTGGTCGCGTATCGGAAACATGGATGCAAAGCTGACGCAATCGCCCGGCCTGCGCAAGCGCTAGGTTGCGACCTCCGCCAAGAGCTGCGCATTGCCGCCCGAGGCCGTGGTGTCGATGCAGACATGCCGCTCCGCGATCACGTCAGCGGGGCTTGGGATGCCTGTTATCAGCGGCAAGATCGGCCCGGAGCGCGCGGCCAACCGCTGCCGAATATCCCGCGCCGTCGCGTCATCGCCCCACCACAAGACCCCGCCAATGTCATCCAGAGTGTCACAATCGGAGAGGCCTTCCCCCTCGACTGGACGTCCGCCAGCACGATCCACAGCTGTCATTTGTGCGCCAATCTCGGGCCCCAGACACAGCATCGGTGCGCGCGGCAAAATACTCAGCCGGTTGCTCTCCCCCGTGGGTCCGGGCAGCGACAGCTCCGTGGCGTCCACGCCCTTGTCTGACGCGGAGATGAATTTCATCAGGTAATGCGGCCCGCCCGCTTTGGGGCCGGTGCCCGACAGCCCTTCGCCGCCAAAGGGCTGCGAGCCGACAATCGCGCCGATCTGGTTGCGGTTCACGTAGATATTGCCCGCCTCGACCAGATCGACCACCTGTTGCACCCGGTCATCAATCCGGCTGTGCAGCCCGAAGGTCAGCCCATAGCCGGTCTCGTTGATGTCCTCGATCACCTGCTCCAGCTGATCCGCCTTGAAGGTCGCCAGATGCAGAACGGGGCCAAAGATCTCTTCTTTCATCTCGGAGATGCCGCCCACCCGGATCAGGGTCGGGGCCACAAAATTTCCCTCCGCCTCATGCGGCGTTTCGAACAGCACCCTGCCCTCGCTGCGCGCCTGCTCGATGTGGTTCACGATTTTCTGACGCGCCGGGGCGTCGATGATCGGGCCAATATCTGTCGCCATGTCCCACGGGTCGCCGACGCGCAGGGCAGCCATGGCGCCGGTGAGCATTTCGGTCAGCCCTTCGGCGATATCTTCCTGCACATAGAGGCAGCGCAGGGCAGAGCATCTTTGCCCCGCAGATTGAAACGCGGAGGCTACGATATCGCGCACGGCTTGCTCGGGCAGCGCGGTGCTGTCGACGATCATCGCGTTCAGCCCGCCGGTCTCTGCGATCAGGGGCGCTTCGAAATTGCCGCTTTGCGCAAGGCTGGCATGGATGCGCTTGGCCGTCGCGGTGGAGCCTGTGAAACACACGCCGTCGATCTTGGGGCTGGCGGTCAACGCGGCCCCGACCTCGCCCCCGCCGGGCAGCAGGATCAGCGCGGAGTTCGGCACGCCCGCCTCGTGCAACAGCTTGGTGGCAAGGGTTGCGATGACCGGGGTTTGCTCCGCCGGTTTGGCCAGCACCGCGTTGCCCGTCGCCAGTGCTGCGGCGATTTGGCCAGTAAAAATGGCCAGTGGGAAATTCCATGGCGAGATACAGGTGAAGGTGCCCAGCGGCTTGCCTGAATGGGTCGCGGCCTCATCGGCGTAGTAGCGCAGGAAATCCACGGCCTCGCGCAATTCACCAATCACGTCGATCGTGGTCTTGCCCGCCTCGCGCGCCAGTACCGCAAAGATTTCGCCGTAATGCGCTTCGTAGAGGTCCGCGGCTTTGCGCAACACGTTTGCCCGGGTCCCCACATCCGTGTCCCAAGGCTTGGCGGTCACCAGCGCTTTGCGAACCGCCGCTTCGTCGGCGTCCCTGTGGATCAGTTCGGTGGTTTCAAACGGCGCGCGGGCCTGCGCGATATCGGCCATATCGACAGGGTCGTTCCAATCCCAGCCCTTGGCGTTCCGGCGGGGCGCGAACAGGTCATGGGGATGCGTCACCGCCGGATAGGTCGCGTCCTCAATATCGGTGAACGGGTCGGAGGCGACCTCCACCGGGCTGACCTCCTCGTCAACAATCTGGTTGACGAAGGACGAATTCGCGCCGTTTTCCAGCAAGCGCCGGACCAGATAGGCCAAGAGGTCACGATGCGCGCCGACGGGGGCGTAGATGCGGCAGCGGGTCTCGCCTTTGGCCATGACGATGTCATGCAGGCGCTCCCCCATGCCGTGCAAGCGTTGAAACTCGAACGCATCCAGATCCTCCGCCATGTCGAGGATCGCGGCCACGGAATGGGCGTTGTGGGTGGCGAATTGCGGGTAGATGCGGTCGGTCATGCCCAGCAATTTCCGGGCGTTCGAGATGTAGCTGATATCCGTCGCGGGCTTGTGGGTGAAGACCGGGAAGCCCGGCAACCCGAGGACCTGCGCGCGCTTGATCTCCGTGTCCCAATAGGCACCTTTGACCAGCCGCACCATGATCTTGCGGTCGTGCTTTTCCGCCAGCGCATGAAGCCAGTTGATTACAAAGCTGGCGCGGTGCCCGTAGGCCTGTACCACGACGCCAAACCCGTCCCAGCCCTCAAGCGACGCGTCGGCCAGCGTGGCCTCGATCACATCAAGGGAAAGATCTAGCCGGTCCGCTTCTTCGGCGTCGATGTTCAGCCCCACTTGCGCACGGGCGGCTTGTTGGCACAGCTCCAACAAGCGCGGCTGTAGCATCTTCAAAACGGCGTCTTTCTGCGGCGTCTCGTAGCGCGGGTACAGCGCCGATAGCTTGACCGAGATCCCTGGATTGGCGCGGCAGTCAGACGTGGCGGCCGCCTGCGCAATGGCCGTGATCGCGTCGCGGTAGGCCTTGAGATAGCCCAGCGCATCGGCGTCGGTTTTGGCGGCCTCCCCCAACATGTCGTAGCTGTACGTGTAGCCTTTGGCCTGTTGCCCTTCGGCGCGGGTCATGGCGTCCTGGATCGTTTCACCCAGCACAAATTGTCGGCCCATTTCCTTCATCGCGCGCGCGGTGGCGGTGCGGATAACCGGCTCTCCCAGCCGTTTGACCATGGAGCGCAGCTGTCCCGCCACGCCGGGTTGCTCATCAGTCAGCACTTTGCCCGTCAGCATCAACCCCCATGTCGACGCGTTCACCAGCGACGAGGACGAGCGGCCCAGATGCGTGCCCCAGTCGGATGGAGCGATCTTGTCCTCGATCAGCGCGTCCATCGTGTCCGCGTCAGGTACCCGCAACAAGGCCTCGGCCAGACACATCAGGGCCACGCCTTCCTCCGTGTTCAGGCCGTATTCAGACAGGAAGGATTCCATCAAGCCCGGGCTGGCAGAGCTGCGTATCTCCGTGACCAATTTGGCGGCGCGCGCCACGATGCGGGCACGGTCTTTGCCTGTGAGCCCGGCCGCTTCGATCAGACGCGCGACCGCCATGGCCTCGTCCGGGGACGTGTTGGACCTGATGGCGGAGCGGAGGGATGCGAGGGATGTCATGAGCAGCACCTTTGGATCGTATATCTCCCAACTATACCGGATTTTGTATGACTTACTTACCAATTCCATGCAAAGGATAGCGAAATTCACTATCAGATGAGCGCTGGATAGAAAATATGGATAAATCTTTGGACGACTACGACCGCGCGATCCTGCGGGAGCTCTCCGCGCATGGCCGGATTCCGATCACCGAATTGGCCAGCCGGATCAACCTGTCCAACACGCCCACGCAGGCTCGCGTCAGAAGGTTGGAAGAAGCCGGCGTCATCACCGGATACCGCGCGCTGTTGGACCCGGTGAAGCTGGGGCTCGATCACATCGCCTTTGTCGAGGTCAAGCTGGACGACACGCGCGAGGCGGCGCTGAGCGCCTTCAACACCGCAGCCCGCGCCGTGCCCGAGATTGAGGAATGCCATATGGTGGCCTCCCGGTTCGACTATTTGCTGAAGGTGCGGACCAAGGATATGGGCTCCTACCGACGCATTCTGGGCGAACAGATTTCCGCCCTGCCCCATGTCGCGAACACCTCGACCCATGTGGTGATGGAAGCCGTCAAGGAAGAGCTGTTTTAAGCCCCGAACACAAAGGCCCAGACGATGAACGGCGCGACTTGCAGCAGCGCGGCCAGTGCCATGATGACCCGTGGCGGCACGGTCTTGAACCGCCGCCACAAAACGCCAAGACAAAGCAGGCTCGCCGCCATCTCGATGGGGCCGACGATGCCGCCATAGTGGCGCGGGTCCCAATAGCTGACGGGGCTGATGAAGCGCCAATCGGTCACAGGCCAGAAATGCGCCCGCGCGTCATCATTGTGCAGCGGAAAATCCAGCGCCAGATGCAGCAAACCCGCACCCGCAAATGCGACCAAGACGGGGTGCTTGGCCATGAGGGCGAGGCCTAAGAGCCCGCCCCAGACAAAGAACGAGTTATCTAGGGCAAAAATGGCCTGCCAGGCTTCCGAATAATACATCACCCGGAACACGATCTGCGGGTCGGTGCCGAGGATAACAAGCTGCCATCCGGCCAACAGGTAGAGCGACAGATCTGGTGCCAAAGCCCCTGCCAATGCCCCCATGGTCACGGCGGTCTGGCCCGGTTTGGCAAAGGCCGCGGCCCCGAAAATCAGGTGGGCGGGAGTGTTCATCTGGTGGGTTTCGCCCTTTACTTTGGCCGCGCTTATTGCCACCCCAAAACCCTAGCAGGAGAGGCAGGCGATGACCAAGGCAATCATGATCCAAGGCGCGGGCTCGAATGTCGGCAAGTCCATGATCGTCGCCGGGCTGTGCCGGGTCTTTGCGCGCAAAGGTCTGCGCCTGCGCCCGTTCAAGCCGCAAAACATGTCCAACAATGCCGCCGTGACCGCCGATGGCGGTGAAATTGGCCGTGCGCAGGCATTGCAAGCACTGGCCTGCGGCGTGCCCGCGGTGATCGACATGAACCCGGTCTTGTTGAAGCCTGAGTCCGAGGTGGGGGCGCAGGTGATCTTGCAGGGCAAGCGTTTTGCCACAGTGAAAGCGCGGGATTACGCGAAGCTGAAACCGGACCTGCTGGCCCGCACCGTCGAAAGCTTTCGTCGCCTTCAGCAAGAGGCCGATCTCGTGATCATCGAGGGCGCGGGCAGCCCGGCTGAGATCAATCTGCGCGCAGGCGACATTGCCAATATGGGCTTTGCGGAGGCCGCCCACGCCCCGGTGGTTCTGGTCGGCGACATTGATCGGGGCGGGGTGATCGCGCAGTTGGTGGGCACGCATGCGGTTCTGCCCGCGCCTGATCGCGACCGAATCAAGGGCTTCATGGTCAACAAGTTTCGCGGCGACGTGTCGCTGTTTGACGGCGGGCGGGTCGAGGTGGCCTCGCGCACCGGATGGGCCGATCTGGGGGTGTTGCCGTGGTTCGACGACGCTTGGAAACTGCCCGCCGAGGACATTATGGACATCCGCTCCTCACACGGGTCAGGCGTGAAGATTGCCGTACCACGCCTGTCGCGGATTGCCAATTTCGACGATCTCGACCCTCTCAGCCAGGAGCCGGGCGTGTCGGTGGAGATCATCGAGGCCGGCCAGCCTTTGCCCGGCGACGCCGATCTGGTGCTCATTCCGGGGTCGAAATCGACCATCGCCGACCTTGCGTATTTCAGGCGGCAAGGGTGGGACATCGACCTTGCTGCCCATATCCGGCGCGGGGGGCATGTGCTGGGCATTTGCGGCGGGTTCCAGATGCTGGGCAAAGAGATTGCTGACCCTGAGGGCATTGAGGGGCCGCCTCAAACAGTTGACGGTTTGGGGGTGCTGGACGTCTCCACCGTGATGACGCCGAAAAAGCATGTGGTGGAGGTCACAGGCAGCGTGCTGGAGGATGGCACCGAGGTCGCGGGCTATGAGATCCATATCGGAGAGACGGCCGGCCCCGATTGCGAACGTGCCTGGCTGGAGATCAATGGCCAGACCCACGGGGCCGCGTCAGCAGATCACAAAATTCAGGGCTGTTACCTGCACGGGCTGTTTGGGGCGGACGCATTTCGGGCGCGGTTCTTGCGGCAGCTCGGAGGGCGCTCGACCGTCTCGGATTATGGCGCGTCAGTTGAGGCGGCTTTAGACGCCCTGGCCGATCATCTCGAAGAGCATGCTGATATCGACGCGCTGTTTGCGATTGCGCAGCAGGGCTAAGCGCCTAGTCGAACTCGCGGGTCGCCAAGGCGCGGTGAATTTCGCGGCGCACAAGTTTGCGCACATTGCGGGTGATCCGCTCGCCAAGCTCGCCTGTCAGCTCTTTTCGGACAATGTCGGAGACCAATTCCCGCAGGGTTTCCTCGTCGAGAACAGTTTCGTCAATATCGCCGAGACCAGTGGGTTTGGGCTCTGGGGCCTGAGCTGCCGTGTCGCTGGCTTCGGTGGGCGCTTCCTCACTCCTCGCGAGCTGCGCCGTGTCAGCGGCGGCGTCTTCGCTTGTCTTATCATCTACCACCGCTGCGCCCTCAGCAACAAGCGGTAATGGGTCAATGCGCTGTGCTGTATCAACCGGGGTGTGGCGGAAGGTTGCGATATTTACCGGGTCTTCACCCTCTTCGCGCTCTTCATCCCACTCATACTCGTCGCTTATATCGCCAGCTTCTGTCGCAGCTGCGGTATCAGCGTCATCCTCGATCAACGCCTCCGTATCAGGCGCGTCAGTGTCGATTTCAGTGTCAGCAAGGTCAGCATGCTCTGCGCCCTCGTCTTCCAGCTCTTCTGAGACAGCATCCTCAGCGGTCTCAGGCTCGACCGCGTCAGTCCAATCTTCGCCCTGCTCTGGAGCGTCTTCCCGGAACGCGTGAACGTCCTCGCTTTCGCCTTCGGCATCATCGGCCCCGGCGACCTGCACCTTAGTCTCTGTTATGTCAGTCGCCGGAATATCAGTCTCCGCAACGTCTGCAGTGTCTTCCGCGACGTCGTCGTCGGTCCATTCAGACAGATCAGCAGCGGGCAGGTCAGACGCGAGGAGTTCTTCGTCTTCGTAATAGTCTTCCGGTGCGCGCGCGCCCCAATTCTTGGTCGTTTCAATCGCGGATGACACATCCGCCGCCTTCTTCACATTCTGCGTCGTATGGACCACGGCGGGCATCACCGGCTCCCCGATAAATGCGCCACTGACAGCCTGCCGCAAGCTTCCCAAATCGCTCCGGGTCAAATCGCCGGAGGCTAAATCACTTGGGGCGGGATCACCCGAGACCAAATCGCTCTGGCCCAAATCGCTGCCGTCTGAAAGCACGTCCGGGTCTTCGGCCATCCCTTCAGGCAGGTCATCGGACACAGCATCCGAGACATATTCGTCATCTGGCGCTACGTCTTGCCCGGCTGCTTCACCTTCGGTGGCAAGCTCGCCTTCAATGCGATCTAGCGCCTCGGCCAGCGTTTCGCCTTCATCTGTTGCGACTTCGTAAGGGGGCACTGCGTCGCGCGAGGCGTCTTCCTGCAACGCCGCTTCATCTTCCTCCTTCACGCGCAGTGCGGAGGTTAGGATCAGCGCGTCGCGCAGGTCGGGTTCCGGCGCCGCTTTTTGGGTTACACGAGGCGCAGCCTCCGGGCCCGTGTCAGACACCAACCGGCGAATCGACGACAGAACGTCTTCTACATCTTTGGCAACGGGATCGGACATGCTCAGCCTCTATAAGTTGAACGCAGAATAACCGCTGCCATAAGCTCTGGCAACGGACGGATCAAATTGAAATTACTTTTGGTAGCGGCCCAGAATGCGGTCCAGTTTCTGGCCCTGCTTGCTGCGCTGCACGGGTGCTTGTTTCACGGCGTCGAAATACTCATTCGGATCATATTGCTGTACCGGGAGGCGCAGTTCGGTCACGGTCAGCAGCCCCATGGAGGAGATCAGCTGATAGGCCGCCGCAAAAACCTGCGTTTCAAAGACCACGCGGTTGGTGCGCGCATCCAGCAGCGCTTGCTCGGCGTCGAGCACATCAAGCGTGGTGCGTGCGCCAAGTCTGGCCTCTTCGCGGACGCCTTCAAAGGCCACTTCCGCGGCGCTGATCTGGCGCTCGGAGGTCTGCAATTGTGCGTTGGCAACAGCCAGCTGGGACCAGCTGTCCGACACGGATTGGCGCACCTGAAGCACCACTTGATTGAGGTTTGCGCGTGACGCATGCACCTGTGCGAAAGCGCGGCGTTCCAGCGCTTTGAGCTGCCCGCCCTGATAGATCGGCACGTTGAGTTGCAACCCGATGGACGCGTTATTGTCGATCCGCGAATTATGCCCCGCCGTGGCGTTGAGCCGAATGTTCGGCCGCATGGCGGCCTGCGCGCGGGCGGCATTCAGCTCGTTGGCAGAAATCTGGTGCTGGGCCTGATCAATGCTGGGTTGGTTCTGCTCGGCCAGCTTGCGGGCTTGTGCCACGGTATCGGGCAGCGCGGGCAGGGAGCCGATTGCTTCCAGCGTGCCGGGCTTTTGGCCGACGGTGGCCACGTAAAGCTCCCGCGAGATCGCCAGAGCGCCTTGCGCCTCGGCCACTGCGCCACGGGCCTCCGCCAAACGCGCTTCGGCCTGGGCCACGTCGGTGCGGGTGACTTCGCCCACCTCGAACCGGTCGCGGGCGGCGCGCAGCTCCTGAGTGATCAGCCGCAGGTTACCTTCCTGCAAAGACACGGTGCGGGTGTCACGCTGTACCGACAGATAGGCGTTGATCGCATCCAAAAGCACCTGCTGCTCAAGGCTCACAAGCTGCGCGCGCGCGGCCAGAACGGTCTCCTTGGCGGCCTCGACGCCCAGACGCGTGTTGCCGCCGTCATAGAGCAAAAGATCCAGCCCGAGGTTGATTGACGAGACCAGCTCCCCGCCGCCGAACCCGGTGGCCTGATCGCTGTAATTGGCCGTGGCGCTGCCGTTGATTTGCGGGCGCAGCGCAGAAAACGCGACGGCCACGTCCTCGTCACTGGCGCGCAGCAAGGCGCGGTTTTGCTCAAGAAGGTTCGAATTCAGATAGGCCGCGACCAACGCGTCCTGCAAGGAGGCGGCGCTGGCCGATATCGGGCTGGCCAACACAAGCCCGCACAGGGCGATGGAGCGGGCTGACCTGCGCAGGCGTCTCAAGATCATCAGGTCATGCCTTCTCAAACGGGGTTACAAAGAAAAAGTCGCTTCGGCTTCGAAACCGGGCAGGACCGGCGCGCTTGCGTTGAAGGCCAGCCGCCAATTGACATGCGCGCCCGCCTTATGGCCGATCCGGCATTCCCCCAAACCATCGCGCATGAACACAGCGCCAATCCGCCCGCCATCCTTGAGCTGGTCGGTCAAAGACGTGGGCACGTTCTCCACGCCGCCTTCGATGATGATGGCGTCGTAAGGCCCGTGCTTGGCCGCACCTGCGGACAGCTCGCCCTCGATGATGACGACATTGTCGGCGCCCTGTTCCGCCAGAATGGCTTCGGCATCCCGCGCCAGATCACTGTTTTGCTCAACGGCGACCACGGCCTCGGACATGCGCGACAGCACGGCGGCGCTGTAGCCCAGACCAGCGCCCACGCAGAGCACCATGTCGCTTTGCTCAATGCTCATTGCATCAAGCATCTTGGCCAGCGTGCGCGGCTCAAAGATCACCCGGCCTGCGCCCAGCGAGATGTTGACATCCGCATAGGCAACCTCGCGGCGCGACTGCGGCACAAAGGCTTCGCGCTGCACGGTCAAAAGCGCGTCGATGATCGGAAATTTGGTCACATCAGACGGGCGCACCTGCGTGTCGACCATCATTGTCCGGTTGGCGGCGAAGTCGGTCATAGGACTAAACTCATCAGTCTAGTTTCAGTTAAATCCCGTTTGCCACAGAATGCGGTCTGCGACAACAGCGATCCACCCTTTTGCGCCCTTGCGCCGCAAAACCCGCTGCGATAGAGAAATCCAGCACCATAGAGGCGAGTTGGCGGAGTGGTGACGCAGCGGATTGCAAATCCGTGTACACGAGTTCGATTCTCGTACTCGCCTCCAT
>CAYXIZ010000059.1:0-14198 GCA_964465485.1 uncultured Rhodobacterales bacterium | reverse complement strand
AGCGCGTTGCGCCGCACGTCGCCTGCCGTGGTGGCAAAGACGATCTGCAAATCGCCCCAGTCTTCCTCGTCACGGTCCACGGGCATAATGGCGGCAATCGACACGCCGGTCGGAATGGGCAGGATGTTCACAATCGCCTTGCCCTTGGCGGTCCGCCCGCCTTGCGGCAAGCGCCATGTTTTAAGCTTATAGGCCATGCCGTCCGTGGTGAAGAACAGCAACTGGGTATGGGTGTTGGCCACGAAAAGCGTGGTGACCACGTCATCTTCCTTGGTGGCCATGCCTGACAGGCCCTTGCCGCCGCGACGCTGCGCGCGGAAGTCAGCCAGAGGCGTGCGCTTGATCCAGCCCGATTGCGTGATGGTGACGACGACGTCTTCTTTTTCGATCAGATCTTCGTCTTCCATGTCGCCGGACCAGTCCACGATTTCGGAGCGGCGTGGGACGGCGAACATCTCGCGGACTTCTTTCAGCTCACTGGAGATGATCTCCATGATCCGGTCTCGCGAACGCAGAATATCGAGATATTCCTTGATCTTACCGGCCAAAGCTTCCAGCTCGTCAGTGACTTCCTTGACGCCGATTTGGGTCAGGCGCTGCAGGCGCAGGTCCAAAATGGCGCGGGCCTGCATCTCGGACAGGTTATAGGTGCCGTCCTCGTTGACCGTATGGGTCGGGTCATCAATCAGCTTGATGTAATCGGCAATGTCGGCGGCGGGCCAGGCGCGGGTCATCAGGCGCGAACGCGCCTCAGCGGCATCCGCGGAGGAACGGATCGTGGCGACGACCTCGTCAATATTGGTGACGGCGACGGCCAGACCGCACAGGATGTGCGAGCGTTCACGCGCCTTGCGCAGCTCATAGGCGGTGCGCCGTGCGACGACCTCCTCCCGGAAGGAGATGAAGTTGGTGAGGAACGAGCGCAGCGTCAGCTGTTCGGGCTTGCCGCCATTCAGCGCCAGCATGTTGCAGGAGAAATAGGTCTGCATCGGCGTGAAGCGGAAAAGCTGGTTCAACACCACCTCCGCCGTGGCGTCGCGTTTCAGCTCGATCACCACACGCACGCCGACGCGGTCGGATTCGTCCTGCACATGGCTGATGCCTTCAATCTTCTTGTCCCGCGCGGCCTCCGCGATCCGCTCGATCATCGTGGCCTTGTTCACCTGATAGGGGATCTCGTCGATAACGATAGCCCAGCGGTCTTTGCGCAGCTCCTCGATATGGGTTTTGCAGCGCACGATGACGGAGCCGCGCGACTCCGTATAGGCTTTGCGCGCCCCGGCGCGGCCCAGAATGATACCGCCGGTTGGAAAATCAGGGGCCGGCACATATTCGATCAGGTCCTCGGAGCTGAGATCCGGGCTCTCGATCAAGGCCAGCGTGGCATCAACAACCTCGCCCAGATTATGCGGCGGAATGTTGGTGGCCATGCCGACAGCAATCCCGCCCGCGCCATTGACCAGCATGTTGGGAAAGCGTGACGGCAGCACGGTCGGCTCTTGCTGTTTGCCGTCGTAATTGTCCTGAAAATCGACCGTGTCCTTGTCGATATCGGCAAGGATGAAGCCCGCGGGCTTGTCCATGCGGACCTCGGTGTAGCGCATGGCGGCTGGGTTGTCGCCGTCCATGGAGCCGAAATTGCCCTGACCATCGAGAAGCGGCAGCGACATGGAGAAATCCTGCGCCATGCGCACCAGCGCATCATAGATCGCGCCATCGCCATGCGGGTGGTATTGCCCCATGACGTCGCCCACCGGACGGGCGGATTTGCGGTAGGATTTGTCGAACGTGTTGCCGGTCTCATGCATCGCGAAAAGGATGCGCCTATGCACCGGTTTTAGCCCGTCGCGCAGGTCAGGAATGGCGCGCGAAATGATCACCGACATGGCGTAGTCGAGGAAGGAGGTCTTCATCTCATGCGTGATGGAGACCTGCGGCCCGTCATGAACCATCCGCTCAGGAGGCATTTCGTCTTCGTTTTCAGGGGTTTCCGGCGTGTCGTTCACGTTGCATCCGTTCTTGTTCTTTTGCCGTGCATTAGGTGTCTCTACCTATAGCGCATACAGCATATAGGGGCAATGGGGACAGGTGGTGGTGCCGCTTTGCGAGGCGCTTATACGATGCGGCGGCGCGACACCGCAGCCCCAAACCAGCACGCGGCCAGCGCCAGCGAGAAGATGGCGTTCCAACCGGCCATGGAGATGCCGATGAACTGCCATGCGATCTCGTCGCAGCGCACCACCGGGGCGGCAAGGATTTGCTCCAGCAGCTCGTCGACGCTGAGCCCGCCAACGCCGCCCGATGAGCAGCTCGACGGCCCCTCCCACCATGTTTGCTCCACGCCCACATGATAGAGCCCAATTGCGGCCGTGGTCAGCGTGGCGGCGGCCCCGGCCCACAGGAAGGGGCGTTTGTGCAGCCATATATAGCCAAAGCCGCAGGCCACGGCGATGACATGCGGCCAGCGCTGCCAGAGGCAGAGTTTGCAAGGAGGGTAGCCGAGCGCCTGAAAGATGAAGGCTCCGCACAATAACAGAGCCGAGCACGCAGCGGCAGCTGAAGCTATGCGGGTGCGGGTCATAGAAACTTTACAGCGTAAAACCCACCAATTAGCAAGACCACAAGCACGGTGAAGACCAGCCCCAACCGCCTTTCGATAAACTCCTGAATGGGCGCGCCATACTTCCACAGCAGCCCGGCGATGATGAAAAAGCGCAGCCCGCGCGCGATGATCGACGTCACCACAAATGTGGCCAGCGGCATGCCGGTCCAGCCCGACATGATGGTGATGACCTTATAAGGGAAGGGCGTGATGCCCGCCACGAGGACGGCCCAGAAGCCAAGATCGTTGAAGCGGACGTTGAATTCGGCGATGCGGTCGCCTTTGCCAAGCGCCTCAAGGATGGGTTGCCCCAGCCAGTCAAAGGCCAGCGCGCCGATGGCGTAGCCCAAGAGGCCCCCCAGCACCGAGGCCGTCAGGCAGACGCCCGCGATCAAAAAGGCCCGGTTGGGCCGTGCGATGATCATCGGGATCATCAGCAAATCAGGCGGTATCGGAAAAACCGAGCTTTCGATGAAGGAAATGAACGCCAGCGCCCACAGCGCGTTCGGGTGGGCGGAGAGCGACATTGTCCAGCTATAGAGACGCTTTATCATCTGAGAGGCCTGTTTCCACTTTCTAACAATTCCGCACGTGGCTAGTCTGGCCGCGTCAAGATATGGGAGTGGTATATGCAGTGGCGGGGTAGGCGGACAAGTCGGAATGTGGAGGACCGCCGGGGCAGACGCTCTGTCGGCAAGACCGGCGGCATCGGCGGGCTGGGCATGGTGGCCGTGCTGGTGATCGGGTATTTCCTTGGGATCGACGTCTCTCCGCTGTTGCAAGGCGGGGGCGGACCCTCGCAGCAAACCGTCAGCCAGGAGATCACGCCGCAAGATCAGGCCGCGGGCGAGTTCGTCTCTGTGGTGCTGGCCGACACCGAAGAGGTCTGGGCGGAGATTTTCCGTGAACAGGTGGGCGAGGCCTACAATCCGGCAACGCTCGTGCTGTTCAAAGGCGCCACGCAAAGCCCATGCGGCGGGGCCAATGGCGCCTCGGGGCCGTTTTATTGCCCGGCGGATAAGAAAGCCTATCTCGATACGGACTTCTTCGTGACGTTGGAACGGCGCATGGGCGCGGGCGGTGATTTTGCGGCCGCCTATGTTGTCGCCCATGAGATCGCGCATCATGTGCAGAACGAGCTGGGCATTCTGGGTCAGGCCAACCAGATCCGGCGCACCAGCTCGATGGAGCAGTCCAACGCCATCTCCGTGCGTATTGAATTGCAGGCGGATTGCTTCTCCGGCATCTGGGCGCGCTACGCGCAGGCGCGGTTCAACTCGCTCGAAACGGGCGACCTGCAAGAGGCCATCAACGCGGCCAAGCAGATCGGAGATGACACGTTGCAACGCAACGCAGGCCGCCGCCCGAACCCGCATACGTTCACGCATGGTACGTCAGAGCAGCGGCAACGCTGGTTTGCGCGGGGCTATGAGAACCCAACCATTCAGAGCTGCGACACGTTCAGCGCGCGCCAGCTTTGAGTGAAACGGGCTTTGACCAAGTGAAAGCATGATCGCCACCGCCTTGCGCGATGCGGGGCGGTTTGGCGCTTGGCTAAACGCAGACCCGTGGCCGGCAGGCAGCCTGATTGTTCGTTGAAAATGGTACCCGAGGCCGGACTTGAACCGGCACGCCTTGCGGCAGCAGATTTTGAATCTGCCATGTCTACCATTCCATCACTCGGGCGACGCTGTTCTTTTACGCCATGAGAAAACACGCACAACCCCTTGGATGCTGCAAATGAGCGCAATCCGCGTTTTCGCCGGTGCAAGCGCGTCAAGCCAAAGGCGGCGTAACAGGGGTTAGGTCTTTTTTGGGGCAGAGTTTCGCAAATGGCGACAATTGCTCGGGTTTTCGAAGAATTGACGCCAGATTGGCGTAGAATGAGGGAATCACACGGAGGAATCACATACCCTCCGAGAGGCTCCATTTCCCGGTTTAATCACCTGTCTCGCAACAATCAGAAGGCCGTTTTGAGATTGTTGCGATCTGTGAAGTGGGGCCAGAAATTTTTTTGACGGCTGATTTTTGCCGATCATTTCGCCTTGGCGGATCTCCGCCTCACGGGTCCGTGAAGCCCACGTTCAAAGCAGCACCCACACGCTGCGCCGAGAACAATCGAGAAAAAATCGTCTAAAATTTGAAGTTTAGCGCATGTCACTGCGAAACAATTGGCTTCGGCGCAAAGCCGCGCGTCGGGGGGTGTTCACGAAAAACGGGCCGATTCAGACTGTGACATTTGGTTCGGTCGCGGGGTTCAATTGCGGCAATTTTCGGTCATCCAAACACCTTTCGGCCATTTTTTGCTTTGTTTGGCCCCGGCCATTCGGTAGCCAAGTGTCACACCTGCTGGAGGTGAGAACTTGAGGCCACGGGGGCGGCCGCACAAAAACGCATCTGAGGGGATGTGGGAAGATTTGTGTGTATGACCGTCCGTGGATCTGGCTTTGCCGGTCCGTGTTTTTCGGATGAGCAGCCCACATATTGGCCGGAACGTACCGGCGTCCCACATCACTATTTGACCGCGTCTTTGAGCGTCCGCTGCATTGGTTTCGGTCCGATCCTCTTCAGGTCTGTAAACGAGTGAGGACCACGCCAATGTCTAGTGTTGTAATCAGTGTTGTGTTGGATGCCCTTTTGTTTGGGGCTTTGTTGAGCGTTGGCCTCACTTGTTTGAACCTGTACCGTAACGAGTTTCATTCTACCTCGCCTGCCAAGGCATGTGAGGCAGAGCGTAAGTAAAGAAGATGACCGCTTTCACCCATATCAACATGATCTATATCGGGACATTCGACAGTACGGATGTCACCGAAACGGATTTCAATGCGGAACGGGCCGACCTGTTGTCGGGCCAACGCATTGAGGCGTCGGGGCTGCAAGTTGTGGCCGTGACCACTCGGGATGCCGGGCATGATGGGGCGATTGCGGATGATGACCGGGCCGGCACCTATGACCGGTTCAGCTATGAGCTGAACGGCCAAGCGGTAACGGCCACCAGTGACGCGGCGATGCGTTTTATCGCTCAAGTCACGCTTAGCGATGGCACCTCCATGGAGGTAGAAGCGCTGGTGGTTCAGGCCACCAATGGGGACGTGTTTGTCTCCGACCTCCTGAACGGCGGCACGCTCGATGATCTCGAGATCTCCGCCATTGAGCTGATCGCCCCCACGGGGACGCAGTTCAGCGGTTGGTTCGCCAATCAAAGCGTGGACGGCACGACAATTGTGCCAGTTCAAACAGGCGACGGGATCGTGGAAGGCAGCAACGCGTCCGAGGTGATCGACGCAGGTTTTCTGGGCGACCCCGAAGGCGATTTGATCGACGCCGATGACCAGATCCTGCCCGGTGCGGGCAAGGACGACGACAGCGTCGACGCTTTGGGCGGGGATGATATCATCCGCGCGGGTGCTGGCAATGACACGGTCTTTGCGGGCTCTGGCAATGACCTTGTCGAGGGCGGCAGCGGCGATGATGTGCTTTACGGCGACAGCAATCTGCCAAGCGGCGCGCGCGAAAGCCTGAACTGGTCCGACAATGCCGATCAGATTGGCGCAGGGTTTACCCAAAACACCGGCAGCGTCGAGGTCTCCTTCGAGACGCTGGGCCAGGATACTGGCGTCGTCACCGAGTTTGAGGCCGACGCGCAGAATGTCTCCGACATTGACGCGGGCGATGAGGCGGTCAGCGCCAACAGCTCGCTTTATTCTGTCACAAATGGCGTCAGCAATGACGCTTCCTATGCAATTCGCTTCTCGCAAGCGGTGCAGGACGTCTCCTTCCGCATCAACGATATTGACGGCGACGGCGTGGTGACGATCCGGGCTTTTGACGCGGAAGGCGCGCCGATCGAGGTCACGCTCAGCGCGGGCAATTCCATTCTGCTCAGCGATGAAGACAGCGTGCCGGGCGAGGACACAGCCGACAGTGAGGGCGGCTACGCGCCCGATACGGCTGAGGATTATTCGCTGCTGGTCAGCATTGTAGGTCCGGTGGGCCGCATTGAGCTGATCCACAGCCAGGACGGGCCCAATAATAGCGGGATCAACGTCACGGACATATTCTTCACGGCCCCGAATGGGGCAGATACCGGCGCGGATGGTGATGACCGTCTGCTGGGCGGCGCGGGCGATGATGTTCTTTTTGGCGAGGGTGGCGACGACATCCTGATCGGCGGGCAGGGTGCAGACACCCAAAGCGGCGGCGCAGGTGCCGACATGTTCATCGTGGCCTCAGCCGCAGATGGCAATGGAGATTTCATCGACGGCGGCTCTGCCGGTGATGACCAAGATACGCTGGACCTGACCGGCAGCGGACCGTTCCGCATTGTTAACCAAGTAACGGATGCCGACGGCAATTCGACCTCAGGTACGGTCGAATTTCTGGATGCCTCCACGAGTGACGTAATCAGTACCCTGGACTACACGGAGATAGAAAACATCGTGCCCTGCTTTACCCCTGGAACATCTATAGCAACTCCCCGCGGCGAAATGCTGGTCGAAGACCTGCAAGTGGGCGACAAGATCATCACACGCGACAACGGCATCCAAGAGATCCGCTGGATCGGCGCCAAACGCATGGAGGGCCGCACGTTGCAAGCCAACCCGCATTTGCAGCCCGTCCTGATCCAACGCGGCGCGCTGGGCCACGGCCTGCCGGAGCGCGACATGCTGGTCAGCCCGAACCACCGGATCCTGGTCAATACCGACCGTGTGGCGCTGTATTTCGAGCAAAACGAAGTGCTGGTCTCGGCCAAACATCTGGTGAACCCGTCTGAGGGCATCCAGAACATCAACTCGATGGGCACGACCTATATTCACTTCATGTTCGACAGCCACGAAGTGGTTCTGTCCAACGGCGCGTGGTCCGAAAGCTTCCAGCCGGGTGATTATTCGCTGAAAGGCATCGGCAACGCGCAGCGCAATGAAATCTTTGAGCTCTTCCCTGAGCTGCAAGGCAAGAAGGGCCGCGAGGCTTATTCTGCGGCCCGCCTGACGCTGAAAAAACGCGAAGCACGGATGTTGTTTAGATAATGCAGCTCTGATCTGGGCGTCCGGGGTGAAGGCCCGTCCAGATCAAACGAGTGAAAGCCGTCCCTTCGGGGGCGGCTTTTTTAGTTTTGGCGCTGGTGCCAAAGGGCCCAAGCCTCCGGGGTGTCCAGATCGAATGTCGCGCGGTCACCTTTCAACGGGTGAAGGATCACATTGGAGGCGGTCTTGAGCACCGCCCGGCCAGACTGGTCGCCATCTAGCCGCAGCAGGTCCTTGAAATGGGCGCGGGGGAAAATCACCGGGCTGCCGGGCGTCTCACCTGCGGCTGCGCGCAAGATCTGGCCTGGGTTCTTTATGAACGCGGCGCAAAGCGCGTCGATATCCGTGGCCTCAATATCCGGCATGTCAGCGGGCATGATCAGGGCGGCATCACAGTCAGGGGGCACAGCTCTGATCCCCGCCTTGATCGAAGAGGCCATGCCGCTGGCGGCATCGGCGTTCAGGACGGTTTGAACATCGAGCCCCGCAAGCGCCTCTCGGCGCGCGGGTGCCTCGGTTGGCACGACAACCAAAACGCGAGAGACCTGGCTTTGCGTCAGCATCATCACGCGGTCGCGCAGCAATGGCTGGCCGCGCAAGGGTTTGGTCAGCTTGTCCACCCCGCGCATCCGCGTGCTGGCACCCGCAGCCAGCAATATGGCGCAGAGTCTCAATGGATGGAGGATTTGGAGAACAGATGGATGATCACAATCCCGCCGATGATCATTGCCAGACCGATAAAGGCGGGCGTGTCCAGTTTCTGGCCAAAATAGAAGAACCCGATGCCGGCGATCAACACGATGCCCAGCCCCGACCAAATCGCATACATGATCCCCACGGGCATGTATTTCAGCGTCAACGCCAGCAGGTAGAAGGAAATCGCGTAAGACCCTACCACCAACAGCGACGGCCAAAGCCGGGTGAACTGCTGGCTAGCCTGCAACGCCGAGGTGCCGATGGTTTCGGCCAGCACGGCGAAGAAGAGGTAAATATAGTGGATGGGCATCGCTCACATGGCCTTGTTCAGGTTCTCGTCGATCTTTTCAAGGAAACCTTCGGTGGTCAGCCACGCCTGATCGGGCCCGACCAGCAACGCGAGGTCTTTGGTCATGAAGCCGCTTTCCACCGTGTCGACCACGACCTTTTCCAAGGTGTTCGCAAACTTAGCCAACTGCGCGTTGTCGTCGAGCTTGGCACGGTGCTTCATCGCACCCGTCCATGCGTAAATCGACGCGATGGAGTTCGTGGACGTCGCCTCGCCATTCTGGTGCTGGCGGTAATGGCGTGTCACAGTGCCGTGGGCGGCCTCGGCCTCCACGATCTTGCCGTCGGGCGTCATCAGTTGGGAGGTCATCAGCCCCAGTGAGCCAAAGCCCTGCGCCACCGTGTCAGACTGCACGTCGCCATCGTAGTTTTTGCAGGCCCAGACAAACTTGCCGGACCATTTCATGGCGGAGGCCACCATATCGTCGATCAAACGGTGTTCGTACCAGATCTCGGCTTTGTCGAACTGGTCTTTGAATTCGGCGTCAAAGATTTCCTGAAACAGGTCTTTGAACCGCCCGTCATAGGCTTTCAGGATGGTGTTCTTGGTCGACAGGTAAACCGGCCAGCCAAGGTTCAACCCGTAATTGAACGACGCGCGCGCGAAATCGCGGATCGAGTCGTCGAGGTTATACATGCCCATCGCGACACCGGCGGCGGGGGATTTGAACACCTCGCGCTCGATAACCTCGCCGTCCTCGCCCACGAATTTCATAGACAGCGTACCGGGGCCGGGCATCAGGAAATCGGTGGCCTTATACTGATCACCAAAGGCGTGTCGCCCGATGACAATCGGGTCGGTCCAGCCGGGCACAAGCCGGGGCACGTTTTTGCAGATAATCGGCGCGCGGAAGACCACACCGCCGAGGATATTGCGGATCGTGCCATTGGGGGAGCGCCACATCTCCTTGAGGCCGAACTCTTCAACGCGGGCCTCATCGGGCGTGATCGTGGCACACTTCACGCCGACGCCGATCTCCTTGATCTTTTCGGCCGCGTCGATGGTGATCTGGTCGTTGGTCTCGTCACGGACCTCCATGCCGAGGTCGTAATAGAGCAGGTCGAGATCGAGATAGGGCAGCACCAGTTTTTGCTTGATGAAGTCCCACATGATGCGGGTCATCTCGTCACCGTCCAGCTCGACGATGGGGTTTTCTACCTTGATCTTGGACATGATGTCTCCGGTGTTTGGTCTGTTGGCTAATGGAGTATTACGGCAGCGCGAACCACGCGTCTATCCGCGCTTTCAGATGCGCCCAAAGCGCAGGCGCGCCTTTGCGCACTTTTGAGCCCACACGGGCCTCCAGCTGCTCTGGCGTTACGTTATATTCGGTCCACGTGCCGCCGCCGCTTTCGAGATTGGCAATGACCGGCTGCACCCGGTCCACGGATTTGGCGAATATTGCGTCGTCAGTCTCGGCCGCTTCAAATTCCTCCCAGAGCGCGCGGAATTCCCGCGCCTGATTGTCGGGCAAGAGGCCAAAGATACGATCCGCCGCCGCTTGCTCGATCTGTTCTTGGGCGGAGGTGTCGTGATCGCCGTGAATAGGGTGGTCGCCCGCGTCGATCTCCACAAGGTCGTGGATCAGCAGCATCTTGATGACGCGGTCAATCTGGACCGGGCGGTTGGCATGCTCGGCCAGGATCATGGCGTAAAGCGCGATATGCCAGGAATGTTCGCCGGAGTTTTCGCGCCGCGATGCGTCGAGCAAAGTGGTTGCGCGCATAACGGATTTCAGCTTGTCGGCCTCGTTCAAGAAGGCCATTTGCGCAGAAAGACGGTCCGCCGAGCTCATGCCAGATCGCGGTAGGCGCGGTTGCCGTACAAGAGCGGCGAGCCCTCTGCGTGGCGCACGGCGCGCACGGCACCAATCATCACGTGATGTGTGCCGATCCGCTCATGGCTTTGCAGGCTGCAATCGAAAGACGACAGCGCGCTGGCCAAAGACGGAGCCCCTGTGATCAATGTGGTGAACGCGCCCGCCTGAAACTTGTCGCTGCCCTCCGCCGCCGTGCGGCTGGCGAAGACATTGGCGATGTCTTGTTGCTGGCTTTGCAGCGCGTTGACGCAGAAACAGCCGTTTTCCAGAATGGCCGCCGTCGCGCGGGCCTCGTGATGCAGGCAGACCAGCAGGGTCGGGGCCTCGCCATCGGCAGACACACTGGACATGGCCGACACGGTCGCGCCCGCACTGCCCGCAGGACCATCGGTTGTCACGATGGTGACCGTAGAGACCACAGTGCTCATCGCATCAATAAAATCACGTTTCAGATCGCTAACAGACATGCCCCGCTTCATGCCCGCACCGGCCCCGCTGCGCAAGCCTTGCATTGCACGAAAAGCTGGGGGAGTGTGCCTTATGACACCAGACCTGAAAAACGACATTGCCGCTTTGGATCAAGCACATGCGCTGCATCCTTGGACCCATTTCGACAGCTTCAAGGCGCAGGCCCCGCTGGTCATCGAACGCGGGGAAGGCTGCTACCTGTGGGACCGGGACGGGCGCAAATATCTTGATGCTGTGGGCGGGCTTTGGTGCACCAATATCGGGTTGGGCCGACGCGAAATGGCGCAGGCGATTGCGGAGCAGGCCGAAAAGCTGGCTTTCTCAAACACCTTTGTGGACATGACCCATGGCCCGCAAGCGCTGCTCGCCGCCAAGCTGGCCGAAATTGCGCCGGGTGACCTGAACCACGTGCATTTCACCACCGGCGGCTCGACGGCCATCGACAGCGCCTACCGGATGGCCATTTACCACCACCGGTGCCGGGGCGAAGACGCCCGCACCCATGTGATTGCCCGCGATGACAGCTACCATGGTGCGACCTTCGCCAGCATCTCCATTGGCAAGCGGTCGGGGGACAAGGTGCCGGAGTTTCACTATCTCAGCGACGGCATTCACCATGTCAGCACGCCCAACACTTACCGGATGCCGGACGGTATGGACGAGGCCGCGTTCTGCGCGCATCTGGTGGCGGAGTTTGAGGCCAAGATTGCGGAGATCGGGACCGAGAAAGTCGCGGCCTTCTTTGCGGAGCCCATTCAGGCCTCTGGCGGCGTGATCATGCCGCCCAAAGGCTATCTGCATGCGATGTGGCAGGTCTGCCAGAAACACGGCATTCTGTTCATCGCCGATGAGGTGGTCACGGCCTTCGGGCGGCTGGGGCATTGGTTTGCGTCGAAGGACGTGTTCAACGTGCAGCCCGATATCATCTGCTGCGCAAAAGGGTTGAGCTCCGGCTACCAACCCATTGGCGCTGTTCTCTTTTCCGACGAGATTTGGGAGGCCATGCAGGGTGACAGGTGGTACGCCTCCGGCTTCACCTATTCCGGCCATCCCGTCGCCTGCGCCGCCGCCTTGAAGAATATCGAGATCATCGAGCGCGAGGGCCTCTTGGATCACGCCAAGCAGATGGGTCGCTATTTTCACAAGCAACTGGCCGCGCTGTCTGATCTGCCACTGGTGGGCAGCGTCCGCGGGCGAGGGCTGATCGGTTGCGTCGAGAACGTGGCGGATAAGCTGTCCAAAACGCTGCTGCCTGACGAGGTCGACGTCGGCAAGCGGATATCGAATGCCTGCGAGGCAATGGGGCTGATGGTGCGCCCAATCGGGCATCTCAACGTGATGTCGCCTCCGCTGGTGATCACGCGGGATGAGGTGGATGTCGTGACGCAGACGCTTGGCAAGGCGATCCGTGATGTGGCAGACGCGCTGGTGCGGGACGGGATAAAGGTGGACTGAGACATGGCTCTGAAAGATGTGGAAACGAATGTGGATGATGCGTTCACCCGTGATGGCTATCGCGGGATGGCTTTCGAGAACGCCTTTGGCGGCGCGCTGTCGTTTATGCGACGACGCTACAGCAAGGACCTGACCGGCGTTGATCTGGCTGTCACGGGCGTGCCGTTTGACCAAGCGGTGACGCACCGCCCCGGCACGCGGTTTGGGCCGCGCGCGATCAGGGAAGCCTCCACCCTGCAACCGATGGACCCGCCCTATGGCTGGGACCTGAACCCGCTGACCGATATGAGCATCGCGGACTATGGAGATTTAGCGTTTGATTACGCAGACATACCGGCCTTTCCTCAAGCATTAACAGATCATATAACGGGCATTTTGGACGCGGGCGCGGGCGCGCTCTGCCTTGGCGGGGATCACTATATCAGCTTCCCCATTCTGCGCGCCTATGTGGCCAAGTTCGGCCCGCTCAGCCTGTTGCAGTTTGATGCCCATTCCGACACATGGCCCGATGACGACATGGCCCGCGTGGATCATGGCACGATGTTCTATAAAGCTGTCAAAGAGGGGCTGATCGACCCCGCGCGCTCCGTTCAGGTGGGCATTCGGACGCATTGCGATGACTATATGGGCGTCAACGTCATCGACGCGCCGGAGGTCCACGCCACCGGGACGGAGGCCGTCACCAAGAAGATCAAAAGCATCATCGGCGATCACCAGACCTACCTGACGTTTGACATTGATTGCCTTGATCCTGCCTTTGCGCCCGGCACCGGGACGCCTGTTTCGGGCGGGCTGAGCTCTGCTCAGGCGCTGGGCATTCTGCGTGGGCTGAAAGGCATGAATATGGTCGGCGGCGACGTCGTCGAGGTCTCACCGCCCTATGACACGACCGGGGCCACGGCGATTGCAGGCGCGCATGTTGCGATGGAGCTGATGTGTCTTTACTGCGCCAACCTGTTGTCACGTAAATGACATCTCAACCTGCGACCCCTTACGCTACAAATTAGAAGACCCGAACGCGGAGGCACCCACATTATGGGGCATGTTAGCAAGCAGATCACCTACGCGCATTCCGCGCAAACCAAGGCGGGCCGCGCGGTGATCAGGACTTTGGAGAATGCGACAGGGCGGATTGGTCTGATCAAGCGCGCGCGTGGCTATGAGGACGAGCTCGCCATCGGTGCCAATTTTTGGGAGGTTATGGCGGAGCGTTACGGGCTCACCCTCGATATTGTCGGCGGCAGCTTGAAGAACATTCCCAAGACCGGTCCGCTGCTGACGGTGGCAAACCACCCTTACGGCATCCTCGACGGGCTGATGATGGGCCATATTCTCAGCCAGACGCGCGGCGATTTCCGTATCCTTGCCAATGATGTGTTCGACCGCGCTGAGGAGCTGCGTCGCGTGATCCTGCCTATTTCGTTTGATGAGACGCGGGACGGCATGGCGGTGAACCTCAAAACCCGGAAAACTGCGTTGGATTACATGCAAAAGGGCGGCGCCATCGGTATCTTTCCGGGCGGCACTGTCTCTACGGCGGCCAAGCCCTTTGGCGCGGTCTACGACCCCGTTTGGCGCAACTTTACGGCCAAACTGGTTGCCAAATCCGACGCGGCGGTGGTGCCGATTTACTTTGACGGGCGCAATTCCCGGTTGTTTCAACTGGCCAGCCATGCCCATCCGACCCTGCGGCTCGCACTTCTGATCAATGAGTTCAAGCGCCATGTCGACAAGCCCGTGCGTGTGGTCATTGGAAAGCCCATTGCGCGGGCGGAGCTGGAC
>CAYXIZ010000058.1:0-14248 GCA_964465485.1 uncultured Rhodobacterales bacterium | reverse complement strand
GTCTGGCCGAAATCGCCATTGGGTTGCTCCACCAGCAGCACGTTGCGGAAGTCCCAGACGTCGCGCAGCATGGCAAGGTCATCCGCGCTGCGGCCCTTGCCTTCGACCTCGGCCGCAAGCCCCAGCCACATCTGTGTCTGCCCGATCAGGTCCAGCGCGATATTGGCCAGCGCGATATCTTCCTCCAGCGCAGGCGCGTGGCCGCACCATTCGCTGACCCGGTGGCCCAGCACGAGGGTGTTGTCGCCCATCCGGCACAGAAATTCGAACAGCTGGCTCTGGTCCACCTGCGCCATCACATGGCCCCCACGTCGTCGGGAATGTCGAAGAAGGTGGGGTGGCGGTAGACCTTGCTTTCCGCCGGGTCATAGAGCGGGCCTTTTTGCGAGGGGCTGGACGCCGCGATATGGCGCGCCTCCACGACCCAGATGCTGACGCCTTCGTTGCGGCGGGTGTAGACGTCGCGGGCGTTTTTGATCGCCATCTCCTCATCGGGGGCGTGCAGGGAGCCCACATGCCGGTGGTTCAGCCCGTGTTGGCCACGGATGAACACCTCCCACAAAGGCCATTCCTGACGCTTGCGGGTTTCGGGGGCAGGGCCGGTCTCAGTGCTCATTGCGCTGCCACCTTTGCGGCCTTGCGTTTCTGGGCATGGGCCATCATCGCCTCGCGCACCCATTTGCCCTCGTCCCACGCTCTGTTGCGCGCCGCGAGCCGCTCTGTGTTGCACGGGCCGTTGCCTTTGATGACGTCAAAGAACTCCTCCCAGTCGGGCTCCGCAAAGTTGTAGCCGGCTTTGTCTTCGTTCCATTTCAGCGTGTCGTCAGGCATGGTCAGGCCAAGATATTCGGCCTGCGGGACGGTCTGGTCGACGAATTTCTGACGCAGCTCGTCATTGGTGTTCATCTTGATCTTCCACTTCATCGACTGCTCGGAATGGGTGCTGTCCGCGTCCGACGGGCCGAACATCATCAGGGACGGAAACCACAGCCGGTTCAGCGCGTCCTGCGCCATTTTCTTTTGCGCGGGCGTGCCATTGGCCATCTTCATCATCATGGCGTAGCCTTGACGCTGGTGAAAGGATTCCTCCTTGCAGACGCGGATCATCGCGCGGGAATAGGGGCCATAAGACGTGCGTTGCAGCGGCACCTGGTTCATGATCGCAGCGCCGTCTACCAGCCAGCCCACCGCGCCCATATCGGCCCATGTCAGCGTTGGGTAGTTGAAGATGGAGGAGTATTTCATCCGCCCATCCAGCAGCATCTCCGTCATCTCGTCGCGGGTCACGCCCAGCGTCTCGGCGGCGCAGTAAAGATAAAGCCCGTGGCCCGCCTCGTCCTGCACCTTCGCCAGAAGGATCGCCTTGCGCTCCAGCGTCGGCGCGCGGGTGATCCAGTTGCCTTCGGGCAGCTGGCCCACAATTTCGGAATGCGCGTGCTGGCCGATCTGGCGGATCAGCGTCTTGCGGTAGCCCGCCGGCATCCACTCCTTCGGCTCGATCTTTTCGCCCGCGTCAATGCGCGCCTGAAAGGCGGCAAGCTGTTCGGGGTCTTCCTGTGTCGCCTCGGATTTTACCATCTGTGCATACATGTCGGTCTCCTCCCGGTTCAGACGCGTTCGATAATCATGGCGGTGCCTTGGCCCACGCCCACGCACATGGTGCAGAGCGCGTAGCGCCCGCCCGTGCGTTTCAGCTGATGCGCCGCCGTCAGCACCAGACGCGCGCCGGACATGCCAAGCGGGTGGCCCATGGCAATCGCGCCGCCGTATGGGTTTACCCTGGGGTCGTCATCGGCCACGCCAAGCTGGCGCAAAGTCGCAAGGCCTTGGCTGGCGAAGGCCTCATTCAGTTCAATTATATCCATCCGCTCGATGCTCAGCCCTGCGCGGCTCAGGACCTTTTCGCTGGCAGGCGCCGGGCCGATGCCCATGACCCGAGGTGCAACGCCCGCCGAGGACATCGCAACCACGCGCGCCATCGGGGTCAGCCCGTGGGTCTTGGCAGCATCTTCCGAGGCCAACAGCAGCGCCGCTGCGCCATCATTGACGCCGCTGGCATTGCCCGCCGTGACCGACAGGTCAGGGCCGTTCACGCCTTTGAGCTGCGCCAGTTTCGCGGCATCCGTTCCGGGGCGCGGGTGCTCGTCTGTGTCAAACAGAACGGGCTCGCCTTTGCGCTGCGGCACAGAAACAGCCACGATTTCATCGTCAAACAAACCGGCCGCCTGCGCCTGCGCCCAGCGCGCCTGCGAGCGGGCGGCGAAGGCGTCTTGATCCGCGCGGCTGACATCATAATCGGCGGCGACATTATCCGCCGTCTGGGGCATCGTCTCGACGCCGTACATCTCTTTCATCTTCGGGTTGGTGAAGCGCCAGCCGATGGTCGTGTCATAGACCGCGTTCGAGCGGGTGAAGGCCGCTGTCGCCTTGGGCATCACAAAAGGCGCGCGGCTCATGCTCTCGACACCGCCCGCGATGGTCAGGTCATAATCCCCCGCCTTGATGCCACGCGCCGCAAACCCCACGGCGTCCATGCCGCTGGCGCAAAGCCGGTTGATCGTTGTGCCCGGTACATCCTGCGGCAAACCGGCCAACAGGGCGGCCATGCGGGCGACGTTGCGGTTGTCTTCTCCGGCTTGGTTGGCCGCGCCTAAAATGACGTCATCCACGGCGGTCCAATCGACGCCTTGGTTGCGCTCCATCAGTGCGGTCATGGGCAAGGCGGCCAGATCGTCCGCCCGGATAGGGGACAGCGCGCCGCCATATCGGCCAATCGGGGTGCGCACACCGTCACAAATCAAAGCGTCCATGGAAAGCCTTCCGAAAGTTGATCAACCGCTCCCAAGGAATACGCCGTTTTGCCCCTGCAAGCAAGTTTCAGGTTACTAAAATTATCGTGTACGAATTTTTGGTAACATTATGCGCGCATCCGCGGCACGTCATCCGGGTCGAGATGCAGCTCAATCAGGATCGGGCCTGTGCGCTCTGCCAAGGCGGTGAGCGCTGTTTCAAGCTCGTCCTTGGAGCGCACCTCAACCCCCGTGCCGCCCAGCGATGTGGCAATCTGCGCGAAGGAGGGCCATTGAAACTCCGTCAGGCTGGGGTCCATTTTGCGGTCTATGAACTGAATATGCTCGGCCCCGTAGGCGGCGTCATTTGCCACGATGACAATCAGGTCGAGGCCAAGGCGCACCGCCGTGTTGAACTCGTTGATGCCGCCCATCATGAAGCCGCCATCCCCGGTGAACAGGACAACCGGACGATCCGAAACGGCAACGCCTGCGCCAATCGCGGTTTGCAGCCCCAGACCAATGGAGCCGAAATTCACCGTGCTGACAAAGCTCTGCGGGTCGGGCACGGAAATGCGGCACCAGACTTCCGTCATGAAGCGCCCTCCGTCGGACACCAGAATGCGGTTTTTGGGCAGCGCCGTTTCCAGCCGCTCGAGGGCATAGACGTAGTTGATGGCCCCGTCCGTGACCTTCTCGGAGCCGACGGGGTGCAGGGTCAGGAGGTCGGGGTCAAGCTCTGCGGTGAAGCCGCTCGGCGCGATCTCGGCCTCATCCAGCCAGAACAAAATCTGCTCCGCCGCCAGCCCGGCATCCGCAATCAGCGCGGCGTCCGGGTGAACGCCGCCCCCGATGGCCGCCGGGTTCACATCAATCTGCACAATGCGCTTCTTTTGCATGAGTTTCCCGCGGTCCGTGGTGAAGTCATGCAGCGCGGAGCCAAAGCAGATGATGCAATCCGATTGCTGCATCAGCTCATAGGCCGCAGGCGTCGAGAGGGTGCCGAAGATATCCATGTTATAGGGGTGGTCGTTGAACAGGCCCTTGGCCTGAAGCGTGGTGGCGAGCGGGGCCTCCAGACGGTCCGCCAGCCGCACCAGCTGATCGCGCGCGGCTATCGCGCCGCCGCCCGCCAGTATAAGCGGACGCCGCGCAGAGGCGATCATGCCGATGGCATTGTCCAGCACATCGCCCTCCGCCACGCCGCCGGGCGTCGTAAAGACGTCGAGCACCTGCATCTCGTAGGCGGCCTCCTGCCACATGAAATCCGCCGGCATGTTCAGCACGATCGGGCGGCGCTCGACCTGTGCGCGGTAGAACGCGCGCGCGACGTCTTTGCCCACTGTGTCCGGGGTCCTGAGCTGCTCGAACCCGGCCCCGGTGACCTTCACCAGCTCGCGTTGGTCGATGCTTTGCAAATGGCGCGGATTGTCAGTTGGCGTGTCACCGGCCAGCAAAACCAGCGGCACTTGGCCCCGGACAACTTCCGTCAGCGCTGTGACGCAATTTGACAGTGCAGGCCCGTGGGTCACGGTCGCCACGCCCACCTTACCCGTCACCTTTGCGTAAGCCGAAGCCATCAGAATGGTGCTGCCCTCATGGGCCGCAGGCACAAAAGTGCCCCCGCAATCGCGCACGAAGCTGTCAACCATGAACAGATTGGCATCCCCCATCAGCCCGAAAAGCGTCTCGACACCATGATCCCACGTCGCGCGGGCGAGGGATTTATACGCGTAGGTTTTCTGGCTCATCAGGGCGGTCTCCAGCTGTGTTCGGTGTGCGTCTTTCGTTGTCTTGGGCGATGGGTCTCGCGATTCCAGCATATGAAAGTTACAAAAAATGGAAACCAATTAAATTCTGTATCATATCAATCCGCGTCGTGGTCAAAAATTTGCGACTTCAAGGACGATGACGCGCAACAGGCCAACTCCGCATGCGCTGGCCTGTCTGAAAGCTGCAAATGAAATGACTGACCTGCTACAGATACTCTCCAAGCCGACCCCAGAACGCGGGCCACGCGGAAAGACGAAGCCGCAAAGCGGGGTGCGGCGCGGCTTTCCTACGGCCAGTCTCGGGGCTTTGTGCGGTCCAGCTCGGGGGTGATCGGGATGAATTCAGCGTCGTCACCGGGTGGCAATTTGAACGGGCCTTTTTCCCAGTCGCCGGCTTTCCAATCCTCTTTGGCTTGCTCGATCCGGTCCTTGGAGGAGGAGACGAAGTTCCACCACAAATAGCGCTTTTCGGTCAGCGTCGCGCCGCCAAGGGCCATGAACCGCGCGCCCAGTGGCCCGGCTTTCAGGGTCATCTTGTCACCGGGGCGGAGCACCATCATGCGCCCTTTTTCGAACACGTCGCCCGCGATCTCAACGCTGCCTTCGCTAACATAAACGCCGCGGTCTTCCTGATCATCAGGCAGCGGGAAGGAGGTGCCGGGCTCTAGCACCACGTCCAGATAGAAGGTCTCCGACTGCATCGTCACCGGGCTGGTCTGCCCATAGGCGCTGCCAAGGATCAGATGCGCGCGTGTGCCAGTGTCGGTGATCAGCGGCAGTGCGTCTTCTTTGTGATGCTCGAAATCGGGCTCCATCTCCTCCTTATCCGCAGGCAGGGCAAGCCAGGTCTGGATGCCGAACAGCTTGTTGCGCTTGGCGCGCGTCGCGTCGCTGGTCCGCTCCGAATGGGTGACGCCTTTGCCCGCCGTCATCCAGTTGACCTCGCCGGGGTAGATCATCTGATGCGTGCCGAGGCTGTCACGGTGCTCGAACTCGCCCTCATACAGATAGGTGACGGTGCCCAAGCCGATATGCGGGTGCGGGCGCACGTCGATGCCGCCCTCGTCGATGAATTCCGCCGGGCCCATCTGGTCAAAGAAGATAAACGGCCCGACCATTTGCCGATCAGGGGCAGGCAAGGCCCGGCGCACATCAAAGCCGCCAATGTCACGCGCGCGCGGGATGATCAGGGTCTCGATGCTGTTGGTGCCCGTTTCCGGGCATTCGGGGTTTTGGATCGGGTTCCAGCTCATGGCGGCTCTCCTTTTGGGGTGGTGTCGGTCTAAGAGAGCGCTGGCCGCGATGAAACGGCCAGCGCTCGAAGATTTAGGGCGCGAGGTCGAATAACAAGAACTCGGCGTCTTCGCCTTGCGCAAAGGTCAGCGTTCCTGATCCTTCAATGGCCAGCCCGTCGCCCTTGCTCAAGGCGACGTCGTTCACCCGCACGGACCCCTCGGCCACCTGTACCCAGGCTTTGCGCCCGGCAGGCAGCGTGTGCGAGATCGTCTGATTCCCGCTTAACATCGCCGCGTAAACGCTGGCATCGGCTTGCGTTTTCATCGACCCGTCGCGCCCGTCTTTCGACAGGAACAGCTTCAACCTGCCGTCCTTGTCGGCCCGCGTCAGGTCAATCGTGTCATAGGCGGGGCTTGTGTTTTCCACCTCCGGAAGCAGCCAGACCTGCAAGAACCGCATCTCCTCGGTCGGGGACGGGTTGAACTCCGAATGGGTCACGCCCGAGCCCGCGCTCATATATTGAACGCCGCCCGCGCTGACGACCGAGCCGTTGCCCATGCTGTCTTTATGCTCAAGCGCGCCGCCCATCACATAGGAGAAGATCTCCGCGTTCTCATGGGGATGCGCCCCGAACCCCTTGCCGCCCGCGACAAGATCATCATTGATGACGATCAGGTTGCCAAAGCCCAGATGCTTGGGGTCGTAATACCGGCCAAAGCTGAAGCTATGGGCCGATTTGAGCCAGCCAAAGTCAGCCCTGCCGCGCTCATCCGCGGGGCGTTTGGTGAAGGTCAGGCTGTCTTGCACCGTAATCTTTTCTTGACGTGTCATCTGTTCAGTCCTTTTTGAAAGGGCAGGCCGTGCGGCCGCGGGTCAGGCATCGCCTTTCAGCGCGCCAGCTGTTTCAACCAATTGCATCACGGTCGCTTTCAGCATGCCCGCAGGCATATCCGCGACCAGTGCGCCGTTCTTGTCAAAGGCGTTAAACCCGTCAGGTACGGCGGTTTGTGCAGGCACAACGGTCACACCGATATTGCCCAGCATCATTCGCAGCGGCACGAGGCCGCGCAGACCGCCCAACGCTCCGGGGGCCACAGCGCCGATGGCGGCAACCTTGCCCTTGAACGCCCAGAGCCCCGGTTCGTTCTCAGTATGGGGCCGCGAGATCCAGTCCAGCGCGTTTTTCAGCACCGGCGCAATCGAGCTGTTATATTCAGGCGAGGCGATGAAAAATCCGTCATGCTCCACAAACAGCTGCTTGAGGCGTTTTGCATTTTCCGGCAGGCCGGTCTCCGCTTCGATATCGCCATTGTAAATCGGCATGTCGAAATCGGCGAGGTCGATCAGTGTGACCTGAGCGCCTGCGTCTTTCGCGATGCGGGCCGCCAAGGCTGCGAGCTGTTTGTTGGTGGAGGCTTTCCGGGCGCTGCCCGCAAAGATAAGAAGCTGTGTCATGGTCTTTCTCCCGAAATCTGTGTCTTGGTCTGGGGCTGATATTGCATGCGCCTTTGAGATTGATAATACTGCAATCAAGAAGTTCACTCATTCCATTTGGTTGATAATAGCGATGGACCATATCTCCCGCATCGGCGTCTTCATCGCGGTGGTGAAAGCTGGCAGTTTCGCAGGGGCGGCGCTGTCTTTGGGCATCACTAGCTCGGCTGTGTCCAAGCAGATCCAGAACCTTGAGCAGGATTTGCAGGTCAAGCTGCTGAACCGCACAACGCGGAACGTGTCGCCGACGGAGGAAGGGACGCTTTATTTTGAGCGCGCCGCGCGGGCTCTGGAGGATCTCAAAGAGGCGGAAGACGAGATCAACGAGCTGAAATCGCGCCCCCGCGGACCTCTCAAGATCAGCCTGCCGCAAAGCCTCGGGGTGAAATATTTTGGCGACGCGATTGCGCGTTTCGCGGCGCGCTACCCGGAGGTGGAGCTGGATGTCAGCCTCGATGACCGCTTCGTCGATGTCGCGGGCGAGGGGTTCGATCTGGTCCTGCGCATCGGGTCGCTCAAGGACACGTCATTGATCGCGCGGCGCTTGGCGGCCTGTCCGTTCGTGCTCTGCGCAAGCCCCGCATATCTGCGCGCGCATGGAACGCCGCAGCGTCCTGCTGATCTTGCCGAACACAACACCCTTGTCTTCACCGGAAACAGGGGGCCGCATGAATGGCGGTTTACCAATGAGGCGGGCGAGACGGATCACGTGGCGTTGCAGGGCGGCTTCAAAGCGGATGCGGGCGAGATGTTGTGCAAGGCCGCTTTGCACGATGTCGGGATCGTCCTGCTGCCGATCTTCTATGTCGCAGAACATCTCGAAAGCCGTCGGTTGCAGCATGTTTTGCCGGAGTTCGAGACCGCTCCCGCCCGCGACATCTACGCCGTTTTTCCGCCCAGCCGGTTTCAATCAACGCGGCTGCGGCTTTTCGTGGATCATCTGGTTGCTGCGGCAAAGCAGCTTCCGTGGCTGAGTTGAATTGGCCCTCGCCTTAGCCGGGCTTAAAAAGGGCGGCATCAAAGAACAGGTCTGTCGCCAGAATGGCGCCCGTCGGTGCGCCCGTGGGAGAGCCGCCTTCCGGCTCATCGGAAACGGCCAGCGTGCCGCCATCAATCAGAGCGGCCAGCTCAGGCGTAATCTCAAAAAGGCTCACGCTATTCGCCGGGATCACCCCGAGCGACACAGGCGCGTCGGCCTCCGCGCCGATCACCCATAGCTCAAAGTCACGGCCCGCGGCGGGCGCGCCTTGTTCTGGGATGACTTTGAACAGATTGCCATCCGGGGCGTAGCCCGCCTCAATATGGACGGCGCCGTTGTCAGAGATCAGCGTGGCATGCAGCGTTGGCTCAAAAGCCGGTTCGCGCAGCAGGGGCGTCACGATGAAAAACGCGGCCATTGCCACGGCGACCAGCCCCGGAAAGCCCAGCCAACCCCATGACTGGCCCCATGACCAGCCGCGCTTCGCGGCGGTGCCCGTGCCCTCGATCTTGGCAAGGATCGCGGATTTCACCGAAGCCGATGGGTGTTCGTCGGGGAGGTCGGCGGCCATGGCGGCAAGCTCTGCCTCCCAGAACTGCACCTGCGCCTGCAACGCAGGCTCGCGTTGCAAACGGGCCTCAAAAGCCTGCGCGTCTCCTGCGTCCAGCAGGCGCAAGACGTATTCGGCGGCAAGCGCCTCGTCTTGCGGTATGTCCTGTTGGTCGCTCATCGTGCAAGGCACTCCTTCAAAGATATCAGGCTGCGGCGCAGCCAAGTTCGCATTGTGTTCAGCGGCACCTCGAACTGGTCCGCAAGCGCTTGGTAGGTCGCGCCGTCCAGATAGACGGCACGCACGGCTTGGGCGCGGTCGGGGGGCAGCTCGTTGAAACAGCTGCTGATCCGACGTTGCTCCGAGGCGGCGATGCTGACGGCCTCCGGGCCGGGTCGTTTCTCGACCAGCTCGCCCACGGCATCGAGCTCCACATGGTTTGCCTTTTTCGCCCGCAGCCGGTCGATCGAAAGATTGCGCGCCACGGTGATCAGCCATGTCATCGGGCTGTGGCCCGTGACCGCATACCGGTCGGCCTTGGCCCAAATCCGAAGGTAGACATCCTGCAACGCGTCCTCGGCCTCGGAGCGGTTCTTCAAGACACGCAGGCAGACGCTGAACAGTTTCCCGCTGGTGGCGTCATAGAGCCCGGCCAAAGCCGCCCTGTCGCCAAGTGAGACCTTGCCGATCAGCTCTTCAATTTCGGTCCGGTCGGTCATCTACGCATCACGCCGTTCAAGTGGTTTCAGTCCCTCATCTGACTGACAGAAATGGTCCCGAACAGCAATCTGTTGCTGCCGGGACCATTTTGGAACAGGACTCCAGCACCCCGTTCACCTGTCAGCGTAAAGCTACTGGCCCAGCGACGCGGCAAAGCCGGTCACGCCGCCCATGCCAAGGTCAGCTTTCATCGTGGCGGCCCCGGTCGCGAGGTCGATTTCGTAAAGGCCTGCCGATGACGCGCCCTCCAGTTGCAGGATGGCCAGACCCATATCCTCGCCTTCTGCGGGAGACACGATGTCAAAGCCGCCCATAGGTGCCAGATCGACCGGGCTGCCGTCGACGGTGATCTTGCCGATGGTCTCCAGCGTGCCTGCATTATTGGCCAGGCTCACAAGCGTGTCGGTGGCCGCGTCCAGCGCGTATTGGAACGTGCCGCTGGCTGTCTCGCCATTGATTGCGTTGGTGTAGGCGTTGGCAAAGATCATCGGCGCGGTGCCGGCCATCGCGTCGCCCTCCCCATAGGCCAGATTGGTGAAGCGGCGCACGGAGCCCGCGCGTTCGTCATTGTCGCCAAAGCCTTCGGGGAAATAGACAAGGTTGTCGCCTGCGGAGGTCACGGCGCGCACGGCGTCGATCTTGTTGTTGAAGTCAAAGGCCACCATTTTGCCGTCGCCGATCTTCGCGTCCTCCATGAAGGTCGCGCCCAGATCGGTCATCTTGCCCGACATCGGGTCAATCATCGCGATCATGCCGTCGGCAAAGCCCAGCAGCTCGCCGGTGACCGGACGCCATGCAATGGCGCTCAACGGAGAGGCGAGCGCATATGTCGTCACCTCTTCCGGCGCGTTGATATCGTTCATCACGATCAGTGTGGCACCGTTATCGGCAAGCGCGTAGCCGGAAACGCTTGCGTGACCTGCGGCAAAGGCCGGGCTGGCGGCAAGGGCGATCATGGCTGTCACAAGGGCTTGGGATCTCATCGTGTTTCCTTTCGGGTTGGTCGAAATGCGCACATATCTCGGTGCGATCTGTTTCAAACCACGCAGGCCAATCCCGGAAAGTTTCAGGTCGGTCGAAATTTTTTTGAAAAAAGCATCCGCAGTGGTCTGGCTCGAAGGGTCCGGGACATGCGTCAACCGGGATTCCATTGCCATGCTCTTTATGGCAAATGAAGAGGGCAGGGCGCATGCCCGCATTCCGCACTCTGATCAGGACCGCATATGACGCATGCCAGCCAAGACAGCTCCCAAAGCTACGCCCCCGACGCCCGCAACGCGCAGGTCGAGCTTTACGTAAATGGCGCATTCTTCCCCCGCGACAAGGCGGTGGTGCCGGTCTTTGACAGCGGCTTCGTGCTGGGCGACGGCATTTGGGAGGGGCTGCGGCTGGTCAAAGGCACGCTTCTCGCGGTCGATGAACATATGGCGCGGCTTTATGAAGGGGCCAGTGCCATTCAGCTCGATATCGGGATGGACCGCGCCGCGCTGGTGGGCGAGATCTGGAAAACGCTGCGCCACAACAAGATGGAGGACGGCGTCCATATCCGGCTGATGATCTCGCGCGGGGTGAAGTCGACGCCCAATCAGGACCCGCGTTTTATCACCGGCGGGGCCACCATTGTCATCGTGGCCGAGTATAAGCAGCCCAACGCGGCGCTGAAGGAACGCGGGCTCAAGCTGATGACCTCCGCGATCCGCTGCTCCACGCCTGATGTGTTCGACCTGCGGCTGAACTCGCATTCACGGCTCAACTTCATTCAGGCGCTGTTGCAAGCCATCAATATGGGGGCGGACGAGGCTTTGATGCTCGATGACCGGGGCTTTGTGGCCAGCTGCAACTCCACCAATTTCTTCATCATCCGCGGCGAGGAGCTTTGGACCTCCACCGGGGCCACCTGTTTCAACGGGATCACCCGGTCCAAGGTGATCAAGCTGTGGCGCGATGCGGGCAAGCCGGTCTTTGAGAAAGACTTCACCCTGGCCGAGACCTATGCCGCCGACGAGGCCTTTGTCACAGGCACTTTGGGCGGGCTGACACCGGTTAGCATGATTGACGGACGGCAAGTGGGCAAAGGGCTGCCGGGTGCAGTAACGGGCCAGCTTAACAATCTCTACAGCGCCTATATCGGTGAGTAGCTACTCCGCCGCCAGCTCCGGCCACAAAAGCGTGCCGGGATAAAACTGCGACCACGCAAACCAGAACGCCTGATGGCTGCCAAGATCCGCGCCCGTCGCGTCCACCGCCCGGATGCCGCCCGCGTCGAGCACCAGCCGCACATTCTCCACCGTGATCTCCTCCCCGTTTTTCAACGCCGCAAAGGCCGTGTTGCGCGGGAAGGCCACCGCCTGACCGGAGGCCGTCGTGACCCCGATCACATCCTCATGCACCGGCAATCTGGGATCAACGTCGCCAATCGGAAAGATCGGCCCCTTGGCGTCGCGCGTGTTGCGCAGGTTGTAATCGCGCCCCAAAGCCAGCGCCTCGGCCAGCACCGTGGTCTCGGGATGCGCCGCTTTCCAGCTGCCCCAGTTGGTGGTCACCACGCTGGCCTGCTCCAATGTCACGCCCAATTCGGCCAGCGGCCCGGTCACAGCCTTGCCCAGAAACGTGTCAAAAACGGACGCGCTCTCAAGATCATACATCACCTTGTTGGACCGGATCAGCAGCCCCGAGGTCCGCATCACAGGCCGCTTGACGCCCAAAGGCATTCCATCGGTGAAAAACGCCTGCGCCGCGCCGCATAGGGTGCAATAGGGGATCGCCAGATCCCGCCCGCCCAGCGTGTCATTGACCAGCTCGCGCACCTCCATGATCTGGCGCGGATAGGCCCGCGCCTCGCCGCCGATCTCAAGCCCAAAGACGATGTCTTCGTCCTCCAGCCAAGTGGCCTCCGCAGCGCTGGTGACCTCAGGGTCATCAATCGCAGGGATGCAGTCGCAAATATCGTCGGTGGTGCCAAAAGGGCGGTCGTCAATATTCACCCCGCCCCAAGAGACCAGATGCCAGTCTATATCGCCCTCAACCAAAATCCGCTCCCAGCCGGGCACGTAATTTGTGAAGACCGCGCGCTTATGCTGCAAATAGCCAGGATAGGCGGGGATGTCCCACGCGATCAGGTGGTCGATGATTTCCGGCCGGTGGCGGATCGTTTTCAGCTCAATCCCCATGATCTGCGTTGCCGCCTGCGTCAGCGCTGCGCCAAATTCAGGCCGCCATGTAAAGCGCAGCATGTCGGTCAGCAGCCACGCCACGCGCGGGTCATTTGACGCCGCAACCACGTCCATCGCTGCCCTGTCCGCCGGGCTCCAGCTTGATTGCGCCGTGGCATGGGTCACGACCTCGCCCAGCGCCGCCTGCACGCGCTGAGGCAACGCGCCCTCTGGCACGGTCGGAGGTGATCCGAACTGCGCCACCACATGCGCCGGGATGTCGTCCTGTGCCAGCGCGCTCTGTGCCCAGAACAAAAGGCAAAGCAATGCTGCAAGGCTGGTTTTCAAACTCATGGCGGCCTCCCAATTGCGCGGCCAAAGGCCCGCGCCGTACCGCACCATACAAGGCCACGGGCGGCACGGGTCCTCACGATTGCATCAGGTCTGCCGTATCCGTCGGCGGTTTGGCGCTGAAAGCATCGTGGCCCGTCAGGCTGCCAAGTTTTCGCCACGATCTTAAGGTGACCCTAACCCGGGGGCGTCATCACGGGGGATGTGTTGATGTTCATTCTTGCGATATTTTATCGTCTACAGCTGTTCTTCTTCGGCTTCGCGATCTCGGCTGCCGGGCTGGTCGCTGCCGGGATGATGGCCGCCGTGTTCAACGAGCCGTCGCCCGATTGGGCAGACAGGGGGCAGGGCGACCCTCGGGCCGTCATAGTGTCAGATTAGAACTTGATCTCGACGCCGGGCAGGCGCAGCACTTTGACCAGCTCGCGCACCTCTTGGCGGGCCGCCACGTTGGAGATGTTGAGGTTCTTGATCCCGATATCGGCCAAATCCAGCAGCGTCAGGCCACGCGGGAACAGCTCGCGGAAAATCACCCGCTCGGAGAAACCCGGTCCCACGCGAAACCCCACCCGCTTGGCCAGCGCGTCCACCGCATCCGTGATCTTCTTCTTGTTGTGCATCCGCTGGGTGCCCACGCGGTTGCGCACGACGATCCAGTCAATCGGGTCCAGCCCGGCTTGGGCGCGCAATTGGCGGGCCTGCCAGACCATCTCCGAGTAGACCGACGGGCCCAGAACCTTCTGCGTTTCCGGCTCGATCCGGGCCAGCAGGTCAAAGTCGATGAAGCTGTCATTGAGAGGCGTGACCAGCGTGTCGGCCAGCGAATGGGCCACCTGGCTCAGCCGGGTATGCGAGCCGGGGCAGTCGATGACGATGAAGTCAAACCGCCCCTCCATGCCGTTCACGGCCTCCGTCAGGCGGCGGTCATAAATGTTCTCGCCCGGCAGCAGGCTGTCTTGCGCAATGTCGGGCAGCTCGACCACCTCAGGCAGCGCGAGGTTCAACCCGGACTTCGCAGCATAGGCCGCGCGATTCTCGCAATAGCGGCTGAAGCTGCGCTGGCGCAGGTCCAAATCCAGCGCGCCCACGGTGAACCCCATCTTCACCAGCGCCGTGGTGACATGCATGCAATTGGTGGATTTGCCAGAGCCGCCTTTTTCATTGCCGAAGACGATAATATGCGCCGCCATTGCTTTGCTCCTGTC
>CAYXIZ010000057.1:0-14399 GCA_964465485.1 uncultured Rhodobacterales bacterium | reverse complement strand
GGCACGGAAACCTGCGTCGGAACAAGCACGTCTGGCCCGCCGGGCTTTGATATCTCAACGGCGCGCATCATCATTTCTGAAAGCCTCCACCGGGTCCAAAGGACCCCGGCAAATCAGACATGCCAGCCCCCATTGGAGGCCGCACCTTCGACAAAAGCCAAGCCGGTCCCGCAAGCATTTTGGAGGCCATAGGGTTCTCCCGCACCTGCGCTTTGACCTTCTCGATCTGCATCACATTCTCGATGCGACGGTCCAGAAACTCCCATGTCGCGGCATTGTCCTCGCTTGAATCGCCCAGCCAAAACAACACCGTAGCGCCGTAAACGCCCGACAGGGTCGCGCGCTTGGTGTACCAGTTATAATCCTGCGACGCGTCGCCAAGTGCGGTCCAGATTGCGTCCGAGGTCTCCCAAATCAGCTTTGCCCCAAGGGCGGCGTTTTGCGGCAGGGAAAACAACGCTGAGCCGCGCCGCACCGCTTCCTTATGGGCCGCGATCGCCTCGATCCGGAATTTCACAGCCGTAGACACCCGGTCCCGAAACCGCATCGCGGACAAGGTTTCAGCCTTCAGACGCGCCTTCATCTCCGCATCGCCGCGCTTGTGAAACGCCACCGCCATGTCCAACCCGGAACGCGGGAAAATAATATGCGCAACAGCGGGCTCAATGCCGGTATCTTCCACCGCAGCGTCAAAGGTCGCGTCCGACCAGCCGTCGAAAATGACATGATCCAATGCTGCGTCCAGAAGCCTGTCTTTGTCAGCATTTTCCATCGCGAGTCTCCTTTTTTGCGTTCACCCATAGCCAGTGGACAAGCTAGCGCACCTTTGCTATGAGGCCACTTCCTGCAATCTTGCAAACTCTAACTTAGGAAGGTGGTGACACCACATGCAGGTAAGCGTTCGCGACAACAATGTCGATCAGGCTCTCCGCGCTCTGAAGAAGAAACTTCAGCGTGAAGGCGTTTTTCGTGAGATGAAGCTCAAGCAACATTTCGAAAAACCGTCTGAGAAGAAAGCACGCGAGAAGGCCGAGGCCATCCGCCGCGCCCGCAAGCTGGCACGTAAAAAGGCACAGCGCGAAGGCGGGATGTAAATCCCTCCCTCATTGCGAGTAAGAAAACGACCCCCGCAGCGCCCGCTTCGGGGGTTTGTTTTTACGAAAATCATGAAAAATCCGCAGCTTAACCGGCAGGCAACAGCCCCGAATTGTCATCCGCATCATCGTCAAAGACCTTGCGCGTGCTCACGCCCGGCAGCTTGCCAAACGCAGCCATCGTTTTGGTCGGGAAATACCCCACCGGAATGCTTTCAAACCCTTGCAATTGCGACAGAATTTGCGACGTCGAGTAAGAGCATTGCGTCTTCCCAGCCGCGCCGTATGTTGCCGCCAGTTGCATGGCTTGCGCCGCCACCTCAGGGGAGACCGTGATATCTTGCAGCACCGTGTGATAGGTTTCGCGGGTATGGTAATCGACATAGATATCGACCATCCGGTCGGTCATGCCGTAATGCAGATCGTTGCGCTCAGGTGCATTCGGGTTCCACCATGTGCCAGCAGGATCCCACATGACCCGTTGCGGCCCATTGATCAAAAGCCCGGTATGACCACCCGCCCCCGAACGGTTGTTGATTACCGTGACCAGCGTCAGCTTGGCAGGGCCAGCGGCGCGAAACGCCACCCGGTCAATCTCGTGTTGTTCGGACCAAATAGGCTCCGCCCCGCAGGCCGCGAGGCCCAGTAGAAGCGCCATTGAAAGAAGGGCCCGACGCAGCATAGCTCTGAGCCGCGGCTAGCCGTTGATCACCGCCAGAAGCACCAGAAACACCAAGATGCCGACCACCGTGTAGGTGGTGAACTTCATGAAACCGTCAAAGGTTTTTTCCTGGTCTTTGATGTCCATGGACCCGTGCTCATGTTCAGCCATGTCGGCCTCCGTCAAAATCTGTTTCGCCTGCAATAGCGGATAATTCTGCCCCTGTCACGATGCGACGCGGCGATTGTTTACCCCTCTTCAAGGTCGCGGGCCAAGCGGAACCCAATGCGATTTGGCTCCGGCTGATCAATCTCCTTGGGCAAAGCGCGCAGCATCACATTCAGCTGGCTGACATGCTGCACCTGCTGGGTTTTGGTGCCCGTCGGGTCAGAGCCGTAAAAGGTCAGGATATCAGGGGCATAATACCCCATCCCCTCGATCCGCATGACCCCGGCATCGCCGCCCGTAAAGCCCATCGCGACCTCTTGGTCATTGTCGAGCTGTTCCTCGAAATTCTTGATATACAAGACCAGCCGTTCATAGGCCCATTCCGCCGGAGACTTGCGCTCCACCGGCGTCTTGGCCACCCCTTTGGGCAAGGGCTCCTGCTCCGCCGAAGGCTTGCGATCCTTGGTATGCACCGCATGCGCTTTCGGGAGGGCCGCACTTTCCGCCGCCTCTGCCGTCGTCTTGATATCCTCGCCCATATCTAGCCTTTCGTTTGGTACATATAGGCCCCGTCCTCGCGCAGCCTACGCTCTACATGTCCCGCTAAAAACAGATGTTGGCAATGGGCCATCGCCTCGACCAGCGCCAGCCCATACTCCCCGCCACCGATCTCACGTTTGAACAGGGGGACAAAGCATTCCCCCGCACTATGGGGCGTAACCAGAAACTCTGTCAGCCGCCCCAACGCGCCGTGATGATTGTCGATCAACTGCCGCAACCGCACCGGCAACCCGGTGAAAGGCAGCTTATGACCGGGCAGCACCAATTGCTCCGGGGTCGCATGGTTCCGCAGCCGCTCACAAGCCTCCAGCCAGTCCGATACCGGGTCCGCACCCGGCTCCGTAGGGTAGAGGCCAAGGTTCGGAGAGATTGACGCGATCAGCTGGTCACCCCCCAGCACCACGCCGTCATCGGACCACAACGTGGCATGCTCCGGCGCGTGGCCATTGCCAATCCGTACATGCCAGATGCGGGCCCCAATCCGCACCCGGTCACCTTCTTGGATGCGGGTATAGCCCTGCGGCATCGGGGCCACGCAATCGGCAAAGTTGAACGGCCGCTCATTGCGCCGTTGCTCCAGAATATCTGGGTCCATGCCGCCTTGCGTATAAAAGGCAATCGCCTCGGGCGAGGGCACCTTCTGCTCATCCAGCCGCAACATCCGCGCCATCAGCCACGCGGTCCGGGTCGTCAGCAGCTCCGCGCCATGCTCCGTTTGGAACCATCCCGCCATACCAATGTGATCGGGGTGATGATGCGTCACCACCACCTGCGTCACGGGCCTGCCCTGCAAGGGGCCTGCCATAAGCTTTTCCCAAATCGCCACGCCGCGTTTGGAGTAAAACCCAGTGTCCACCACCGTCCACCCCGCGCCATTGTCCAGCGCATAAATGTTGACGTGATCAAGCTTCATGGGCAGCGGCAGGCGCATCCACAAAATGCCCGGAGCGACCTCGATCGCCTCCCCCTCAGCCGGGATCGTCTCAAACGGGTAATGAATGGTGTCGTTCACGCAACGAAGTCTTCAACGCTCAACGCATACAAATCATCCGCCCCGCAGCGCACATGTTCCGCCAGCCCGTGATACTCCGGCAAAAGCCGCTTGATATAGACCTGAGCCAGCTTGGCCCGGCGGCTCTCCGGCCCATCCACACTGCCCGCGCAGAGGTGGTAATAGGCGCCCAGCACGCGGGCGAACAGCTTGAGATAGGGCACCGAGCCCGCAAACCGGTCGGTCATGTCCTGAGCCACCAGCCATTCCGTGGTTTCACGCAAGGTTTCAACCGCGTTGAACAAGGCCGCCCCGGCTTCGGGATTCACGGTCTTGCATTGCTCTGCTTGCGCCACGATCTCGTCGATCAACGCAAACGCGGCCTCGCCGCCATCCATCATCTTGCGCGCCACGAGGTCCATCGCCTGAATGCCGTTGGTCCCCTCATAGATCGCCGTCACACGCACGTCGCGCAGAAATTGCGCGGCCCCGGTTTCCTCGACAAACCCCATGCCGCCATGCACCTGGATGCCCTTCTGGGCCACGTCAATACCCACATCCGTGCCAAAGGCTTTGGCAATCGGCGTCAGCAAAGCGGCCCGCGCTTTCCAAGCGCTGTCGCGAGTCGCATTGCCCATATCAATCGCCACGGCACAGGCCGCCGCAATGGCACGGGAGGCGAACACATCTGCCTTCATCTCCGCCAGCATCCGGCGCACATCGGCATGGCCAATAATGGTCTCGCCCTCGACGGTTTTGCCTTGCTTGCGGTCCATCGCATAGGCCAGCGCATGTTGATACGCCGCCTCAGCGACCGCGATCCCTTGCCCGCCGACACCAAGCCGCGCGTTGTTCATCATGGTGAACATGGCGGCCATACCGTTATGCTCTTCGCCGATCAGCCAACCCGTGGCGCCGTCATATTGCATCACCGCAGTGGGCGATCCGTGCAGCCCCAGCTTATGCTCCAGACTGACCACTTTCAGGCTATTGGCCACGCCCGGCACGCCGTTTTCATCCGGGATCAGTTTGGGCACCATAAAGAGCGAAATGCCCTTGGTGCCCGGCCCCGCATCGGGCAAGCGCGCCAGCACCAGATGGCAGACATTTTCAGTAAAATCATTGTCGCCCCAGCTGATGTAAATCTTCTGCCCGGTGACCGCATAAGTCCCGTCACCATTGGGCTCCGCCTTGGTGCGCAGCGCACCCACATCGGACCCGGCCTGCGGCTCTGTCAGATTCATCGTGCCGGACCACACACCCGAGATCAGCTTCGGCAGGTACATCGCCTTGATCTCGTCGGAGGCGTGATGCTCCAGCGCCTCGATCTGGCCTTGCGTCATCAGCGGGTTGAGCTGCAAGGACAGGCACGCGCCACCCATCATCTCATTGACGGCGTTTACCAGAGACTGCGGCAGCGCCATACCGCCATATTCAGGGTCTCCACCCATACCGACCCAACCGCCCTCCGCGATGGCCTTATACCCGTCACCGTAGCCGGGCGAGGTGCGCACGACGCCATTCTCCAAAACCGCCGGATGCAGGTCGCCGGGACGCTGCAACGGGGCGAGCACCTCGTCAGCCAGCTTTGCCGCTTCGCCCAGAATGGCCGAGGTCAAATCCGGCGTGGCTTCCGCAAATTTCTCCGTTGCCGTGACCTGAGACAGGCCAACCACATGGTCAAAAAGAAACTGATAGTCGTCCGAAGGAGCACGATAGGTCATATAAGGTTCCGTCTTTGCAGCTTAGCTATAGATACGGTAGGAGGCGATATTGATCAACGAACAGTGAGCCTTGGGCCGTTGATCATCAATTGGAACGCAGCGTCAGGACGGGTAGTCAGGTGTGGCAAGAGCAATAAACAGGCACCAGGTGGAAGACGCTGCGGCGCTTCTAAGAGCCGGAGAACTGGTCGCTTTCCCGACTGAAACGGTCTACGGGCTGGGGGCCGACGCCACCAATGACAAGGCTGTCGCCGCAATTTTTGCGGCCAAGAACAGACCCACATTCAACCCGCTGATCGTCCATGTCGCCGAGATGGAAACCGCCGAGGCGCTTGTGACTTTCACGCCCGAGGCCCGCTTTCTCGCCAAAGCCTTCTGGCCCGGCCCGTTGACGCTCGTGCTTCCAAAACGCGCAAACGCACCGCTTTGTGATCTTGTGACCGCCGGCTTGGACACTGTCGGCATCAGGCTGCCCGCCCATCCGCTCGCACAAGAGCTGCTCCGCAAAGCCGGGCGGCCCATCGCGGCCCCTTCCGCGAACCCTTCCGGCAAGATCAGCCCAACCAAGGCCGCGCATGTAGTGGCGGGCCTTGAGAACCGCATTGCCGCCGTTCTGGACGGGGGGGCCTGCACCGTTGGCCTCGAATCCACGATTTTTGGCGGTGACCCGATCATGCTTCTGCGGCCCGGAGGCATCCCGCTCGAGGCCGCCGAAAAGGCACTTGGGCGTGGCATCCGCTCTGCGAAGGCCACCGCATCACCGACCGCACCGGGGCAGCTGGCCTCCCATTATGCGCCGGAGGCTAGCATCACGCTCGATGTGCAAACGCGGGGCGACGCGCCGCATCTCGGGTTCGGGCCGGGCGAGGCCGACCTCAACCTGTCAGAACGCGGCGATCTCGTGGAGGCCGCCGCAAATCTTTTTGCGATGCTACGCGACATGGATGCGCTGGCCGCCGCATCCGGGACAAGGAAGTTCACCGTCGCCCCCATCCCCGACACAGGGCTGGGCCAAGCCATACGTGATAGATTGCAAAGGGCTGCGGCCCCGAGGCCTTAGCCTCAGGCCGGCGATCTAAGCCCGGCCGCCTTCAGCAGAAAGCAAGAGCGGGTTGATCCCCATCAGCTCAAGCGCCGCCTGCCATTTGTCACCATCTGCACCGCTGAACACCAGCGCATTGGTGGCCTCCCCGATCAGCCAGCCATGGCGGGTGATCTCATCTTCCAACTGGCCGGGGCCCCAGCCCGCATAGCCCATCGCGAGGATGGCTTGATCCGGCCCGTCGCCTATGGCGATGTCTTCCAGAATATCCAGCGTAGCGGTCATGCCGAACCCGTCGCCAATCTTCATCGTGGCCTCTGACTGGTCATAATCGGCAGAATGCAGCACGAACCCGCGCCCGAACTCCACCGGGCCACCGACATGCACCTGAATGGAGCGCACAGAGGGCGGTGCCTCGATCTCAAGCTGTTTCAACAGATCCCGAAACTTCACGTCATCAGTTGGCTTGTTGATGATCAGCCCCATCGCGCCCTTGTCGGAATGCGAACAGATAAAAATCACGGATTTTTCGAAACGGCTGTCGCCCATGGACGGCATCGCGATCAAAAGCCGCCCATTCAGGTCGATGGAATCATCATCAGTGCTCATGAAACCAGCCTGACCTTTGGGCCCAGCAGGTTCAACCAGATGGCACGAAATGAGCGATGACACAGCCGCACCTGTAGCAAACTCTCGCTTAGACGTGATTTCCCGTGTGAGCGCCGCCCCCTTATGGTGGGTGAAATGAAAAGAACAGTCGCCCTCCTTGCCGCGCCGCTCATGGTGTCGCTTTTGCCGCTTGTCCCTGCCGCCGCGCAGGAATACGCGACCACGGATAGCATTGTGCAAGTGGAATTGCTCGAAGGCTGGCGTGAGCCTGACGGCTCGCATTACGCAGGCATTCAGATCAATCTGGCCCCCGGCTGGAGGACCTACTGGCGCGCGCCCGGCGACGGCGGCATCCCGACACGGGTGTCATGGGAAGGGTCAAACAACCTCAAAGACGCGCAGATCCACTGGCCCCGCCCCGGCGTCTTCAGAAGCTCGGGCATGCGGTCGGTGGGCTATGACGGAAGCGTCGTGCTGCCTGTCCACGTGGCCCCTGAAACCGCTGGCGATATCGACGCGCAGCTGACCCTGACGCTGGGCGTGTGCAAAGACGTCTGCATCCCTGTCAGAGTGACCTTGGACCAAACCCTGCCAAGCGAAGGCGCCGCCAATATTGCAATGATCAACGGCGCATTGGAGGCGCTCCCCGAAAAGGCCGACGCATCTTTGTCCTGCGCCATCCAGACCACCGAAGAGGGCTACAAGCTCGCCGTCTCGGCAATGCTGCCAGAGCTGGACGGGCGCGGGGAAACCTCCGTGGTCGAGCTGCCTGGCCAGGACGTCTGGATCAGCGAGCCGGTTTTTGATCGTAATGAAGATTGGATCATTTCAACGGTGCGCATGATCAATTTCTCGGAAAGCGACCAGATTGATCTGGACGCGCTTCGCATGACGGTGCTCACGACCACCTCCGCCGTCGAGCTGACAGGCTGCAACTAGGCCCGCTTGGCCGCCCGCGCCATGTGAAGCACCACCGCGCAGGCCCAGTTGATCAACAACAGCGCCACGACCCCCATCAGAAACAAAACGAAGGCTGCGCCCAAGGGCGGCATGCCACCAAGCGCAGGCAGCGCGCCGGGCAGGCTGCCTTGCCACAATGTTAGGCCTAACGTGCCCGCAAACATGACAGCGATCAGCGCAATATTTGCCAAAGTCACCGCGCGCAACACGCCAGCGGCCCCACCGGCCCGAACCGCGCGCTTCAAAGCCCGCGTCTGCCGCGCCACGTCGGCCTGCATCGCCATCAGGGATGGCACCACCAACAGCACCAGCAGCAGCCCAAAGCCCAGCCCGTAGCACAGCGTGATCACGGTCGGCTTGAGGAACTGCGCGTGGCGGGAGGTCTCGAACAAAAGCGGTGCCAGCCCAAGAACGGTGGTCAATGTCGTCAGCAAGACAGGGCGCAGCCGGTCGGCAGCACCGTCAATAATAGCCGGAATCAGCCCGCGTTCTTTCGCGTATTCATCGACGGTGGAGACCAGCACAATGCTGTCATTGATAATAATCCCCGTCATCCCGATCAGCCCCACAACCGTGAACATCGACAAGGGCACGCCCCATGCGTTGTGCCCATAAATCGTGCCAATCAGGCCGAAGGGAATGATCGCCATAATCACCAGAGGCCGCGTGAAGCTGGCGAAAACCCAGGCCAGCGCCAGATAGATCCCGATCAGGCAGAGAATAAAGCCAACAGTGGCGTCGTTGCGAAACTCGCGCTCTTGCTCGGCCAGCCCCGCTTGACGCGACGCAATACCGAAATCCTGTTCGATCCGGGGCAAAAGCTCTGTGGTCAGCAACGTGTTGATCTCAGCCGCGCGCGCAGGGTCATCCTCGGAAATATCGCCCGTGACGGAGATCAGCCGAAGCCCGTTCTCGCGCCGCACGGTCGAAAACCCGGTGCGCGACGTCACGGTCACAATGTCGGCCAGCGGCACATAGGCCCCGCCCGGCGCCCGCATAAATGTCCGCTCAAGGAAGTCGGCGGTCAGCTCGCCGGAGGCCAGCTCAACCCGGATCGTCGCGGAGCGTGGCCCGTCCGGATAGGTCGCGGCCTCAATCCCGTTCAGCCTGTTACGCAGCACCTGCCCCAGCCCATCAATCGTGAACCCCAAAGCCTGACCCTGAGCGGTCAGATCAAGAACCAGCTCTTCCTTGTCATAGGCAAGGCTGTCTTCGACGGCAGAAACCTCAGGGAATTGCAGCAATGCGGCCTTGAGCGCCTCAGCGGCATCTTTGAGCGTTTGTGCCTCAGCGCCGTAAAGCTGCACCGCCAGCGAGTCGCCCCCCGGCCCGGAGCGCCAACCCCTAAAGCTGATCTGCTCCACCATCGGATGACGGCGCACAGCGTCCTGCAACTCGCCCACAAACTGGAACGACGAATAGCTCCGCTGATCCGCGTCGATCAGCTCAATCGCGATGGAGCCCAGCTGATCGGCATCCTTGGTGTCCTGCCCCGACAACCCACGCCCCGTGGTGCCGCCAACCTCCGCCAGAACATAGTCCAGCGGGTTCACGCCATGGCGTTCTTCATACTCGGCGGCCAAGTCGTTTGTCGCGCGCTGCATCTCGCGCATCATCTCAAGCGTGTCTTCACGCGTGGCCCCCGGCAGCATCGAGAAATTGCCCGAGATCGAGCCGCGTTCGGGTGCGTTGAAGAACCGCCATGTGACGTCGCCCTTGATAAACAAGGCCGCCTGGCTGGCCAGCAGCAACAGCGTCAGCGCCAATACCGGGTAGCGCGCCCAGATGACCCCGGCCATGAACGGGCGGAACACGGTCTGGCGGAACCAGTTGAACCCTTTCGTGACGGTGCGCGACGGCCAATCGTACCAATGCTCTTTGGCGGAGGACGCCAGCGCATGGCTCATGTGATGCGGCAAGATCAAGAAACACTCCACCAGCGACGCGATCAGCACGACGATGACGGTAAACGGGATATCGGCAATAAGATCGCCAAACCGCCCGCCTACGGCCACCAGTCCGAAAAAGGCAATCACGGTGGTCAACGTGGCGGAAAACACCGGGGCCGACATGCGCCGCGCCGCGTTCTCGGAAGCCGTAACCGGGTCTTCGCCCAAGGTACGATGTCGGAAATCCGCGTGTTCGCCCACAACAATGGCATCATCAACCACGATGCCGAGCGTGATGATCAGCGCGAAGAGCGACACCATATTGATGGTCAGCCCCGCGATATACATCAGGGCAATCGCACCGAGCATCGCCACCGGTATCCCCGCCGCCACCCAGAACGCGGTGCGCGCGTTGAGGAACAGAAACAGCAGCAACACCACCAACCCGAGCCCCACGGCCCCATTATCAACCAGAATATCCAGACGTCCGGTAATCGCCTCGGAGCGGGTGCGGATCAGGTCAATGCTGGTGCCCGTTGGCAGCGTCAGCGCGAGGTCTTCCGCGACCTGCGCGACCTGCGCCTGAATACCTATCGCGTCGCCCCGGTTAGAGCGGTCCACCCGCACGGAGATCGCCGGGTTGTCTCCCCGGAAATAGGCGCGCTCCCTGTCAGTGCCTTCGACCAGAATGGTTGCCACATCACCGATGGTCAGCTTCGACCCGTCCGGGTTGGAGCGCAGAACAATCGCGGCAATCTGCGCCGGGTCCCGTTTGGCGACCCCGGTGCGCACCCGTGCATTGCCGCCCGAGACGTCGCCCGCCGGGTCGGCAGAGGCCTCCCCGCGAATGGCCTCGGCGATCTCAGCCATGGTCACGTCATGCCGGATCAAGGCCTGAGACGGCACCTCGACGATGGTTTCGGGGGCCGCGACCCCGCGTATGGTGGTTCGTGTGACGCCTGCCGCAAACAGGCGCGTGACAAATTCGTCGGCAAATCTCCCCAATTGTTCCACGCCGACCGGGCCGGTGATCACCACATCCGTGACCCTGTCACGCCAAGCGCCGCGCCGCACCACCGGGTCCTCGGCATCTTCGGGCAAGTCACTCACGGCATCCACAGCGGCCTGCACCTCGTCGGCGGCGCGCGACATGTCCCAGCCCGGCTCGAACTCCAGATTGATGGAGGCGCTGCCCTCTCGCGACGACGACACAGAGCTTTCCACGCCCTCAACCGAGAGCAGCGCAGGCTCCAGCAATTGCACGATTGCGCGGTCTACATCCTCGGCCCCCGCCCCGCGCCATGGGACATTCACGGAAACGGAATCGACAATGACATCCGGGAAAAACTGCGTGCGCATACGCGGCAGGGAGGCGATGCCGATCGCCAAGAGAACGATCAACAACAGGTTTGCCGCGGTCCGGTGGCGGGTGAAATAGGACATCACCCCGCCGGTGGTTGATCGCAGCGCGTCCCGCATGGCCTAGCTTCCCATCCGCGATTCGATACGGGCCACCATCTGCGCGGGCACTTTGGCCTCCTGCAACTGGCCCAGCATCCGCGTTTTGACCTCGTCGGGAATACGCGTATTCGCCTCGACAAACGCAATGATCCGGGCGCGCCGCTCGTCATCCAGCTCGACCAGGTCGGGCTCTTGCGGCGCAGCAGCGCCTTCGCGGATCGGATTGACCTTGATGCCAGCGCCCAAAACCTGGCTGCGTTCCATAACGACCTCGCGGCCCTGCAACCCCGGAGCCCTTAAAATGACGTCATCGCCCTGACGTCGAAGCACCTCGACGCGGGCCAGCTCAAGCCGGTCTTCCTGGCCAATCAGCAAAACAGACTGGTCCGGGCCCACCGCCGCTGAGGGCAGCAAAACCACCCGCGACAAGGCAGGCTCTTTGGACACGACCGTCACAAAGTCGCCCGGCCGTAGGCCTTTCGGCTCGGAAACCTCCGCAAAGAGCAGCCGCCCCGTGGTGCCTTCCGCCACGGCGGCGCTTTCGCGGGTCAAGCGCCCTTCGGCTACAAGATCGGTGCCCAGCACATCCATGCGAATCTCGACAGGCGCGCTGATCAAGGCCCCGTTTTCATCAATGAGCCGCATATACTGGCTGGTGGAGACGCGAAACGCGACCTCCAGCGCCAACGGATCAACAAGTTGGGCCAGCCGCTCATTATTGGCCACGAGCCGCCCGGCAGAGACAGCCACATCCGACAAACGCCCATCAAACCGCGCGAAAATCTCTGTATTGGCCAGCTGCCGCTGTGCATCCTGCATGTTGATCTTGCGCCGGGTGATCAGCGTTTCCGTTTGCGCCAAACGGGCCTCCGCTTGCTGCACGGCCTGCCTGCGCGACAAGACGGCTTGCTCGGCGCTGGACACCGCAAGCTCTGCCTGTTCCACGGCGGCGGCGGTGCCGACATTGCGTTGCAAAAGATCTAGCTGTCTCTCTAAGGCGCGGGTGCGCAGCTCCGCTTGAGTGCGCGCTGCCGCCAATTCGTCTTTTGCCAGCGCAATGCCGCGTTGCGCCTCCGACAGATCGGCTTCGGCTTCAAGCAAATCCGTTTGGGCCACATCCATGGCCGCCTGCATGTCCACCGGGTCAATCCGTGCCAGAAGCTGGCCTTTCTGGACACTGCCGCCTTCTTGGAAATTGTCGGCCAGTTCCAAAACCGTCCCGCCCATAGGCGCCCGCAGATCAAGCGTCCTGCGGCTGCGCACCTCGCCGAAACTGGTCAGCTCCGGGGTAATCTCGCCCGGTTCAATCGTCGTAACCCGCACGGAGAACACCCGTTCGCGCGCGGGGCGTTGCGAGGGTTCGTCGGCCCAACGCGCCTCAAGCGCGGAATAGACGGTGTTGCCCCCCAAAGCGAGCAAGCCCGCAGTGACGGCCAACAAGAAAAGCCCAACCAGGCTTCGACGAAAAAAACGCATGGGCGACAAGGCTCCAAGGTGGGACGGTGTCCAAGAAGTAGGGCGCGGACCAGCGCACGTCCAACATTACACGCTAAACGCACGAAATTGCTATTTCCGTCGCTGATGCTCGTCCAGGCGCGGCATAATCTCCACAAAATTGCAGGGCTTGTGCCGATAATCGAGCTGTTTGACCAGAATTTCGTCCCAAGCGTCCTTACACGCCCCCGGACTTCCGGGCAGCGCGAAGAGATATGTCCCCTGCGCCACGCCGCCCGTGGCCCGGCTTTGGACCGCAGAGGTACCGATCTTGGCCATGGAAACATGCGTGAACACCGTCCCAAATGCGTCGATCTCTTTCTCATACACGTCGCGATGCGCCTCGACGCTGACATCGCGCCCCGTCAACCCGGTGCCCCCGGTGGAGAGCACAACGTCGATTTCGGGATCAGCACACCACGCCCGCAATTGATCCGCGATCTCAGTGCGCTCATCGGGCAGGATCTTGCGCGCGGCCAGGATATGCCCCGCCTCCTCCAGCCGCGCGACCAGCGTGTTGCCGGATTTGTCATCCTCAAGCTTGCGCGTGTCGGAAACCGTCAGCACCGAGATACGCACCGGGATGAATTCACGTTCGCTCATGTCCTCAACCTCGCTTGCAGCGACAATAAATCAGCCCAGGCCTCGCGTTTCGCCGCAGGCATCCGCAACAGATAGGCAGGGTGGAACATTGGCAGCACGGGTTTGCCCAATGCCTCCATCCAGTTGCCACGCAGCTTGGTGATCCCCTTCTGGCCCAGAATGGCGGAGCAGGAAATATTGCCCATCAGCACCAGCACGTCGGGGTTCACCAGCTCGATATGCCGCTCCACAAAGGGCAGCATCATCGCGATCTCATCTGGCTTGGGGTCGCGGTTTTGCGGCGGACGCCATGGCAGAATATTGGTGATGTAGACCGGGTTCTGATCATGCGCACGCCCATGCTCAATCGCCGCGAACATCGCATCCAACAGCTGACCTGCGGCACCCACAAAGGGCTTGCCCTGACGGTCTTCCTCCACGCCGGGAGCCTCGCCTATGATCATCACCCGCGCCTCCGGCTTGCCGTCGGCAAACACCAAATTCCGCGCGCCCTTCTTCAGCTCACAATGCTCAAACCCGGCAATTGCAGCCTGCAACGCCTCCAAATCCTGCGCGGCCCCGGCAGCAGCGCGCGCCACTTCCGCGAAATCCACTTGCAACGGCTGCATGGGAACCGGCGTCTCCGGTGCGGGGGCTTTCGGCTTGGGCGCTTTGGCCGGCGCGTCATAGCGGTTCACCGGCACCTCACCGATCGCCTCGGTCGCGCCAAGGTCAACCTGCCATTCCAGCATCGCAAGCGCGGTATGAGGGTCGAGAGCCGATTCCATGTCCGCGAAACTAGAGCGCCAGCCCCCTGTGGTAAATGGCACCTATGCGCCCCACTTGCCCGTGCGCCATAGGCCACATATAACCCGCTCGAATGGCGAAAGGGCTGACATGACATTCCGCGCGGAGCATTTGCTTGGGATCGAACATCTCTCTCCCACTGATATCTCCGCGATTCTGGATTTGGCGGACCAATATGTGGCGCTGAACCGGTCCGAGCGGAAACACGGCGACACGCTGGCCGGGCTGACCCAGATCAACATGTTCTTCGAGAACTCTACCCGGACCCAAGCCAGCTTTGAGATTGCGGGCAAGCGCCTTGGCGCGGATGTGATGAATATGGCGATGCAGGCCTCGTCGATCAAAAAAGGCGAGAC
>CAYXIZ010000056.1:0-14504 GCA_964465485.1 uncultured Rhodobacterales bacterium | reverse complement strand
ACAGTCCGGCCAACCATCATCTTGACCAGCGCGTCTTCGTCAATATCCGCAATCATACCGTCGCCGACAAAGGCTCCGTCGCGGAAAACGGTGTAACGGTCGGCAATATGGAAAATCTCGTCGAACTTGTGGCTGATGAACAAGATCGCCTTGCCTTGCGCTTTCAACTTTTCGACCAGCTCATACAGCTCGGCAATTTCCTTATGTGACAGGGCGGCGGTGGGCTCGTCCATGATCACCACGCGGGCGTCCACTGACAGCGCGCGGGAGATCGCGACGAGGTGTTTATTGGCAATGCCCAGATCGCGCAGCCTTGTGCGCGGGTCAAAGGTAGCGCCAATGCTCTCCAGCAGTTTGGCCGCGTCACGCTGCATGGTGGCGGTGTCGATCAGGCCGGAGCGGGTGCGTGGCGCGTGACCGATGAAGATGTTCTCAGCGACCGACAGCTCGTCAAACAGAACGGTTTCCTGATGGATCGCGGTGATGCCAGCGTCGGCGGCCGCATTGGCATTTGCAAACCTGACAGGTGCGCCGTCGATGCGGATCGTGCCGCCATCGGGCTGGTAGATGCCGGTCAGAATTTTGACTGTGGTGGATTTGCCGGCCCCGTTCTCTCCGACAAGGGCCGTCACCTGGCCCGCGTAGAGATTGAGCTTCACAGCATCGAGCGCTTTGACGCCCGGAAATGTCTTGGTGATCGTATCCATCGAGACGACGGGCGTTTCGCGCTCAGACATGTCGGCTCTCACAAGTTGTGGGGAAGGAAAGAAAAATATCCGGCCCGAGCGCAAAGCGATGCGCCGGGCCGGACCAGGGAGATTAGAAGATCGACTTGAACTCGTCGATATTGCTGGCGTCATAGACAAACGGATCGGCCATCGCGCCCTCGGAATTCTCGTCCAAAGTCAGGCTGCCCATGCGGCCCATCGGGATCTCTGCGCCCGGTGCGGCTTCGACACCGTTCTTGGAAATCTCGTAAGCCAGCATCGTGGCGGAGTAGCCAAGATCAATCGGGTTCCAGATTGCAAAGGATTTGGAAGCGCCGGATTCAATCGCGCCGGCCATTTCGGAGGGCAGGCCCAGACCGGTCACATTGACCTCGCCCACTTTGCCCGCATCCACCACCGCTTGAGCGGCGGCCACGATACCCACGGAGGTCGGCGCAATGATCGCGTCAAGATCGGGGTTGGACTGCATCAGGCCTGTGGCCTCGCGGTAGGATTTATCGGCGAGGTCGTCGCCGTAAACGGTGCCCACTACGTTGATGCCGGGATAGTTGCCCATCACCTTGTTCATCTCTTCGATCCAGATGTTCTGGTTGGTCGAGGTGGTGGTCGCTGACAGAACCGCCACGTCACCGCCATCTGGCAAATGGTCTGCGGCCAGCTTGATGATCATATTACCAATCAGAGCGTTAGACGATGGGTTCAGGTGCATCTGACGGCCTTCAGGGGCCACGCCGCTGTCCCAGCTGATCACGGTGATGCCGCGCTGCATGGCTTTCTGCAGGGCAGGGACCAAAGCGTCCGTGTCATTCGCGGAAATCGCGATTGCGTCCACGTTCTGCGCGATCAAGGCGTTGATCACTTCGATCTGCCCTTCGGCGGTCGTGTCCGTGGGGCCGGTGTAGATGATCTCCACGTCGCCAAGCTCAGCAGCGGCTTCCTCGGCTCCTTTGGCGGCGGCCTCGAAGAAGCCGATGCCCAGCGCCTTCACGACGAGCGCGATGCGCACATCTTCCGCCGCAGCTGGCGTGGCAAACATCGTTGCGGCAAGCGCCGCCGATGCCATTACTTTCTTAAATACACTCATGGTTTCCTCCCTTAGAGTGGTTGATGTCGGTTTGGCCTAAGAGGCCGTCCCGCTTTTTTGTGCCGCACTTGTAGGCACGACGATGAGGTTGATATCGGCCGCATCCAGCATGGCCGCAGTGCGGTCATCTATGCCGTCATCGGTGATGATGGTGGTGATCTCGGTCAGCGGGCAAAGGACCAGGCTGGACCGGTTCGCAAATTTTGAGCTGTCGGCCAGCACAACAAGTTCTTCCGCCTGACCGATCAATTTCTGTTCGGCTTGGATCAGCAACGGATCCTGCTCCATCAGACCGAGCGGCCCAATCCCCTGCGCGCCCATAAACATGCGTTTGGCGTAGAAATTGCGGGTCACGTCATTGTCGAAAGGCGACAGGATGATGTTCTGCTCCCGGTAGATCACGCCGCCTGACAGCAGGATGGTGTTATGCGTGTTTTTCAGCAGATGCTCTGCAATCGGGAAGGAGTTGGTGAAGACCTGCAGCTGCCGCGTGGCCAGCGGATGCACCATTTGGAACGTCGTCGTTCCGCCATTGATGATGATCGGCTCGCCATCAGCGCAGAGCTCCACGGCGGCGGCGGCAATCGCCTGCTTCTCAGCAATATGCAGCGTCTCGTTGTAAGAAAACGGCAGACCGGCGAGGCCGGCAAATGGCTTGGTGGTCAACGCCTCAGCCCCGCCGCGCACGCGCTTGAGCTTCTGGGTTTCGTCGAGCGTGTTGATGTCGCGCCGGATCGTCGCCTCCGAGGCCCCGGTCAGTGCACATAGATCAGGCACGGTGACGACCGACCGGTCCTGGACCGCCGATAAAATCACCCGATGTCTGTCAATCTCATGCATTCCCACATCCTCGTTCTGTGCCTTTAGCTGGGGCGAGTCGCGACAATATGTCAATCATTTTTTGTCATAAACGCGCATTCTGCGGTGCAGCATGATCGAAAATGATTGTTTGTGATTGACTTGAGAGGGTCAACTCGCCAGCCTGAGCGAAACAGATTTCTTTAAAGCAGCCGGTCATGGAGACAATGATGCGCGACAGCCAAACCCAGCAACCCCTTGAATTTAAATGGGTAGATGCCGATGCCAGCAAAATGAGCGAGCCTGAAAAGCTGCTCTACCGCTCCAACCTTCTGGGCTCGGACAAGCGAATCACAAATTACGGCGGGGGCAACACCTCGGCCAAGGTCACGCAGCCTGACCCCTTGACCGGTGACGAGGTCGAGGTTCTCTGGGTCAAAGGCTCCGGCGGGGATGTGGGCTCCATCAAGATGGACGGGTTTTCGACGCTTTACATGGATAAGCTGAACGCGCTGAAGGGTCTCTATAGAGGGGTTGAGTTCGAGGATGAGATGGTCGGCTACCTGCCGCATTGCACCTTCAACCTGAACCCCCGCGCGGCCTCCATCGACACGCCGCTGCATGCCTATGTGCCCGCGAAACATGTCGACCACATGCACCCTGATGCGATCATCGCGATTGCCGCCGCAAAAGACAGCAAGGCGCTGACTCAGCAGATTTTCGGTGACACGATCGGTTGGCTGCCCTGGAAAAAGCCAGGCTACGAGTTGGGTTTGTGGCTGTCGGATTTCTGCGCCAAAAACCCGGACGCAAAAGGCGTGGTCCTTGAAAGCCACGGGCTGTTCACTTGGGATGACGATGCGCGCGAATGTTACAAGCTGACGCTTGAGATCATCCAGAAGGCGATGGATTGGTTCGAAGAACAAACCGCCGGAAAAGAGGCGTTTGGCGGTGAAATTCACACAAGCCTGCCTGCGGAAGAACGCCGCACCATCGCCGCGCGGCTGATGCCGGCGATCCGGGGCATGGTCTCGGGCCAGCAGCATATGGTGGGGCATTTCACCGACAGCGACACGGTGCTGGAATTCGTGAACGCAAAAGATATGGAGCGGCTCGCGGCCCTCGGCACCTCTTGCCCCGACCATTTCCTGCGCACGAAAATCTGCCCGTTGGTCGTCGATTTCGACCCCGCCAAGCCGGATGTCGAGGCCACCCTTGCGGGACTGACAGATGCGGTTGCCGCCTACCGCGAAGGCTACACCGCCTATTACGAGCGCTGCAAACATGACGACAGCCCCGCCATTCGCGATCCCAACGCGGTGGTCTATCTGGTGCCGGGCGTCGGCATGATCACCTTCGCCAAGGACAAAGCGACGGCGCGTATCTCCGGCGAGTTCTACGTCAACGCGATCAACGTCATGCGCGGCGCGGATGCGGTCTCCGAATACCAAGGCCTGCCCGAGCAAGAGGCCTTCGACATCGAATATTGGCTGCTTGAAGAGGCCAAATTGCAGCGCATGCCCAAGCCCAAAGCGCTGGCGGGTCGTGTCGCGTTGGTCACCGGTGGGGCGGGCGGGATCGGCACGGCTTCCGCGGAGCGCTACCTGCGCGAAGGGGCCTGCGTGATGCTGGCCGATATTGACGAGGCGGCTTTGGCTGACACGGCGAAGGCGTTAAAGGCGCAATATTCTGACGACGTGGTGCGCACGGTGAACATGAACGTCACCGACGAGACCGCCGTTGCCGACGCCTATCTGGACATCTCTGCCGAATTTGGCGGCGTGGATATTCTGGTCTCCAACGCGGGCATTGCCAGCTCGGCGCCGGTGACGGAAACCAGCTTGGATCTGTGGAACAAGAACATGGCGATCCTGTCGACCGGCTATTTCCTTGTCAGCCGCGAGGCCTTCAAGGTGATGCAGGTTCAAAACATGGGCGGCGCGGTGGTCTTCGTGGCGTCCAAAAACGGTCTGGCCGCGAGCCCCAACGCCTCCGCCTATTGTACCGCGAAAGCGTCTGAAATTCATCTGGCTCGCTGCCTCGCCCTTGAGGGCGCGCCGATTGGCATTCGTGTGAACGTGGTCAACCCAGATGCGGTGCTGAAAGGCTCGAAAATCTGGTCCGGCGACTGGCTTAAAGAACGGGCGGAAACCTATGGCAAAGACAAGGAGGGCCTTGAGGAGCATTACCGCGAGCGCTCCATGCTGAAACGGTCCGTGCTGCCCGAGGACATCGCCGAAGCCGCGTATTTTCTGGCCTCCGACCTGTCGGCAAAATCCACGGGCAATATCATCAATGTCGACGCTGGCAACGTCCAGGCATTCACGCGCTAGGGAGCCTGAACATGATCACCGAAGACATTATCAACCAAGACAACGAGAAACGCGTGGCTGCGCTGCATGCGGATTACGACGCGCTGGGCGAGCATCTGGACCGGCGTGGCATCGACATTGCCGCCATCAAGGCGAAGGTCGCCGATTACGGCGTTGCCGTCCCCAGCTGGGGCGTGGGCACTGGCGGCACGCGCTTTGCGCGCTTCCCCGGCAAAGGCGAGCCGCGTGACGTGTTCGACAAGCTCAGTGATTGCGGGGTGATCCAGCAACTGACCCGCGCCACGCCCAGCGTGTCGCTGCATATCCCGTGGGACAACGCGCCTGCCGCGGACCTGAACGCGAAGGCCGAAGAAGTCGGGCTCAGCTTTGACGCGATGAACTCCAACACGTTCCAAGACCAGGCGGACCAGCCCCATAGCTACCAGTTCGGCTCCCTGTCGCATACAGATGCGGCCACCCGCACCCAAGCGGTCGAGCACAACATCGCCTGCATCGAGCTGGGCGTGCAGATCGGCTCCAAAGCACTGACAATCTGGGTGGGTGACGGGTCGAATTTTCCTGGCCAGACCAATTTCACCAAACAATTCGAGCGTTATCTGGACGCCGCCGCCAAAGTCTATAACGCGCTGCCAGACGACTGGACGCTGCTCACCGAGCACAAGATGTACGAGCCTGCCTTCTACTCGACCGTGGTGCAGGATTGGGGCACCAACCTGCTGATCGCGCAGCAGATGGGCGACAAGGCCAAGTGTCTCGTGGACCTCGGGCATCATGCCCCGAACGTGAATATCGAGATGATCGTCGCCCGGCTGACGCAGTTCGGCAAACTTGGCGGCTTCCATTTCAATGACAGCAAATACGGCGATGACGATCTCGATACAGGCAGCATCAACCCGTACCAGCTGTTTCTGGTGTTCAACGAGCTGGTGGAGGCCGAGGCCGACCCCGACTTCAACCCGATGCATATGCTGGACCAAAGCCACAATGTGACAGACCCGATTGAAAGCCTGATGGTCTCCGCCATGGAGGTGCAGCGCGCCTATGCGCAGGCCTTGCTGGTGGACCGCCCGGCCTTGGAGGGCTTTCAGGAGGGCAATGACGCGCTGATGGCCACGGACACGCTGAAGGCCGCCTACCGCACCGATGTTGAGCCCATCCTCGCCATGGCGCGGCTTGAGCAAGGCGCTGCCATTGCGCCCGTCTCGGCTTACCGCGCTTCCGGCTACCGCAAAGCCGTGGCCGATGAGCGCCCTGAAGTTGTCGGTGCTGGCGGGGGAATCGTCTAGCCCCAGTTTTTGACGCCCCGTGGCTTTAGGGCAGGATTTTCTGTCGTTGCCGCTGACACTTTGGCGTTACCGCTGACAATCTGGTGTGGCACTACATGTCCAAACATGTAAACTTTGATTTACAGATTAAAGTCAAAGGCGTGCTATGGACCAAGCCGAACTGATTTTGTTATTCGCCAAAATATGGGGCGGTGTCGGGGCTTTGGTGGCGCTGGCGTTTCTCAGCTTCGGGATCGACCGCCTCGACGAGGACGCAAAAGGGGCCTACGTGTTTCGCCCGCTCATCGTCCCCGGAGTTCTGCTGATCTGGCCGCTTGTCCTCTGGCGCTGGTACATTCTGGCCGATGGCAAAGACGATTGGGCCAAACGCTACAAGCCCAAACGCAACTCCCACAACCTGTTCGCCCTGATCATGCCGGTGCTGATCATAGGCATCATCGCCGCCGGGCTGTCGGTGCGCCAGACATGGCCTGTCAATCTGGCCCCCGTTCAATTGACGGAGCCCGGCCAATGAGCGTCAAATATACCCCCGTCCAATGGAACCTGAACAAATGGGGCTATGACGCGGTCATGCTGGTGGGCGTCGTTGCCTTCTTGTGGCTGTTCCTCTTTGTCAGCCCGGAGCTGCTGAGCCACGAATTCCCGATCAATCCGCAAGTCCATAACGCACGCGCCTTCGGGGCTTGCGCTTTTGTCATGCTGACGGTGATCCTGTGCATCGGCCCGCTCGCCCGGATCGATGAGCGCTTCCTGCCGCTGCTCTACAATCGCCGCCATTTCGGAGTGATGACGACCTTTGTGGCGATCACCCATGCCAGCTACATCCTGAACTGGTACTTCGCCTTCTCAAAATCCGACAAGTTCTCCGCCTTGCTCTTTGCCAATACCAGCTACACCCAATTGGCCGGTTTTCCGTTCGAGGCCTTTGGCATCTTCGCGCTCATTTGTCTGGCGGTGCTTGCCGCTACCAGCCATGATTTCTGGATGAAATTCCTGACCCCGCCTGTCTGGAAGCGCCTCCATAGCCTGATCTATTTTGCCTATGCCGCCGTGGTCGCGCATGTCAGCCTGGGCATTTTGCAAGACCAACAAAACCACGTCTTTACGGTGATCTTCATTGGCGGAGCGCTGGCCGTGGCCGGGCTGCACGCCTATGCCGCTTGGCTCGATTGGCGCGGTGGCGACGAGGTCGGGGCGCAGAGCAATGGCTGGATTGAGATTTGCAGCCCTGAGGACATCAAGAACGGCTTTGCCAAAATCAAGCTCCTGCCCAATGGCGAGCGCGTCGCGGTGTTCAACCAAGAGGGCAAGCTCAGCGCCATCTCGAATGCCTGTGCTCATCAGAACGGGCCGCTGGGCGAGGGCCGGGTGATCGACTGCCTCGTGACCTGTCCGTGGCACGGGTTTCAGTATGACGTCACAGATGGCCGCTCCCCCGCTCCTTTCACCGAGAAGGTGCCGACGTATAATCTACGTCTGACAGATGGCGTCATTCAGGTTGACCCAAAGGCAAACCCGCCGGGCACATATGTCGAACCTGTCCCGATCCCCGGCTGGCAGGAGGTGCCCGCATGAGCAATGACGACAAGCCGTTTTTCGTAGGCTATCTCGGCGTTCCCGGACCTCTTCGCCGGTTTTTGCTTCTCGCCTGTGTGGCCGTTATCGGAATTTTCGTAGCAACGGGTTTTCTGATCGGCAGCACGCAGGACGAGCCGCCTGCCTCCGGGTTCCGCTTTGACTATGGCCGCCAAACCGTGACCGGCGTGATCGAGCTGACCCCTTACCCGCTGCTGCGGGTCACCCAAGGCAACGACCTGATCAAACCCGGCAAGACGCTGATGCTGACAGGGCAGGGCAAGTTTGGCGTCGACGCGCGGGCGATGGGGCTGGAGGGTCAGCTGGCCGAAGTCAGCGGCATCATCCTGCAACGCGGCACGATCGACATGATGCAGCTGGCGGGCGGAAGACGCGGGCTAAAGGTGGTCGAGGGCGACGCGCCCGCAATGGAGACGGAGCCGTTAGGGCGCTGGAAAGTGGCCGGAGAGATTTGCGACGGCAAATGTCTGAACGGTGCGATGCGACCGGGCCGGGGCCTGGCCCATAAAGCCTGCGCCGCGCTGTGCCTTGTGGGCGACGTGCCGCCGGTATTCGTCTCGACCCAGCTCATTGAAGGCTCTGACTTTATGCTGATCACAGGGCCGGATGGCACCAGATTGCCCAAGGCGGCTTACGACTATATCGGGCAGTTCATCACCGCAGAAGGTGATTTGGAGCGTCGCGGCGACATGCTGGTCTTCAAGATTGACACCGATACGCTCGAGGTGACCGACGAATGAAGCGCGTTTTCCTTCTCCTCCTTGTGGCCTTGCTTGGGGCGGTCATGCTCTACCTCTCCAGGTTCTGGGTGTTTGATCTCTGGTCGCGGCCCGGTCTCTTTGGCTTGCCAGAGCTGCGCCCCAATGGTGGCCTCTTGGGGCGCTGGTTGCGCGGCACGTCCTTCGCCCCGTTCGAGCTGCTGATCTGGGCCACGGGTGTCTTCATGATCCTGACACTGCTGCAGAAAATTGTTGATTTCTTCTCCCCCCAACCCGACGTGGACCCCGCGCCAGAAAAGGACAATGCGAATGACGGATGAGACTCTCGACTGGATCAGCGTAGGTCACATAACCGATCTGCCCGAGGGCCGTGTGAAGACCGTCACTGCCCGCACGACCTCCATCTGTCTGGTCCATTTCGACGGCCAATGGGCAGCCATGAACAACCATTGCCCGCATCAACGCGGACCGCTGGGTGAGGGCTCCATTGAGAAAGGCGTCGATGACAAATGCTGGATTCGCTGCCCATGGCATGGCTGGGACTTTGACCCGCTGACCGGCAAACCACCCGGCGGCCATGAGGATACGGGGCAGGATATGTACCCCGTAGACATCCGTGATGGGGAGATTTTCGTGGGGCTGGAACCAGAGCCGCCGCATGAACGCACAGTCACAGACGTTATGGTAGACACGCTGTCCAAATGGGGCGTGCAGTCGGTGTTTGGCATGGTGGGCCACTCCAACCTTGGTCTGTCAGACGCAATCCGGCTGGCTGTTGTTGATGGCAAGATGACCTATTTCGGAATCCGCCACGAGGGCGCTGCCGCCTTCGCAGCCTCCGCCTACGGCAAGCTGACCGGCATGCCCGCCGCCTGTCTGACCATCGCGGGGCCGGGGGCCACGAACCTGCTGACCGGGCTATGGGACGCCAAAGTGGACCGCGCCCCGGTGCTGGCACTGACCGGTCAGGTGCAAACGCAAGTCATGGGCCCCGGCGCGTTTCAGGATATCGACCTGCTATCCGCCTTCGACGCCGTCACCGCCTTCTCGCAACCGGTGCTGGGCAGCTCCAACCACGCAGAGCTGGCGTCGCTCGCCTGTAAGACTGCTATCGTGGAGCAAAACGTCGCCCATCTGATCTTCCCCGATGACGTGCAAACCAACCCCTCTGACCAAGAGCCCGGCTCGCCGGAGGGGCGCATAACGCAAAGCGCGGTGTCTCCGGCTCAAAGCGATGTGGACGCAGCGGCGGCGATGATCAAAGCGGCCAAACGCCCGATTATTGTGGTGGGCCATGGCGCGTATCCGATGCGCGATCAGGTTGTCGCTCTGGCCGAAACGCTGGGCACCCCGGTACTGACCACCTTCAAGGCCAAAGGCCTGATCCCCGACGACCACCCCAATGCGGGCGGCGTGCTGGGCCGCTCTGGTACGCCGATTGCCAGCTGGTTCATGAACGAGGCCGACCTGATTATTGCGCTGGGCACCAGCTTCTCCAACCACACCGGGATTGAGCGCGGCAAGACCATCATTCAGGTCGATCACGAACGCATGCAGCTCGGGAAATTCCACCCGGTGGCTCTGCCCGTCTGGGGCGATGTTGCCGCCTTTTGCGCGGCGTTGACAAAAGCGGATCACAAGAACGCAAAAGCCGACAACCAAATCACAGAGCTGGCCGACCGCTGGAAGATTTGGCGCAGCGAAAAGCAGACACGCCTGCAAGAGAATCTTGGCAAAGGCATCCACTCTTTCGCGATCTTCGAGGCCTTGGGCCGTCTGGTCCCCGACAACACGATCTTCGCTGTGGACGTGGGCAACAACACCTATTCGTTCGGGCGTTACCTTGAGACCAAAGGCAGTCAACGGGTGCTGATGTCGGGCTATCTTGGGTCTATCGGCTTCGGGCTGCCCGCTGCGATGGGGGCATGGGCCGCGACGCAGGACAAGGCAGTTCTCAAAGGCTGCAAAGTCGTGTCGATCTCGGGCGACGGGGGCTTCGGGCAATACCCGATGGAGTTCACCACCGCCGTCAAATACGGCATGGATATCACCCACATACTTTTGCATAATGGCGAACTGGGCAAAATCTCGAAAGAGCAACGCTCCGGCGAATGGCCTGTCTGGGAGACTAACCTGCAAAATCCCGGCTTCGCCGCCTTTGCGCGTCTCTGCGGTGGGCACGGGGCGAAGGTCACGGAGGCCTCCGAGATCGAAGCCGCGATTGCTGAGGCGCTCGGGCACAAAGGCCCCGCCTTGGTGGAGATTATGACCGACGCGGATCTCGTCTGACGCGTCTGCACGTGGAGAGAATATGCCAGCGCAACCGTTTCTCGTGGGCCAGCCCGTGCTGCTTGTGATCGACATACAGGCCAGCACGTTCATTGATGACAGCGCCGAGTGTTCGATCCCCAACATGCCAGGCTACCGCGACCGGATGGAGAAAGCCTGTGCGCTCGTCGCCCATGCCCGCACCTGCGGCGTGCCGGTCATTTTTGTGCAAGAGGCGCATCGCCCTGACCTGATTGATTTCGGTCGCGAGCTGGATGGCTCTGAGACGGTGCATTGCCTTGAGGGTGACCCGCGCACCGAATTGGCGGTGGAACAGCTGCACATCACGCAAACTGACTACACGATCAAGAAGCGGCGCTATTCGTGTTTCTTTGGGACCGACCTTGAGATTTTGCTCAAAGGCTTGAAGGCAGAAACGCTGGTCATGGTCGGCGGGCTTACGGATGTCTGCGTGCATTACACCTTCGCGGACGGGCATCAGATGGACTATCACTGCCGGGTGGTTGAGGACTGCGTCGGTGGCTCATCGGACGCCGCGCATGAAGCGTCGTTGAACGCGATGGAGTATCTGCAAACAGGCGCGCGACGTTCTTTTGACGAAACCTGCGCCGCATTTTCAGCAGTGCAGCGACGCGGATGAGCAAACCCGTCATTATCACCTGCGCGCCCACGGGCGGCATCCACACGCCGACCATGTCGCCCTACTTGCCGGTCACACCTGCCGAGATTGCCACCGCCAGCATCGAGGCCGCAGAGGCCGGGGCGTCGATCATCCACCTGCATGCCCGCGACCCCGAGACCGGCAAACCTGACCCACGTCCCGAGACGTTCCAGCAGTTTCTGCCGGTGATCAAACAGGCGACGGATGCGGTGGTGAATGTCTCGACGGGTGCGGGGTTGGGGATGAGCATGGACGAGCGCCTGCTGGCCGCGACCACCGCCAGCCCTGAAATGGCGTCGCTCAATATGGGCTCAATGAATTTCGGGATCTTCCCGCTGCTGGAGAAATACTCTGACTGGAAGTTTGACTGGGAGCCCGAATTTTTGGGCATGACCAAGGACTTCATCTTCCCAAACACCTTCGCCACGATTGAATACGCGCTGAAGAATTTGGGCGAGGCGCATGGCACCAAGTTCGAGTTCGAATGCTACGATCTGGGCCATCTCTACAACGTCAAATATTTCGTCGATAAAGGCCTGATCAAACCGCCATTCTTCATTCAGTTCGTCCTTGGCATCTTGGGCGGGGCGGGGGCGGAGCTGGAAAACCTGCAACATCTCAACCGCATGGCCGACAAGCTGTTCGGGCCCGAGAATTACGAATGGTCCGTGCTGGGCGCGGGCAAGGCGCAGATGCCGATGGCGACGCAAGCGGCCTTGCTGGGAGGCAACCTGCGGGTGGGGCTGGAGGACAGCCTGTTCATCGGCAAGGGCGAGCTTGCGACCTCGAATGCGCAGCAGGTCCGCAAAATACGCACCATCGTTGAAAGCCTCGGGCTGGAGGTTGCGACCCCTTCGCAGGCCCGTGAAAGGCTGGCCTTGAAAGGCGGCGATCAGGTCGGGTTTTGATCGTCCTCAAAGGCCTTCCACAGATCAGGCCTCCGCTCTTTGGTCAACGCCTCCGACATCTCTTGCCGCCACGCATCCACCTTACCGTGATCACCTGACGTCAGCACCTCCGGCACGCCCAACCCGCGCCATTCGGCGGGGCGGGTATATTGGGGGTGTTCCAGTAACCCATTGGAAAAGCTCTCTTCTTCGGTCGATTCCGCGTTACCCAGAACCTCCGGACGCAAGCGCACCGTGGCGTCGATCATCGCTTGGGCTGCAATCTCGCCCCCCGTTAGCACGAAGTCACCAAGGGAGACTTCCTCGATGTCAAAATGATCCAGCACCCGCTGATCGATCCCCTCAAACCGCCCGCAGAGCATGGTGATGCCATCGGCCTTCGCCCAGTCGCGCGCCTTGGCTTGGGTGAAGGGCGCGCCGCGTGGGGACAGGTAAACCAAGGGCCATTTCGCGCGATCACGTGGCACCCCGCGCATCGCTTGATCCAGCGCTTTGCCCAGAACATCGGCGCGCAAAACCATGCCCGCGCCACCGCCATAAGGCGTGTCATCGACGTTGCGGTGCTTGCCCTCGCCAAAAGGGCGCAGGTCAATCGGCTCGATGCACCACAGCCCGTCTTTCAACGCCTTGCCCGTCAGGGAGGCTCCCAAAACGCCGGGAAAGCTTTCGGGGAAGAGTGTCAGGATCCGGGCGGTCCACGCGCCGACAAAGCGCTGCGGACCTTCCATCAGGTCTCGTGGTTTCAGCGAGGCGGAGATCGACTTGCGACCATGCGAGAGAGAAGGTTTCTGAGCCATGCCTTCGCGTTACTGCGTCCCGCGCCCCATTGCAAATCATCAAGCCCTGCGTGTCCGCGACGCTTTGGTGACGATCTGGTGCAGCCCATCTGCGCCGCCCGACAACAGGAGGCTGGTCAAAATAATATCCACCATATCGAAACTGCGGCGTTGGATCAGATCCAGCGGAGGCGTGTCGGCCATCTGCGCCAAAAGCCGCACGCCCACAACGGAGACCGCGAGGCTCAGCGCCAGGCTCGCCATCATCGCCGCGCGGCGCTTATCGGGGCGGGGATAATCGGCGTCGGGATCGAAGCGGTTCGACAGATAAATCTCGACCGCGCGTTCAATGGCCAGGGCCACAAGCGTCAGGCTGACAAGCTTGGCCCCCAGATCGGACAACCTCGTGCCGGTCAATGTGATCGCGGAAAAATCCGCATGAAACGTCGCAACGAGTGCCACGGCGGTCATAAAGAGCAAAGTTGGAAGCCGGTCAAAAAGAGCCATGGGATATCCGTTGCGAAGGCTGCACAGATAGCACCAACGCACGGGGTGTTCCCGATTTTATGAAGCAGCGTCCTCGGGCGGGTTCACAATGACCCGTTGCGCGGACAGATCCACGGTCGGGACGATCTCCCGGGTGAAAGGCAAGAGCAGCGCGGATTTCAGCGCCGGGCCGCGAATGTCGAGGATGTCGCCCGCGCCGTGATCCTGAATGTCGGCGATCTTGCCCAGGACCGCGCCGCCCGTGTCCAGCACCTCAAGGCCGATCAGGTCGGTGTAGTAAAATTCGTCATCGGGCAGGGCGGGCAGCAAGGCGCGGTCGGCATAAAGCTTGACCCCCCTCAGCGCGTCGGCCTCGTCCTTGAAGCGGATGCCGGAAAGCCTTGCAGCAAAGCCGTTTTTGATGCTGCGATTGATTTTGACGGAGTACTCAACGCCCGCTTCGGACTGCAGCGGGGAGTAGTTGGCGATGTCTTCGGGCATCGCACAAAAGCTCTTGAGCCGTACCTCGCCTTTGACCCCAAAGGACCCGGCGATCACGCCCACGACAATCTTGTCTTTGCTCATCCCGTGACCCTCAAAAGGGTGGGATGCGGCGCAAAATTCATGCGCCGCATCCGGTGCTGATTACTCAGCTTTTTCTTCGGCAGCAGCCTCTTCAGCGGGTGCTTCAGCAGGTGCCTCTTCCGCTGGAGCTTCCTCTGCTGGTGCTTCTTCAGCAGGCGCAGCGGCGGCTTCTTCAGCGGCCTCTTTGGCAGCTTGTGCCTTGGCGGCTTTCTCTTCGACGCGCTCTTGGGCTTTCTTGCCGGGCTCGCCTTTTTT
>CAYXIZ010000055.1:0-14664 GCA_964465485.1 uncultured Rhodobacterales bacterium | reverse complement strand
GCTGCCGTTGGTCCGGTTCGCTCCAATGGCCGCTTAACGCCTTTAGCCATTCTTCCAGATGCGCTTTCCCGGACCTGCACCGCCGGGAAATTGCCATCCCATGTGCGTGACAGTGTCAACAACACTGCACGAGAGTTCGGCAACATGAAGTTGGACTTGTCGAAGATATGCCACGTCGATTTCGGCCTCGAATACCTCTTTCTTCCGGTTTACGAACAAGGGAATGGATGCACCACTGTTGTTGGGCGTGCGCCATGACCCGTGGCACAGCACATTTCGAATGACGGCGGCCTCCTTGATTTGTTCGACAAGATCGGAAACGTTTTCGGTTGTTGTATCGGGATTTTCCCGCGTCGCCCTACCATACGATTCCGCCAAGTTCACCAGCTGGTCGGTTAGTGCCCGTTCGAGTTTTGGCAACCAGGCTTCATATGCAGCATCAATTTGATCTGGGCTGTACCGCCGAGTAGCCGTAAACGCGAAGATCGCCTTTCCTAATACCTCTTCTAAGAATCCAAAGGAAGCGATTGCTCGACCGAGATGCTCCCAAAACTCCGGGTCATGGCGATGAGTGGGAAACATTTCCGGAAGGCTTTCCCGGTCGATAATCGTTCTATTGACGGTTTCTTCGGCGCTCATGATTGCCCTTCAAATTCGCTTGTTCTTGCAGTTCCCTAGCCCCTTCGTCTGTCTTGCCGCAACTATTGAATGGCGGCAATGCGCACTAAACACCATTGCAAGCTTGGCGCAGCATGGGTCAACATGGGCTCAAACCAGACCTCGGCAACAAGCCCCCCCACGTCTTTTGCATTGTTACACGCCCTTACGCCCTCGTGACCAAAGGTGTTTCCACCTTCGTCGCAGGGCATGGTATGACAGGTTAACCCAATCAAAGGAGACACCCGATGCGCTTCTCTCATTTTCTTGCGGCCACTGGCATGGCCGTCAGTCTTGCAGCTCCGGTCGCTGCCGCCGATGACCTGACGCAATTGGAGACCTCAGTGTCCCGCGTCTTGCAGACCTATGGATATGGCGATGTTGACCCAAGGCAGCTGAACTCTGCGCAGCTGGCGCAGATCAATCATCTGGCGGGCAGCAGCAAAGGGCATGCTGACATTCGCGGCTCGATCGGCGCGGTGATCGAAAACCGTATCGTCAAATTCTTCAAAAGCTAGAAAGGCTTTGGCATGTTGAAACCTCTCCTTACCGCCGCAGGGCTGTCGATTGCCGTTTTGGCCACCCCGGTTTTGGCGGCTCCGAACCAACAACTGGTGAATTCGGTACAGCACCGCCTGAATGTAATCGGCTTCTCCAAAGTTGACGCGGGCGAGCTGTCTACGTCCCAGATCGCCGCATTGCACACGCGGCTGCAGGGCAATTACACGTTCGGGCTGAACCGCATCCGTACCCAGCAGGCCGTCAAAGTCATCCTGAATTGGGATGGCAGCGAGAACAAAGGCTTCTGATTAGAGTCTGGTTAACAGATTTTTGAAGTAGGTTTTAAAACAGTGCGGTACACAGATCCGACGCGCGTCGGACCGCGTCTAAACAGCCTGTTTCATGCTCTCTTCTAGATAAATCTCTCTGAGCCGCAGCGCCACAGCGCCCGGCTTACCGTCGCCCAAAGTCTCTCCATCCACCTCGACAACAGGCATCACGAAGGTCGAGGCCGAGGTGATAAACGCCTCATCGGCATCCCTTGCCTCCGCGACGGTAAACGCCCGCTCCTCCACCTCCATCTGCGCCGAGGCCGCGAATTTCAGAACCGCCGCGCGTGTGATCCCATGCAAGATCTCATTGCCCAGATGCCGCGTGATGATCTTGCCATCCTTCACGATATAGGCGTTGTTCGAGGAGCCTTCCGTGATCGCCCCGTCCTCACACATCCAAGCGTCATCCACGCCCGCCGCCTTGGCCATCATCTTGGCCATGGAGGGGAACAAAAGCTGCGTCGTTTTGATGTCGCGCCGCGCCCAGCGCTGGTCTTCCACTGTGATGACTTTCATGCCGGTGTTGATCTTGGGATTGTTCAACAGGTTCGCCGTCTGCGTGAAAAGCACGAGGGTCGGCTTGGTGTCCTCTGGCGGGTAGGCAAAGTCCCGGTCGCCCGGATTGCCGCGTGTCAGCTGAAGGTAGATCATCCCCTCTTCAAGGTCGTTGCGCGTCACCAGCTGCCTGTGGATCTCCAGCAGCTCGTCCATGTTGACCTTGTAGGACATGCCCAGCTCATCCACGGAGCGCTGTAACCGCACCGCGTGGCCATCAAAGGCGATCAGCTTGCCGCCCAGAACCGACGTGACCTCATAGACCGCATCAGCAAACAAGAACCCACGGTCAAAGACCGACACCTTGGCGTCAGCTTCCGGCAGGTACTCTCCGTTCAAATACACGATGCGGCTCATAGTCTTATCCCCAAAGGTTTGCGTCAGGCGCATGCACGCCCGCGTCGTCAAAGGTCAGCGGTGTGTCACGGTCTTCGGCCAACAATAACGGGCCGTCAAGGTCGGTAAAGGCCACGCCTTGGGCCAACAGGGTCGCAGGCGCCATGGCAAGGGAGGAGCCGACCATGCAGCCGACCATCACCCCGTAGCCCTGTGCCAAACCTTCACGCTTGAGCTCCAGCGCCTCGGTCAGCCCGCCTGTCTTGTCCAGCTTAATGTTTATGACGTCGTATTTCCCTTTGAGCCCCGGCAGCGATGCGCGGTCATGGCAGGCCTCGTCGGCGCACACGGGCAGCGGGCGGTCGATCTCGGCCAGCATGTCGTCCGCACCTGCGGGCAAGGGCTGCTCTACCAGCTTCACGCCAAGGCGGACCAAATGCGGGGCAAGCTCCGAATAGACCTCGGCGCTCCAGCCTTCATTGGCGTCGATGATAACAGGCGTGTCCGGCGCGCCACGGCGCACCGCCTCAAGGCGCGGCATGTCGTCAGGGGTGCCCAGCTTGATCTTCAACAATGGTCGGAAGGCGTGCTTTCTGGCCGAGGCCTCCATCTTTTCGGGAGTGTCCAGCGATAGCGTATAAGCTGTGATCTCGGGCACAGGCTTGGGCAGGCCCAGAAGATCCCAGACGCGCTTGCCCTGTCTCTTCGCCTCCAGATCCCAAAGCGCGCAATCAACGGCGTTTCGGGCGGCTCCGGCGGGCAGCGCAGTTTGCAGCGCGGCGCGCGAGATATCGCCCGGCAAGCTCAGAATCTCAGTCGTCACACTGTCGAGGGTTTCTTCGTAGCGCGCATAGGGCACGCATTCGCCCCAGCCTGTCACGCCGTCGCGGGTCACCCGCGCGGTCAGCACCTTGGCCTCCGTCCGCGACCCACGGGAGATCGTAAAGACCTCCGCCAGTTTGAACGTATCAGCGGTAACCGAGATCACAGCTTTTCCAACGCATCCACGAGCTTTTCCGCGCCAAAGCGGTAGGGATCAGTGGTGGGCAGACCCATCCGGTCCTCGACCTCGGCGATATAGGCCTTGGCCTCATCCTCACCCATATGCTGTGTGTTGATGGAGACCCCGATCACCTCGCAGTTCGGGTTCACCACACGCGCCAGCGTCAGGGACATGTCGCGCAGGGCTTCCAGCGATGGCTGCTGGTAATCCGGCAGGCCTCGCATATGCATGCGGGTCGGCTCATGGGCCAGAACCAGCGCGTCGGGTTGGCCGCCATGGACCAGTGCCATGGTCACGCCGGAATAGGAGGCGTGAAAGAGCGAGCCCTGCCCCTCGATGTGATCCCAGTGATCCTCATCATTGTCAGGCGTTAGATATTCAACTGCACCGGCCATGAAATCGGCGATGACCGCGTCCAGCGGCACGCCGCCGCCGGTGATCAGAATGCCGGTCTGGCCTGTGGGGCGGAAGGTGGATTTCATGCCGCGCTTGCGCATCTCGGCATCCATGCACAGGCCGGTATACATCTTGCCCACAGAGCAATCCGTGCCCACGGCCAGCACGCGTTTCCCTGTCCGCTTCACCCCGTTGGCAATCGGATAGGCGACCGATGGGATGCGCACGTCATGCAGCGTGCGGCCATGGACTTTCGCGGCACGTTGCAGCTCGTCCTCGTCACGCAGCAGGTTGTGCAGGCCGGACGCAATGTCGTAGCCCATTTCCAGCGCCTCAACGAGAACCTTCTTCCACGCGTCCGAGATATAACCGCCCCGGTTGGCCACGCCGATCACCAGCGTCTTGGCCCCCGCATCAAGGCCTTCCTGCAATGTCATGTCCTGCAGCTTCATGTCGGCATTGCAGCCTTCCATGCGGAACTGCCCAACGGAATTCTCAGGACGCCAATCCTTGATCCCTTGCGCCACTTTGGCGGCAAGTGCGTCCGGCGCGTCGCCGAGGAACAGAAGATATGGGGTCTGGATCATGGCAGGGGTCCTTCGGGTCAAGCGAATCTGAAACTGGTGTCAGATTAGCCTTTGGCCAAGTCGGATGCGCTCAAAAAATGCGGCGTGTCAGCAGGCTTTGCTCGAAGGTTTTCAGGTTTTTTGGTATGTTCCTGCAAGATTCTATACCAATCTAGGAGTCGCCGCCGAGGTCCTGCCAAATCCCCTCGACCCAGCCCTTGATAATTTGCGCTTCTTCCCAACGGTTGGACAGCTCTTTCCCGTCCGGCCCCGTCATCGCATATTCCGGCGGGCCAAGCTCGCAGACAAAGATGCAATCGCCTTCCGCGTTGCGATCGCGCCAAGAGGACATCCCCTCCCGCCACCAGCCCTTGAACAGCTCCACCCATTTTTGGTTCTGCGGAAAATCCAGCTGGAGCTGTATTTGCTGGCGTGACGCGACCCGCCCCTGAAAGCTGTCGGAGCGCTCCAGAATGCGCGAGATCAGCCCAAGGTCGTGTTCAGAGAGCGGGAACCAGAATTCGCGATCTACCACGTAATGGCTGAGATCGGCGCAGATGCGCATGTCGGGAATACGCTCGATCAGTTGCAAGGTGGTGTAGAGGTCATTGGTGATGCAATTGCGATGCGTTTCAAATTGTATCGGCTGGCCGATGCGATCCGACATCTCCATCCAGGTTTCGATCACGGGGACCATGTCATCCAGCGCAATGGGCATCACCTGCCCGATCACATCAACGAAGGGCGCCCCAAAATCTTTGGCCATCCTGAGCGTGTCTTCGAGGCTTTCAATGGTCTTGGGGAAGGCCACAATCAACGGCGTCAGATTGTTGCGTTCCATATGCGGGCGCACCTGATGGGCGGTCGCTACGTCGGACGCGCCCAGATCAATTGCCATCCCGTCAAAACCCGCACCCGCCACCATCTCGCAGACCTGATCATAGGGCAGCTTGACCCCGGTCTGGTCATGCGGCTGCATAGCCCAAAGCGAGGTGTAGGTCTTGAGCTGCCTCACTCCGCCGGGATCCGGGCCGAGCGGCCGCCCGAGGTCGGCACGACCCAGACCTCATCCATCGGATATTGGCTTTCATCCTTGGCGCGCAGCTTGCGGATCACCTCGATCTGAAACTCGATCCAACCCATTCGGTGCACCTCACCCGCTTTATCCTCAAGCCTGGTGTTAAGCTCCTTGAGCTTCCAGAAGGGCACCGCCGGGAAGGTGTGATGCGCGGTGTGGTAAGGCATCTGCCAGCACAGCCAGCGCCCCAGCGCATTGATCCGCGTGGAACGCGTGTTTTCCAGAATGTCGTTCTCGTGGCTCAGGCCAAGATGCTCGATCGTGTTTTGCAGCTGGTGGATGGGCTTGGTCAGCACCATCGGGATGATCCAGTAGGTCAGCGCGGCCCATGAGCCCAGAGCAAGGGAGACCACCGCAATCAGCGCATAGAGCCCCAAATGCACGCGCGCCTCCCTTATGACCTTGGCTTCCTCCTCGGCCCGGATATAGGGCTCCAGAATGATGCCCCGCGCACGGCGGATATTCCCAACGATCCGGTTGCGCCAATAGCTGATCCCGCTCAGCCACATCAAGTAGGTGGTGAGCGTATAGGGTTCGCGCACCAGCTCCCCGTCGCGCTCCCAGTCTTGGGTGTATTGGTGATGCGCGAAATGCATGATCTGGTCAAAATCACGCGGGAATATCTGGATGAACCCGATTATACGGCCAAAGAGCTCGTTTAGCTTGCGGGTCTTGAACACGGTGGCGTGGGATAATTCATGCTGGCCTGCATAGAGGAAGTTCAGCAGCACGCCCAAAGCCAACCCGGTCAATAGCACCCAGCCGGTTCCCATGACCTGCGCGTGCAGCACGGCCGCGGCCGCAATCGCGCCGAAATGGCTGCCCAGCTGCGCAAACCCCCAAAGGTCGGAGCGTTCCGACAAAGCCCGCAACTCCTGCGGGGTCAAAATACTGCGGCGTGAAAAACTGGCTTCCATGGGGCGGCTCCTGACAGGTCCAGAGCAAACTGCCACCGAAACGCCGCGCTGTCATATGGTTTTTGCGGATCGCTATTGCGAGGTCAGCAGGCCTTTGGGGCGATCCGGCTCGGCATAGAAATCCAGCGCAGGCCTGTCAGCGGCCATCGTGTTGCGTTTGAATTCGAACACCCGCTGCCCGGCCTCTTCCGTCGAGGTCACGATAAGCGCCTGATACAGGTGCCGACCGCCATCATAAATATCGACCAACCCGCGCATTTGCGGTGCGACATCGGCATCCACCGAGAAGGTGTTCGCGCTGAAATCGAGCAATGGGTAAATGTCTTCGCCCGTGTGGACCCGCAGTCGGGAGCCCTTCCGCAAAGACTGTTTCCGGGCCGCTTCGAGCCCTGCTTTTACTTCTGGTGACAAGAAAGTCGTCATACTGATTCCCCTGGTTACTGCGACCAGCTTAGCAAGAATGCTTCGAATTTGACGCGAATTCGTTACCAATTCATGACACAAACTGTTTACTAGGGGTTCAGCTTTGGCCTCAAAACATGCGGAATTTCAGGATCGTATAGCGCGGAATCCTTGAAGTCCTTGATTCCACCCAGCGCAGGCCCGACCAAAATGAGCGCTGTGCGGGTGATCTTTTCGGCCCGGACCTTCTCGCGGATATCGCTCAGGGTGCCGCGCAGAAAAACCTGATCAGGCCAACTGGCGCGGTAGGCCACAACGACCGGGCAATCGGCGCCATAATGCGGGATCAACTGGCGCTCGATCTCGCGCAGCGCCCGGATGCCAAGATGGATCGCAAGCGTCGCTCCGGTCCGGGCAAAGTTCTCAAGCGTTTCACCGGCGGGCATGGAGGTCGATTTCATCGACATACGGGTGAGCACAATGGATTGCGCGATCTCGGGGACGGTCAATTCCTGACCTAGGGCCGCAGCAGCGGCGGCATAGGCGGGCACGCCGGGAATAATCTCATAGTCGATCCCGTCGGCTTTGAGCCTCCGAATTTGCTCCGCGATTGCGCCATAAAGCGACGGATCACCGGAGTGGACACGGGCGACGTCCTCCCCTCTCGCATGGGCCGCCTTGATCTCCGCATGCGTGTCATCCAAGGTCATCGGGGCGGTGTCGCGCACGCGCGCGCCCTTTGGCGCGCCTGCCACAACTTCAGCAGGGACCAGCGAACCCGCATAAAGGCACACAGGGCACGCCGCGATTAGGCGCTGCGCCTTGAGGGTCAAAAGCTCTGGGTCGCCCGGCCCTGCGCCGATGAAATAAACGGTCATGTCATGTCTCCGTTGCGGGATGGTGGGCGGGGCGATGCGTGCATACGCGAGCGGCGCACGTCCATCACGCCAAATCCCCGTCAATCTTGCGGGCATAGCCGCGTGGCGTGTACATGCGCGGCCCCTCGCCCAGTTGCGCCAGCCGGGAATGGCTTGAGCCGACCAGAACCACCGTCAACATATCCACCTCATCTACTTCCAGAGTGCTCAAGCTGCGGTAGCGGACATGCTCCTCTGGGCGGCCCAGCGAGCTGGCCAGCATCACAGGCGTATCGGCCGGGCGGTGCTGCAACAGAATGTCGCGCGCCTCGGCCAGCAAGGTGCGGCGACGCTTTGACACCGGGTTGTAAAAGGCAATTACGAAGTCACCGTCTGCCGCCGCCCGCAGGCGCTTGAGGATATCTTCGCGCGGGGTCAGCAAGTCACTCAGTGAGATGGCACAAAAATCATGCCCCAAAGGAGCCCCCGCCCGCGCTGCGGCCCCTTGCAGGGCCGATACTCCGGGCGTGGAGACAACCTCCACCCGGCGCGCCGCGTCACTGACACCGTGCTCGGAAGCGTCTCGGTCCAACAGCTCAAACACCAACGCGCCCATCGCGTAAATGCCTGCGTCCCCTGAACAAATCAGCGCCACGTTGCGCCCTTCGCCTGCTTTCTCGAGCGCGTAGCGGCAACGATCTTCCTCGCCGCCCAGTGGAAAATCGGACCGCGTCTTGCCGTAGGCCAGCGGCCCCAGAAGGTCGATATAGAGCCCGTAGCCCACCAGCTCCTCGGCCTCTTGCACCAGCTTGGAGGCCTCAGGCGTCCGCCAGGAATGCTGCCCGGGGCCGATGCCGATGATCGACAATTTGCCTCGTGCACGACCGCGCAGCTGGGTGATGGGTTCAGACGACATGGCCAAGGAAATCGTGGCGTTGCGCGTTTTGCGTTTTGGCACGATCAGGGTCGCATCCGCATCACCGCCCGCCAGCGCAGCGGCTTCGGCGACGCCGTGGCAGCCTACCTCCGCGAATACGACGTCAGAGGGGTTGGCAAGCCGCGGGGTCAGCGCCTCCAGCTCGCCCGCCCCGAACACGCGAACGGGCAGGCCCAGCTTGGCTGCGACCACGTGCATCGCGGGCTCGTCGGCTTTTAAATCCAACGTGTAAATCGCCTTGATCGACGCGGGGGACAGGTTGGCCTCCCTCAATGTGCTGTCGACCAAATCCAGCATCTCCGCCGGGTCGCAATTGCGCGCGCAGCCTAGGCCAAGCGTGACGCGCTGAGGCGCGAAGATCAGCGCCTTGTCAGAGGTCTGCGGGGCTGTCGAGCAGATGATTTCGACGGCGTCGCCTTTCGGCAACCCATTGAGCCAAAGCGCTTTTTCCTGATCTTTCCCACCCAGGCTTGCGCCTCCACCCGATAGCATCTGGGCCATCGCGTCTTTGGCACGGTCGGGGTTCACCAGCACCCAACCGGCGGGCGGCTCGTCAAGCGCCACGCCCAAAGCCACGTCGCCAGCCGTGGTGATCGCGGCCACGGAATTGAGGTCTTGGGCCAGCTGCGCGGCCAAACGGTTCGCGCCACGATGTCCGCCCAAAAGCGGGACGACAACCGCGCCGTCATCCGAGACGGAGAGCACGGGCGGCTCGGTGGTTTTATCGGCTAGCAATGGCGCGACGGCCCTGATCAGAATGCCGGAGGCGCAGACGCCGATAATCGGGGTGCCCGCCGCAAACAGGGTGCGGGCGTGATCGAGGGCGTTGGCAAAGAAGATATCGGCCTCACCCACGCGGTCGCTGCGCCCGTGGACAGGGGCGTTCAGCAGCTTGGCGATGCGATGCGCGGTGGCCTCGCCTGCGCGGTTGAGGCAGAGAATTGCGGGAGTTACAGCCACGGATCGGCCCCTTTTGTCAGCAGGATCATGGAAAAATACGGAGCCTTTTCAGGGGCTTGAGATAGCGGCAGCACGATCTCTTGCGGCAAGGTCGCGCGCTCGACATAGGTGGCTTGCGCTGTCAGGTCGAGGCTTTCGATCACCTCACGGATTTTTTTCAGGTGGCGGCCAACCTTCATGATCACGACGCTTTCGGCGCCTTCGATGCGCAGGCGCAGCTCTTCTTCGGGCAAGGGGCCGGGCAGCACGGTCAGGCGTTCATTGCGCGCAGCCAGCGGCATGCCGGCGCGCGCGGCGCAGGCGGTGATGGAGGTCACGCCGGGGATCACCTCAACGTTGAAATCGCGTGACAGCCGGGCGTAGAGATACATGAAAGAGCCGTAGAAGAACGGATCGCCCTCGCAGAGGCAGATGATATTCTCATTTTTTTTCAGTATCTTAGCGATCTTCTCCGCGCCCGCGTCATAGGCGTCCTGGGCGGGCTGGCGGTCGGTCGTCATGGGGACATCCATGCGGATTTCTTCGGTGCCGGGTGTGATCAAATCAGCAGCGATGGCCCGCGCGAAACTGTCGCCGCCTGCCAGTGTGGGATAGGCGATGACGCTTGCCTCGCGGATCAGGCGGGCGGCTTTCAGGGTGATCAGCTCGGGGTCGCCGGGGCCAAGGCCAAGGCCGAACAGGGTGCCGCTCATCGCTTTACGAGGCTCCATTGGGTGACCGTCATGGAAGGGCGCCAGCCTGTCAGGCGGCCCACAGGTTCGGCCCGTTCAACGCCGATTTTAACGAGCTGGCCGCCGTGTTTCTTGTGCAGTGAGATGAGCAAACTTTCGCTTTCCAACGTCACCGCGTTGGCGACCAAGCGGCCTAGCGGACGGAGGTTTTTCCAAGCGATATCAAACGTTTCCGCGCTGAGCCCTCCGCCAATGAAGATCGCATCAGGGGCATCGAGGCCATGCAGTGCGCCGGGGACTTCGCCGTCTATGAGCTGCAATTTTGGAGCCCCCAACGCGAGGGCGTTTTCGGCGGCCATGGCGCGGCGGGCGGGGCGGGGTTCGATGCCGATGGCACGGGCGTATCTGGCGGCGCGCATCCATTCGATGGCGACGGAGCCGGAGCCTGTGCCGATATCCCACAAAAGCGCTCCGCGCATGGGCATGAGTTTTGCCAGTGTTGCGGCCCTAACCTCTTGTTTTGTCATGGTTCCATCGGAGTGGAAGAGGTCATCGGCGAGGCCCGGAACGCGTGGCAGGAGGGCTGCATCAGGGGCGGCTTTGCAATGGACAGCGAGGGTGTTGAAGGCAGGGACGTCGTGGCTCCAATCGTCGGCAAGCCCTTCAAAACGTTGTTCTTTTTCGCCGCCCATACTGGCAAGCACGGTCATTTCAGACTGCCCGAAGCCGCGCTCTGTGAGAAATTTGGCGATCTGGGCGGGGGTTTCCGCACCGGTTGTGAGGATGATAAGTCGTTGATCTGGCTGGATAAATGCCACCATTTGATGCACGGGGCGGCCATGGACGGTGAGGGTTTCGACGTCGGCGAGGCTCCAGCCCATACGGGCGGCGGTGAGCTGAAAGGCGGAGAGTTGCGGGTGATAGACGATCTGTTTTGGGTCAATCGCACGGCCAATCCGGGCCCCGACAGAGAACCAGAGCGGGTCGCCAGTGGCCAGCACCACCACACGTTTGCCTTTGAATTTATTGAGTTTTTCTATCAATGCGTCGAAGGGGGATGGCCAAGCGATGCGGGTGGCGGTGACGTTTGGCGCGAGCTGGTGATGGCGGTCGCCGCCGATGATAATCTCCGCCGCCTCGACCACGCTGCGGGTGGCAGGGGAGAGGCCGTCCATACCGTCTTCGCCGATGCCGACGATATGCAGCCATTTCGTGGAATTTGGGGCCTCAGACATGGTTTTGTCCCAAAATGTCCCAAAATGTTTTGGCCGATTCCCCAAATTGTCCCAAAATTTTCATGGGTTCACCTCGGGCAATCCGGCGGCGAGCGCGTTGACTGCGGCCGAGGCAATGGCGGAGCCACCCTTGCGCCCTTTGAGGGCCACGAAATCGCAACCGCGCGGATTGGCAGACAGCTCGGCTTTGGACTCGGCGGCCCCGACGAAGCCCACGGGGAAACCGAGAATGACCGCTGGTTTCGGGAAGCCCTGGTCGAGCAGCTCGAGAAGATGAAACAGCGCGGTCGGCGCGTTCCCGATGGCGACGATTGCGCCTTCGAGATGCGGCTGCCACAGCTCCACCGCCGCGGCCGACCTTGTGTTGCCGATCTTAGCGGCGCGGTCCGGGGTGCTGGGGTCGTTAAGCGTGACGATGACCTGATTGTCCGCAGGCAGGTAGCGGCGGATGATGCCCGCGCCGACCATTTCGCAATCGCACAGGATCGGTTTACCCGATTTCAGGGCCTCTGCGCCTCTTGTGTAGGCATCAGAACTGAAGGCGATGCGATCCGCGATTTCGACCATGCCGCAGGCGTGAATGATACGGGTCGCCAGCGCCGCCATGCCGGGGTCGAAACGGTCGAGATTTGCCTCAGCCTGCACGGTGGCGAAGCTGGCCTTGTAAATGGCCTTTGGATCACGCTCGTAAGGGCGCATTAGAATAGGTCCCTTTGCCTGATCCAAAGGACAATGGATGGCGCTTGTTGTTGGCGGAGGGAGCCTCCGGCGGGGATATTTTGAAACATGGAAAGATCAGGCTTTGGACTTTCGGGCGCTTTCGGGGCCGTGCGGGTGTTTGGCATGGGGATAGGGGGCGTGGTGGTGATGGTCGTGATCATGGTGGTGATCGTGGCCGTGGTGATGATGGTGGTGGTCCTGCATCTCGAGGCGGCAGATGCCGGTACAGAACGTGTCGCAATGGGTGCAATCGGCCACGTTTGAACCGGGGGCAGAAGCACCCTGCCCTTCGACATGGTGGTGATGCGATTCCTGAATTGCGCCGACTTCGGATTCGAAGCCTAGGACTTGCGTGCGGTATTTGCACAGCACGCAAGTGGGCGGCGGGGTGTCGGCGAAGGCCGGGTGTTGGCGTTGTTCCGGGGTGATGTGGCGGTGTTCGCCATTGTCAAAGGCCAGCACCTGTTCACGGTAAGCGCAGATGCCGCAATTGGGGGGCGGGTTTGCGCCCATTTGTTCCGTCACGCGTTCGGCGAAGGTGGCGAGGACTTTTTCGTGGTCGTTGAGATAGCCCGCTTTGACGAATTCGATGTGCGGGTGTTCGGCCGCGACCTGATCGGTGAAGCCGTAGATGCGGTCGATCAGGATGCCGGTGAAGAGGAAATAGGGGAAGACGATGATGCGTTTGTAGCCCAGCTTGGCGGCATGTTGCAGGCAAGGTTCGACCAGCGGGAAGGTGACGCCGGAATAGCCTGTTTCTACCCAGCCGAAGCCCATGCCTTCATGCAGCATGCGGGCGATTTTGGCGACGTTGCCATTGGCGTCCGGGTCGGAGGCTCCGCGACCGATGACCACGAGGCAGGTTTCCTCATTGGCGACATGTTTGGTTGCGTTGGCGTGATCGACCGCATCTTGGATGCGGGCCCCGGCGGCGGCGATCATTTTGGGGTCGACGCCCAGCTCGCGGCCATAGCTGATCTCGATCCCGTGTTTGGCGGCGTAGGTGTTCAGCACCGTCGGGATATCGTTTTTGGAGTGCATGGCGGCAAAGAGCATACCCGGCACGGCGAGGATCTTGTCGCAACCAGCTTCACGCAGCTTGTCGAGCCCGTCGCGAATGACAGGGTTGGCAAACTCGAGATAGCCATATTCGACCAGCCAATCCTCAGGAAAATAGCGGGGCAGCTTTTCAGCGAGGACGGAGAACTGATCGACGGCCGCCTGTGAGCGCGAGCCGTGACCGCAGATCATGACACCTGTTTTGCTCATGCTGTTTCTTTCTCTTCGTCGTCTTCGGGCTCTTCCTCGGAGGCCTCCTCAGTGGGTTTCTTGCCTTTGGCCAGCCCCCAGATGGAGACACCAATTGCGACCCCGATGGCGATGCCCGCAATCCAGTGATCATGGCCTGCGGCCTCGCCCAGATGGCCAACATGGGCGGTGGCGGGGGTGGCCAGAAGGGCCGTCATAGCAAGCAGAAACCGGGTCATCGGCGCACCTTTCGTCATTGTCATATCGCGAGAGGTGCCGCGCGCGGCTTTGATCTGACGATGCAACCGGGGGACCCCCTATTTGGGTCGATCCGAAGGCCGCCAACCTCTCTGGGGACAAGCCCCTCGTCTTCGAGTCGTAGGTATATGGGCGCGCGGGGTCCGTCGCAATGGGGGAAGCGGCGGCGGGTGAGCTGTTTGCGGCATGCGCAGTTTCTGTGCGGCGGCGCGGAAGTGACCAAAGCGGGTCTCGCGCGTTACCCCGTGACCCGACACGACAAGAGGAGACGGGAATGGGACAGCTTGTAGACGGCGTTTGGCACGACACGTGGTATGATACGACATCGACGGGCGGGGCGTTCAAACGCTCCACCGCCGGGTTTCGCAACTGGATCACGGCAGATGGCGCGGCGGGGCCTTCGGGGGAGGCGGGCTTCAAGGCGGAGGCCGGGCGGTACCATCTTTATGTTTCCTATGCCTGCCCATGGGCGCACCGGGCGCTGATTTTCCGCGCTTTGAAGGGGTTGGAGGAAGTGATTGGCGTCTCTGCCGTGCATCCCGACATGATGAGCGACGGCTGGACTTTTGACACCGGTTTTCCGGGGGCCACGGGGGATGCGCTGTTTGGGCTGCCTTTCGCGCGCGACATTTACCTGAAGGCCGACCCGAACGTGTCGGGGCGGGTGACGGTGCCTATTCTGTGGGACAAGCAGCGCGGCACGATTGTGAGCAACGAAAGCTCAGAGATCATTCGGATGTTCAACAGCGCCTTTGACGGAGTGACAGGGAACACGCTGGATTTCTGGCCGGAGGGGCTGCGGGACGCGATTGCGCCGGTGAATGACCGGATTTACGACACGTTGAACAACGGGGTGTATAAGGCGGGGTTTGCGACGTCGCAAGAGGCGTATGACGCGGCCGTGGGGCCTCTGTTTGAGACGTTGGACTGGTTGGAGGCGCGGCTGGGCGCGGGGCGCTACCTGATGGGTGACGTGCTGACGGAGGCCGATTGGCGGCTGTTCACCACGCTGGTGCGGTTCGATCTGGTGTATCA
>CAYXIZ010000054.1:0-14741 GCA_964465485.1 uncultured Rhodobacterales bacterium | reverse complement strand
CTCAAACCAGCTCTTCATAGTAGCCAGCCCAGAGCCTGCGGCCTGTTAAGCGGACAGGGGAGAAGCAGGGGAGCATTAAATTCCACTTCAACCCAACCATCCAACCTCATCTGTTAACTTGCCGCTGTTCTGGCCGGTGATGGAGGCAAACTCGGCCCCTCGGGACGCAGAGGGTCTGGACGCGGAAGGTCTGGGCGCGGAGGGTTTGATCAGGGCATCGCGAGAACACGCGACCCCTCATCAAATGATCGCTTTTTCAACGATCTTGCGCCCCGCCGGGATGCGGTCAAAATGGAACGGCGTCATGTCCAGCGTTTGGTATGCGCCATGCACCATGATCTCGGCGGTGCCACGCCCCATGGCGGGCGATTGTTGCAGCCCGTGGCCAGAGAACCCGTTGAGAAAGAAGAAATTCTCGACCACGATATGCGGTCCCAAAATCGCGTTGTGATCAAAGGTGTTATAGGCGTAATGCCCGGCCCATTCGGACTGCACCTTGATCGCCTCAAACTGCGGGATGCGCGTGGCAAGGATCGGCCAGACATGGTCCTGCCAAATGCTGTGATCCATGACAAAGTCATCGGGATCGACGGCGGGGTCGATCTCGGAATGCCCGCCGCATTGGTAGGTGCCGCCGCCGTTTTCGCGCACATGGACCCCGGACGGGTCAATCGTCAGCGGCAGGTCACGGTCCAGCGGCTGCTCTGCCGAGAAAATCCACGAGAAACGTTTGCGCGGCTCAACCGGCACGTCGATGCCCGCCATCCGCGCGGTGTTGGCCGCGCGAGGCCCGGATGCGTTCAGAACCTGGCCGCAGGCGATGACCTCGCCGGATGCCAGCGTCACGCTGTCGACACGGGTGCCAGCAGCGTTTTTGGTGACGGCAACCACTTCGTTCTCGATATATTCAACGCCGCGTTCTCGGGCCGATTTGCGCCACCAGTCAAACACGGCTGTGGCGTCCCAGAACCCTTCGTCGATCAGGTTGATCGAGCCCAAGACGATATCGTCGACGTTGTAGAAAGGATAAGCCGCCTTGATCTGGTCGGGGGTCATCAATTGCGTTGCGGCACCTGCGGTCAGCTGCACGTTCTGGCTTTCCCGCAGAACCTCCGCAAAGCCTTCATTGTCGGCCAGGTACATGTAGCCAAAGGACCGGATCGAAAGCTCCGGCACGCGGTCATCATTGCCCAGATAGCGCGGCAGGTTCTTGACGAAATCCGCCGCGAACTGGCTGATCCGCACGTTCAATTCACCTGAGAATTGCTGACGCATGCAGGAATTGGTGTGCATCGTCGAGCTGTTCTCGTAACTCAGATCGCGGTCCACGACCAAAACGCTGCCGTCAAAATCTGCGTCATCGGACAAGAACCACGCGGCGGAGGCGCCCATCATCGCGCCTCCAATAATGACCACGTCATAGGATGTATTTTTGGGTGTCTGGGGTTTCATAGTGCCTCCCCCCGTGCGACGGCCGCGTCCACCTCTGCGATCTCAGCGGCGGACAGGTTGTAGGCCTTGGCGGCGGTCTCGGCCGAGATATACCCCCGCGCCAGATCCCGTTTCACCAGATCAACCGACCGCTCGGACGGGTCGCCATATCCAGCACCCCCCGGAAAGGCCATGACGACGCGGCGCCCATGCGCCACGAACTGTTTGCCTTTTCCGTTCATCGCGGTGCCATCGTCCTGGACGATCGTGGTGGGCGCGCCTGCGCCACCGCCGCGTCTGCCGCGGGCGGGGTGGTCAACGCGGTCAAACATGGCTTGGATGTCGAACTCATGGCCCTCCTGCGCACCCACTTCCATATACTGCCCAAGCCCCCCACGGGTCTTGCCAGCGCCGCCCGAGTCGGGCCGCAATTCTTTGCGCCAGATGATGACGGGGCCTGCATGTTCCGTGGCCTCAATCGGCATCGTCATCACGCCGGAGGGAAAGGCGGTGGCGTTCAACCCGTCATGCTCTGGCCGCGCACCTGAGCCGCCCGAATTGAACGTCAAAACCTCGGAGCGCCGCGCATGTGCCGGGGCAGGCGCATCCGTGCGGGGGCGCAGCGAAACCTGAAAATTGCACAAACAACCCGCGCCTTCGGCGGGCACCAGGCCGGGCACGATCTTGTCAAACGCGTTAAACACGGCGTCAGGCACGAAATGCCCCACGATATGGCGCAACGCGACCGGCGCGGGATGCAGCGCGTTGACGATGGTGTTTTCCGGCGCAAAGATCTCGAACGGCGCAAGCGAAGCCGCGTTGTTCGGAATTTCCGGCGCAATCGCGACTTTCAGCGCGTAGCAGGCATAGGCTTTGGCGTAGACCAGCGGGCAGTTGATGCCTTTCTTGTCGAGCCCCGAAGACCCGGTGAAGTCCGACATAATTCTGTCGCCCATCACGCTGACCTTCACCTTCAGCGTGATGGGGCGGTCAAACCCGTCCATCGTCATCTCGCCGGTGGCTGATTGCTGCGGCAAAGCCGCGATCCGCTCGATGGTTGCGCGGCGCGAATTGTCGAGGATGAATGCGGCGATGCCGTTCAGATCAACAAGGGCAAACTCCTCCATCATATCGACAAGGCGGCGGTGGCCGATCTCGTTGCAGGTGGCCAGCGCATAGATATCGCCGATCAGCTGATCCGGCTCACGCACATTGCCCCGGATGATGCGGGTCAGGGTTTCGTCCACCGTGCCGCGATCCGCGAATTTCATGATCGGGATGTAGAGCCCTTCTTCATAGACGCTATGCGCATCGGCCCCGAACCCACGCCCGCCAATATCCACGATATGCGCGGTGCAGGCGAAAAAACCGACCAACGCGCCGCCATGAAAGGAAGGCGTGACCATCGTGATGTCATGCAGGTGGCCGGTGCCTTCCCATGGGTCATTGGTGATATAGACGTCGCCGTCATGGATGTTGTCGCGCCCGATGCGGCGGATGAAATGTGCCACGGCATCTGCCATTGCGTTGACGTGCCCCGGCGTGCCGGTGACCGCTTGGGCCAGCATGCGGCCGTCCACGTCATAGACGCCCGCCGACAAATCGCCCGCCTCGCGCACGGAGGTCGAAAACGCGGTGCGCACCAGCGCCTGCGCCTGCTCCTCCACAACCGAGATCAGCCGGTTCCACATCACCTGATAGGCAACCTTTGAATGCTCTTGGGTCATTGCGCGTCCCCCTTTGTGATAACGTCAATGCAGCCGTCAGGCTGGCGGATTGCGTCCCGGCTGGCGGGCACGATGATGGTGGTTTCGTCTTCGACGACCGCCGCGGGTCCAACCGCCCTGTCGCCCAAGGCCATGTCAAAGCGGTTGACCACATCCGCGTCCAGAAACCGGCCCGCGCCTGCGTCAAACAAGCGCCGCGCGCCCGCGGAAGGTGCCGCCGCTGTGCCGGGCGTTTCCGCCATCCGCGCCACGCTCTCTGGAGGCGTGGTCGCGTTGACGGACCAGACGGTGATCTCGATATCCATGCCCGCAACGGGGCGGCCAAAGAGCTTGGTGTAATCCTCAATGAACCGCGCCTCAAACGTCGCCGCGTCTGGGGCCATCGCCTGATCCTCGGTCAGTTCAATCGGGATCTCCCAGCCCTGGCCGGTGTATCGCATATACACTTTGAACTCCGACAGGATCGGGCTCACCTCGTCGCAGCTGCGCACGAAACCCGTGGCCTCCGCCTTGAGGTCGGAGAGCAAGGATTTGATCCGCTCACCGTCAAAATCCGACAGCTTCATATAGACGGACCTGTTGGCCTCGAAGCTAAACGGCGCGCGCAGGAACCCGATGGCCGAGCCCACACCCGCCCCCGGCGGCACCAGCAAACGCGCGACGCCCAGCTTTTCGGCCAAACGGCCCGCATGCAGCGGAGCCGCACCGCCAAACGCAATCATGGTGTAGTCTGACAGGTCTTCGCCGTTTTCCACGGCATGCACCCGCGCGGCGTTGGCCATGTTCTCGTCAACAACCTCCGCCACGCCAAACGCGGCCTCGACCGCCTCCATGTCAAGCGCCTCCCCCACATGGCGCGACAGCGCCGCGCTTGACTGATCCGGGTGCAATTTGATCGAGCCGCCCGCAAAATTATCCGGGTCAAGCTTGCCCAAAACAAGGTCCGCATCCGTCACGGCGGGCCGCGTGCCGTCACGCCCGTAACAGGCCGGGCCGGGCTCTGATCCCGCACTTTCCGGGCCGACACGGATCTGGCGCAGCGCATCCACATGCGCCAGCGACCCGCCGCCTGCGCCGATTTCAACCATGTCGATCACCGGGATCGAGATCGGCATGCCGGAGCCCTTCTTGAACCGGTAGGTCCGCGCCACTTCGAACACGCGGCTGGTCTTGGGGGTCTGGTTCTTGATCAGGCAAATCTTGGCCGTCGTGCCCCCCATGTCAAAGGACAAAACCTTGTCCAACCCGTAACGCGCAGCAATATGGGCTGCAAAAACCGCGCCCCCGGCGGGGCCGGACTCGACGAGCCGCACGGGAAATTCTGCGGCGTTCTGAATAGAAATAATCCCGCCGCCCGAATGCATCAAAAAGATGCGGCAGGACACGCCTTCGCCTTTCAGCCGGTCTTCAAGACGGCCCAGATAAGAGGCCATCAGTGGTTTGATATAGGCATTCGCGACGACGGTGTTGAAACGCTCATATTCGCGCATCTGCGGCGACACCTCGGACGAGATCGACACCGCGACATCGGGCAGCTTTTCGGCCAGAACATCGCGCACCATCTGCTCATGCGTCGGGTTGAGATAGGAATGGATCAGGCCAACCGCGACGCTCTCGAAACCAGCCGTCGCAATCCGGTCGACAACGGCCTCGACCTCCGCGCGGTCCATATCAACAAGGATCTGGCCATTCGCATCAACGCGGCCCGCAACGGTAAAACGCATCTGACGGGGCAAGAGCGGATCGGGCAGGTTGAGGTTCAGGTCATATTGCTCAAACCGCGACTCCGTCCGCATTTCGATCACATCGCGAAAGCCTTCGGTCGTGATCAACGCAGTCTTGGCACCCCGCCGTTCAATTAGCGCATTCGTGGCCAGCGTGGTCCCATGAATGATCTGGCCAACCTGCGACGGGGTCACACCCGCTTTGGCGCAGACCTGATGCATGCCCTCAATGATCGCGTTTTCTGGGGCGGCATAGGTCGTGAGAACCTTCGTTGAAAACGGCACGCCATCTTTTTCCAGAACAACATCGGTGAAGGTGCCGCCGATATCGACGCCGAGGCGAACGGAAGGTGCTGTCATCTTGGGCTCCTGCTCTGAAATGCAACGACAGGTGGCCCCAAAAGCGGCGAATAATCAAATCGATTAAAATGCTCGCCCCAATCAATTTTATTGATCTAAGGAAGATGCATCGCCGTCTTCGCGATCTTGGCGGCTTTTTCCACATAGAGCGCAGCCCGTGAGGGGGCGTAACGCGCATAAAAGGACAACGGGTCAGGCACCCAATCAGTTTCAACACGGTGCAGCTCACCCGCCGCAATCTCGGCCGCGACCAGCCGTTCTGGCAACAACGCGATCCCGAGCCCCTCAAGCGCCATAGGCAAACAGGCAGACAAAGCGCTTGAATGCACGATCCTTTCGCGCCTCAACCCGCGCGCCGATGCAAGGCTGTGCAAAGCGGCGCAGGCCTGCGTATGTTTTGCATGGGTCAAAACCGTCAAATCAAACAGCTCCGCGAGGGGCGGGTTGGCGCTGATCCGTTTGAACAGATCCGAATTTGCAACCCAGCAGTAGTTCTCCTGACCCAACGCATGGCTTGCGAATGTCTTCGATTTGAACGGCCCGGTTTGAAGCGCCAGATCAAGCTGCCCCTCCATCAGCCTTGCGTCGGTCGCGGTCGAAAGATCGACCTCCAGCTGGATCCGCAGCTTGGGGTAGGCCTCTCTCATCAATCGAAGGAAGCCCTGCAACCACGTACAGGCCACAAGCTCCGTCACGCCCAGCCGCAAGGTTTCCGCGATCAACTCCTGACGGCCCGCCTCTTCAATCAGAGCCTCTCCGGCCCACAAAACCTCGCGGGTCTTCGCGAGCAATTTGCTGCCATCAGCTGTCAACCGCACGGACCCCGCATCGCGTGTCAGCAAGGTGACGTTCAGCGCGGTTTCAAGCGCCGTGATGCGCGCGGAAATATTGGGCTGGGTCGTCCCAAGCGCCGAGGCCGCCGCCCGAAACGTGCCCGTGTCAACGACGAAGGCAAACGCCTCCAGCTGTTTGAGGGTGATCTGGCTTTTGATCATGTTGGGCTCTTTGATAGAAAAATGTGATGCTCACACTATCTGCTTCAAGCCTCCGAGCAAGCCCGTTCCGAAGGCCTGAGACCTCCGACCCCGGCAGCCCCCATGCCCCGTCACGCGCCGCGGCGCTATCTATGAACAGAACCTTAAAAAACCAGCCCAAAAGTTTTGGGACATTTTGGGTTTTCGCGCCGAATATTTTGCCCCATTTTGGGACAAAACGACCCTTTGCGTCGGAAAAAGCCGTTTTACGCAGGGCAACCGGTGGCACGCTGATCCCTAAGCTGAACGAAGGATATCCCATGGCAAACGACGCCCCCCGCAGAACCCGCAGCGGCGGCCGCAAAGGCAATGCAAGGCGCACCACATCGCTGTTGCCGCCGCAAATGCCATGGTCCCCTCCCATCAACCGCGACCGCCCCACAGAGCCCTTGGACGAGGCCGGTGTCGCGGCCATTCACAAGGGCTGCATGCGCATTCTGAGCGAGATCGGGATCGAGTTTCTGAACCCCGAAGCCTGCGAAATCTTACGCAAAGCAGGCTGCAAAGTGGATGGCACGAACGTCAGGATGGACGAAGATTTCGTAATGGAAATGGTGGGTTACGCCCCGTCGCAGTTCACCATCACCCCCCGCAACCCCGACCGCGCCATCACCATGGGCGGCAAGCATATGCTCTTTGGAAACGTGTCCTCTCCGCCCAATTCATGGACGCTGGAACGCGGCAAGGAATCCGGCAGCTTCGAGATGTATAAGGACTTCATCAAGCTCACCCAGTTCTTCAACTGCATCCATTTTGCAGGCGGCTACCCGGTGGAGCCCATCGACATCCACGCAGGCGTCCGCCACCTCGACTGCCTGTTCGAAAAACTCACCCTCACCGACAAGGCCGTCCACGCCTATTCGCTGGGCCGGGGCAGGGTCGAAGACGTCATGGAAATGACCCGCATCGCCGCCGGAATTTCCCGCGAAGAGTTTGATTCTAAACCATATATGTACACCAACATCAATTCGGTCTCGCCGCTGAAACATGACTTCCCGATGCTCGAAGGCGCCATGATCCACGCCCGCCGCAACCAGCCGGTGATCGTCACGCCCTTCACCCTCGCAGGCGCCATGGCCCCGGTCACAATGTCGGGCGCAGTGACGCTTTCCTTGGCCGAGGGGTTGGCCGCTATCGTCTTGTTACAATGCGTAAATCCCGGCGCACCCTGCGCCATTGGCACCTTCACTTCGAATGTCGACATGAAGACCGGAGCCCCCGCCTTCGGCACGCCGGAATACATGCGCGCAACCCAAATGACCGGCCAAATGGGCCGCTACTACGGCTTGCCGATCAGATCCTCCGGCGTTTGCGCCGCAAATGTCCCCGACGGGCAAGCCATGTGGGAGACGTCAAACTCCCTCTGGGCCGCCGTGCAATCGGGCACAAACGTGGTCTATCACGCCGCCGGTTGGCTGGAAGGCGGGCTGATTGCAAGCCCCGAGAAATTCATTATGGATTGCGATGTTCTTCAACAAATTCAACGCTATATGGAGCCTGCCACCTACGCCACAACCCCCGATGACATCGCCGTGGAGGCCATCAAAGAGGTCGGCCCCGACGGTCACTATTTCGGCTGCCAACACACGCAGGAACGCTACGAGACCGCCTTCTACAGCCCGCTCATCTCCGACTGGTCCAACTTTGAAGCATGGGAGCTGAACGGCGGCACATGGACCGCCGAGCGCGCCCACAAAATGTACAAAGGCATCATGGCGGAATTCGAAGCGCCCCCTATGGACCCGGCCATCCGCGAAGAGCTGTCAGACTTCGTCGCCCGCCGCAAAGCGGAGGGCGGTGTGGAAACCGATTTCTAACGGCCAGCGCTTTCGTGTAGAATGCGACGACGATGAAAGAAACCGATATATATCAAGGGCCTGAGCCCTATGGGCTGGCCGATTGGCGTCGACGTATCAACGATCTCTATGCCCAAATCCGCGCGACGCCTGACCCCCGAAAGGGCTGGGACATGTGGCGTGCAGAGCGCTCAGATCTCTACCGCACCCACCCGATGTCCCCGGTTCCAAAGCCACGCCGCGCGACGCTCAAACAGATCGCGATGTTCGATTACAACCCGGCCTTGCGCTTCCATGTCTCGCTCGACCGGGTAACGGCCAACGCTCTCACCTTCCAACTCGACGCCGACGGCGACATGCGGGCCCGTCCAATCGCCCGCACACAGGGGCTGAAAGCCGCCTTGAATGCCGAGCTGACCGTCTATTGGATCGAAGGCTATGGCGGCGGATTGTTTATCCCGTTCAAGGACTTAACCTCCGGCGCGCAAACCTATGGCGGCGGCCGCTACCTCGTCGACGCCATCAAAGGCTCCGACCTTGGCCTGACCGAAACCGGCGAGCTAATCTTCGATTTCAACTTCGCCTATACCCCGTCCTGCGCATGGACGCCCGACTTCGTCTGCCCGCTGTCACCGCCGGAGAACACCCTGCCAACAGCCATTGAGGCTGGCGAGAAGACGCCCTGAGGGCGCCGCCCCAAGGTCCGCCTCAGACAAAATCAATATGCTTATTGAACGGCATCTCACGAATGCGCTGACCCGTCGCGGCAAAGATCGCGTTGGCCAAAGCAGGCGGACCCGCTGGCACCGGAGGCTCCCCGATCCCGCGAATTTTATCAGCGTTTTCAAGACCTTTGACGATGATCTCTGGCGTCTGATACATCCGCATGCCTTCCGCGTCGTAGTAATTGATCTGCTCCGCCATGCCGTCGGAATAGGTGATCTCCGAGTTGATCGCATGCCCCAACGCCCAGATCACGCCGCCTTGCACGAGGTTTTCAAAGTTCACCGGATCAATGACGCGCCCCACATCTGCGGCCACATAGACCCGGTCAATCTTGATGCCCGCATCGGTGTTGGTGACCTCGACCACCTCCGCCACCGGCACCCCGAAGCTTTCCACCAACGCCACGCCGCGCCCTTGGTTCGCGCCCATCGGGCTGCCCCAGTTGGACATCTCGGCGACGGCCTCGAGCACCTTACGGTGCACGGCGTTGTTGCACAGCCGCAAGCGCTCCTCCATTTGGTCGGCCCCTGCGGCATGGATCAACTCGTCCAAGGCGCTCTCCGCAAAGAACCCGGCGGTCGAGGCCCCCACGGAACGCCAGGAGCTCGTCGGGGCCAATTCCGGCACCGCATAGGCCCGCACGCGCAGGTTCGGGATGCCGTAGGCCATCGCCCAAGCGCCCGCCGCAATTTGCGTGTCAGGGCCCGGCACAGGCACGCCCAACCGCCCCGATTGCGACCGCGCCGCGGAGACCGTGGCGATGTCCAAACTCCAGGTTTCGACCTTGCCGTCTTTGACCACGCCCTTCGAGCGGCTCATGCCGATCTGGCGCGGGTAATCGGTCACGAAATCCTCTTCGCGCGACAAGGTCAGCTTGACCGGAGTGCCCCGCATCTGCACGGCGATCTCGGTGGCCAGCGTGATATTGTCGAATTCCAACCTATGGCCAAAGCTGCCGCCGGAATATTGGTTATGATAGATCACATCTTCCGCCGCGCAGCCCACGATGGCGGCAACTTTCTGTTGCAAGAACCGCGGCAATTGGTGGCCCGCCCAAACCTCCGCGCCGTCTTCATCCGCGCGCACTATCGCGCCCAAAGGCTCCAACGGCTGATGCGCCACATAGCCCGCGCGGTATTCGACCTCGATCACCTCAGCGCCGTCCAGCGCGGCCTCCACATCCCCGTCGGCGCGCCATTCCTTGTCGAGACGCTCCTTAGTAAAGCTGGCCGCAACCTCCTCCCAATGCGCGTCTTGCTCCGCAGGGTAGGGGGCCGAGGCCCAGTCAAACTCGATCTGGTTGGCAGCATTCATCGCCCGCCATGTGCTATCGGCAATCACCGCCACGCCATTGGTCACCGGCACAATCGCGGAGACGCCCGGCATCGCATCGGCGCCATTGGCCTCATAGCCATTCATCGGTGCACGGCGCGGGTTCACACGCGTGGAGGCATAGACCATCCCGTCCACGGCTCGGTCGATCCCGTAGCTTTGCGTGCCGGTGGATTTCGCCGGAATATCCTTGCGCTCCATAGGCTTGCCGATCAGCCGCCATGTGCTTGGATCGCGCAAAGTGATGTCGGACACAGGCTCCAGCCCGGAAGCCGCCTCCGCCAAATCGACATAGGCCAGCGACGTCCCATCCGGCAGTTGCACCGCGCCATTGGCTGTTTTCAACGCATCCACGGCCACGCCTGTTTGCTGGGAGGCCGCCAGTTTCAACGTCTCCCGCGCCACGGCACCTGCGGTGCGCAGCTTTTCATATTGGTCAGGCACGGAGCTGGACCCGCCGGTCCCCATAATGCCCATCAGCTTGGCCACGCCGCCCATGACCGAGCGCATGGTCTCCGCGCCAAAGCCCTCGTCAAAAGCCGCAAATGGCACGGCCTCCGCCGCCAGAGCGGTGTTCCAATAGGCCGGATCAGGCGCGCCGAAATCCGTCTCGAACTGGCCGAACTCCACGTCCAGCTCCTCCGCGATCAAGGCCGCCTGCATATGCACCACGCCCTGACCAATATCGGCATGCGGGGTGATCAGGGTGATCTTCTCTGGCGTGATTTTGACAAACGGGTTGAACGTGGCCTCCCCCGTTCCGAGCCCTGAGGCTAACGGGTTCTGGTGCGGCGTCTTGACCTTGTACAGCCCGAACGCCACGCCCCCGGCAATGGCGGCGGAACCGATCAGAAATGTACGGCGTGCAATTGTTTTGGCGCGTCCCATGGCTCAGGCCCCTTTGATCTTGGCGGCGGCATCGTGGATGGCGGCGCGGATGCGCGGATATGTTCCGCAGCGGCACAGATTGCCCGACATGACCTCGTCAATATCGTCATCGGTGGGGCTGTCATTCTCGTTCAACAAGGCGGTCGCCTGCATCACCTGACCCGACTGGCAGTAGCCGCATTGCGCGACCTGATGGTCGATCCAGGCCTGTTGAACCGCCGAGAGCTTCTCCGGAGTGCCCACCCCCTCGATCGTGGTGACCTCCGCGCCTTCCAAATCGCCGATCTGCACCTGACAAGACCGCTGCGCTTCCCCATCCACATGCACCGTGCACGCCCCACATTGCGCAACGCCGCAACCATATTTGGTGCCGGTCAGCCCAATCTCGTCACGCAAAACCCAAAGCAGCGGCGTGTCGGGTTCAATGTCGATCTCATGTGATGTGCCGTTGATGGTCAGCTGCATGGGGGAGGCTCCTGCAATGGACTGTTGATCTGTCACATAGGGCTAGGTTTCGCCAAATACACCGGCGCCGCACAGCAAAATATACAAAAGTTGGAGGGAGATAAACCGCTGGTACTCCCTAGGGGAATCGAACCCCTCTTTCCAGGTTGAAAACCTGGCGTCCTAACCGATAGACGAAGGGAGCATCAGCAGTGAGAGGCTATTTAGGCGAGCAGGCCCCCTCTGACAAGTCGAAAACTGCGAAATTTTGTAATTTTTAGCCTCAGGCAGGTGCCGCGTCTTCGAGGCGCAGTTGCACCGATTGGCGGCCTTGCCATGTGTTGATTTCGACGCGTCCGGCAAGGTGAAATCTGGCGCCTTTATGCTGCGTAAGTGCTTGCATTAACCCGTTTTCTGCGGCGTTGAAGCAGATGGCGTCGATCTTGGGGCCCATGCCGTCGGAGAAGCTGAGTTTCAGATGACCCTGGCCGACCTCCTTGGTGAATCCGATCTGTTGGTCGGGGAAGGCAAATCGCGGGGCGGCGGCTCCGGCACCGAAGGGCCCGGCTTTTTCCAGTTGCTCAACGAGCGGCACATTGGCGGCACTTGCCATCATCACCCCGTCAAGCTTCAAATCGCGTGGCCCCAGCGCGCCTGCGCCTTGTTTCTCCATCATTTCGGAGAGGCGCTCCATCGCGGCCTCCAGCTTGTCTTCGGCCACTGTCAGCCCGGCCGCCATCTTGTGACCACCGCCTTTGATCAACAGACCCTCTGCGGCAAGTCTTTGAATTTGAACGCCTAAATCAATGCCGGTAACAGACCGGGCCGAGCCCTTGCCGATGCCGTCCTCAAGCCCGATGACCACGGCGGGGCGGTTGGTGGCCTCTTTCAAACGTGAGGCCACGATGCCCACGACGCCGGGGTGCCAGCCTTGGCCTGCGGCCCAGACGAGGGGGGTGTCGAAGCCTCGGGAGTCGGCTTGGGCGAGGGCGGCGATGCGGACCTGTTCTTCGATTTCGCGGCGTTCTGTGTTCAGTGCGTCGAGGCGCTCGGAGAGGGCCTCGGCCTCGGAATTATCCAATGTAGACAACAGCCTAGCGCCCAGATCGGGCGTGCCGACGCGGCCTCCGGCGTTGATGCGCGGGCCTAAAAGGAAGCCCAGATGGTAGGAACTAGGCGCTGTGTCCATGCGGGCGATGTCGGCTAAAGCTTTGATCCCAATGCGGTTTCTTTGTCCCATGACTTTCAGGCCCTGCACCACCAAGGCGCGGTTCACGCCAATCAAAGGCGCCACATCGGCCACGGTGCCAAGCGCCACAAGATCGAGCAGCGCAATCAGGTCGGGGCCTTTTTTACCGTTATTTTTCAATAGCCTATTCAAAGCCACAAGCGTCAGAAACACCACGCCAGCGGCACAGAGATGGGCGAGATCTCCGCTCTCGTCCTGCCGGTTCGGGTTCACCACGGCCAAGGCGGGGGGTAGGGTTTCGCCGCCAAGGTGATGATCTAAAACGATAATATCGGCGGCGGAGCCTACGGCGAGGGCGTCATGGCTGAGCGTGCCGCAATCGACGCAGATGATCAGGTCATGGTCGCGGGCGAGGGCTTCTATGGCGGGTTCATTGGGGCCGTAACCCTCGTCAATGCGGTCAGGAATATAGAGGGTCGCAGCAAGCCCCATGTCGCGCAGCCAGTTGATCAGCAGCGCGGCGGAGGTTGCGCCATCCACGTCGTAATCGGCAAAAATTGCTATCTTTTCAGAGGCTTGCGTCGCGCGCAAAATCCGCTCAGCGGCCAAATCCATGTCGCGCAAGACAGATGGATCGGGCAAAAGCTCTTTCAATGTGGGGGTCAGATACCGCTCTGCATGCTCCGGTGCGACGCCCAGACGGGAGAGCGTTTGGCAGATGGGGCGGGGCAGCGTGGTCTGTTGGGACATGGCTTCGGCCATGCGGTCTTGCTCGGGCGACAGCCCAACCCAGCGACGCCCCGTCAGGGAGGCCTCAACATTCAAAAAAGCGCTCATTTGTACAAAATGGGGTAATTCAAAAGGGGCGAAAACCCATTTTGTACAAAAGTTTTGAGCCGCTCGGCCCGGTTCACACCGGGTTGCGGTAGATCATGCGCCGCACGGAGCCGGTTTTGGAGCGCATCAAAATCGTCTCGGTCGTCATGAAGCCGACCTCGCGTTTGATGCCGGACACGATGGATCCGTCAGTGACGCCAGTGGCGGCAAAAATCACGTCTTGGGTGACCATGTCGTCGCGGGCGTAAATCCGGTCGAGATCGGTGATCCCGGCTTTCGCCGCGCGACCGCGTTCGTCGTCATTGCGGAAGAGCAAACGGCCATACATTTGCCCGCCCATGCACTTCAAAGCGGAGGCCGCAAGCACGCCCTCTGGCGCGCCGCCTTCGCCCATATACATGTCGATGCCGGTGATGGCGGCTTCGGCGCAATGCATGACGCCCGCGACGTCGCCATCTGTGATCAGGCGGATGGCGGCCCCGGTGGAGCGGATGTCTTCGATGACCTGCTCGTGGCGGGGGCGTTCCAGCACGCAAACGGTGATGTTCTCGGCGGTGCAGCCTTTCGCTTTGGCCAGCGCCGCGACGCGTTCCTTTACGGACATATCCAGCGTGACCACGTCCGTGGCATAGCCCGGCCCGATGGCCAGCTTGTCCATATAGACGTCAGGTGCGTGCAGCATGGATCCGCGTGGGCCCATGGCGATGACGGTCAGCGCGTTGGGCATATCCTTGGCGGTCAGCGTGGTGCCTTCCAGCGGGTCCAGCGCGATATCCACGCCGGGGCCTTCGCCAGAGCCGACTTCCTCGCCAATGTAAAGCATCGGGGCCTCGTCGCGTTCGCCTTCGCCGATGACCACCACGCCTTTGATGTTGAGCATGTTGAGCTGCTCGCGCATGGCGTTGACAGCGGCTTGGTCGGCGGCTTTTTCGTCGCCGCGTCCGATCAATTTGGCTGAGGCCAGAGCAGCGGCCTCCGATACGCGGGCCAGGCCCAGGGACAGCAAGCGGTCCTGAAAATCTACTTTGCTCATAAGGAAGTCGTCCTTTGTGTGGTTTGGATCACCGCCCGCAACACAGACGCGATCAGAATACCGCCCCTATAATGAGGCGGCAGAGGGGCCAATTTTACTTGCATTGCGCAAGCCTATAGGGGCAGGGCAATAGCGAATGTTTCGCCTTTAAGCGAGGCAAAATTGTGAAGAAAGCGCGGCTGTTGCAGCGGCCCCTCGGGGGGCAGACGGGGGGGCAGAC
>CAYXIZ010000053.1:0-14769 GCA_964465485.1 uncultured Rhodobacterales bacterium | reverse complement strand
CGTCGGACTAACGTGCCGCAAAGTCAAACCGGAGCCGCGCCCATGTCTTTCACCCTCTGCACCTGGAACATCAACTCGGTCCGCCTGCGCGAGCCGATTGTCCTCAAGCTGCTGGAGGAAGAGGCCCCCGACATCCTCTGCCTTCAGGAATGCAAAAGCCCGGTCGACAAAATCCCCACCGAAGGCTTCGCCGCCCTTGGCTACACTCACATGCTGGCACGCGGGCAGAAGGGCTATAACGGGGTCGCGATCCTGTCAAAGCTGCCCATCACCGAAGCCGGAGCGGAGGATTACGCCCAGCTTGGCCATGCCCGCCACATCGCAGGCACGCTGGAGAACGGTGTCACCATCCACAACCACTACGTGCCCGCAGGCGGCGACGTGGCGGACCGCACGGTGAACGAGAAATTCGGCCAGAAGCTCGACTACCTTACCGACATGCGCGACGCCTACCGGGCCAATGCGCCTAAGAAATCCATCCTTGTGGGTGATCTCAACATCGCACCGCGCGAAGACGACGTCTGGTCGCATAAACAACTGCTCAAAGTCGTCAGCCACACCCCCATCGAGGTGGAGCATTTCGGCGACGTCATGGAGGCCGGCAACTGGGTCGACGTCACCCGGCAAGATATCCCCGACGGGCTGCTTTATTCATGGTGGTCCTACCGCGCCAAGGATTGGGATGCCGCTGACAAAGGCCGCCGCCTCGATCACGTCTGGGCCACAGGCGATATCTCCGCTGCCGCCCACGGCTCCCGCGTGTTGCGCGACGCGCGCGGCTGGGAAAAGCCCTCCGATCACGCGCCAGTGTTTGCGACATTTGATCTTTGAGCCCCGCGCCCTCATATAGGCGTCAACAGATGCACAAGATGAGGCTCCCATGCTTGAACTGAACACCGGCACCGCCGCCCCCGCTGGCGACCTGATCAAAGACGGATCAGAAGCGACCTTCATGGAGGACGTCATTCAAGCCTCCCAAGAGGTGCCGGTAATCGTCGATTTCTGGGCACCGTGGTGCGGCCCCTGCAAAACGCTGGGCCCCGCGCTGGAGCAAGCCGTGACGGAGGCCAAAGGCACGGTCAAAATGGTCAAGATCGACGTGGATCAGAACCAAAGCATCGCGGGCCAGCTGCAAATCCAGTCGATCCCCACGGTCTATGCCTTCTATCAGGGCAAGCCCGTTGACGCCTTCCAAGGCGCGCTGCCCGGCAGCGAGATCAAGGCTTTCATCGACAAGCTGGTGACGCTGTCTGGCGGCGAAGCCGATGGTGGTCTGGCCGACGCGCTTGAAGCCGCCGAAGCTATGTTGGAAGAAGGCGCGGCCGTGGATGCCGCCCAAACCTTCGCCGCGATCCTGGGCGAGGACGCCACCAGCGCTGCCGCTTACGGCGGCCTGATCCGCGCCAATCTGGCCGCAGGGGAGGTCGACCAGGCGCAAATGCTGATCGACAACGCCCCCGAAGACATTGCCGCCACGCCCGAGTTCGAAACCGCCAAGGCGCAGATGGATCTGTCCAAACAGGCCGAACAGGCAGGCCCCGTGGCCGAGCTTGAAGCCGCGTTGGCCAAGGATGAAAACGACCATCAGGCGCGTCTTGATCTGGCCATCGCTCAGCACGCCAACGGTAATGCGGAGGCCGCGATCGACCAGCTGCTCGAGCTTTTCCGCCGCGACCGGGAGTGGAATGACGGAGCCGCCAAAACGCAGCTCTTCACCGTGTTCGACGCGCTCAAGGCGGATGACCCAATTGTATTGGCCGGGCGGCGCAAACTGTCCTCAATGATATTTGCCTGATCGCCTCCACGGGCTAGGTACGCATCATGTTCTCAGCCGCTGATCTCCCCGACACGATCCCGATCTTCCCGCTGCCCGGCGCGTTGCTGTTGCCGCGCACCCGGCTGCCGTTGCATCTGTTCGAGCCGCGCTACCTGCAAATGTTCGAGGACACGCTCAAGACGCAGTCCCGGCTGATCGGCATGGTGCAACCCCATGACGGCCCCGGCGGCAAGGGCCAGCTGCATTCCATCGGCTGCGCGGGTCGGGTCACGCAATTCTCTGAAACCGAGGATGGGCGCTACATGATCACCCTGTCGGGCATCTCACGGTTTCGCCTGCAAGAAGAGGTCACCGGTTTCAGCCCCTACCGCAAGGCCCGCGTCCGCTGGCAAGGCTTCGAACGCGATCTGGGCTTTGTCGAGAAGGACGAGCATTTCGACCGCGACGCCTTCATGGTGCTGCTCGAGAAATTCTTCACCGAACACGACCTCAAGACCGACTGGGACAGCCTGAAAGAGGCGGAGGACGAGCTGTTGATCAATTCGCTCTCCATGCTCTGCCCGTTTGACCCCGAAGAAAAGCAGGCGCTGATGGAGGCACCCTCCCTCACCACCCGCCGCGAAACGCTGGTCACCCTGATCGAATTCGCCCTGCGCGGCGGCAACAAGGAAGACATCCTGCAATGAGTGAAAACAAGTTTGACCGCCGCATGCTGGACGGGCTGGTCTGCCCCATATCGCAAGGCCCGCTCAGCTATGATGCCGATAAGCAGGAACTGGTCTCAAAGGCGGGCAAAATAGCCTTCCCGATCCGCGACGGCATCCCCATCATGCTGCAAGACGAGGCGCGCAACCTCGATTAAAGCGGCTTGCCCTGAAGCAGCTTCGGCAGGTCTCCGGTCAGCCCGGCGGCCTCCCGCATAAACCCGCGCCGCAGCGCGGGCGTCGCATTCACGATCCCCAACCCAATGTCGCGCAGCGCTCTGACGGTGCTATTGTCGTTCGAAAACAACGCATTGAACGTGTCCGTCGCCCGCGCCAGCATCGTCGCGTCAAATCTGCGCCACGCCGCATAGCGCGCCAACACGTCCGCAGCGCCGATATCCTCGCCGCGCCGCATCGCGTCGGTCAGCACTTCCGCCAAGGCGGCGGCATCGCGCAAGCCTTGGTTCAGGCCCTGACCCGCAATCGGGTGAATGCCATGCGCGGCATCGCCAACCAGTGCCACCCGGTCCGCCACCAGGCTCTCCGCCTCCGTCAGGTTCAACGGGTAGGAGAACCGCGCCCCGGCCACATGCAACGCCCCCAGAAAATCGCCAAAAGCAGGCCGCAGCGCTTCGATAAACGCATCATCATCCAGCGCCGAAAGCGCCTCCGCCCGCGCGGTCTCCTCCGCCCAGACAATCGCGCTGCGGTTGCCCGTCAGCGGCAAGATCGCCAAGGGTCCCGCAGGCATGAAAAACTGATGCGCCACGCCGCCATGCGGCTTTTCATGGCCAATCGCAGCGACCAGCGCCGTCTGCCCGTAATCCTTGAAACTGCGCTTGATCCCGGCCCGTTCCGCCACGCCGGAGCGCCGCCCGTCACAGCCCACAATCACCCGCGCGCGCACCTCTTGGCCGTCTGCGGTAACCTGCGCCCAAGGCCCATCAACCTGCTGCTCTGTCACCAAAGCGGGCGCAAGATGGGTGATGCCGTCATGCGCGGCCACTGCGTCCAGATAGGCGCGCCGCAAATGCCGGTCCTCGACCATGTAGCCCATCGGCCCTTCGCCCAGCTCTGCATGATCGAAATGCATCCAGAAGGGCGACGGCCCTTCGCCCGCACGTCCATCCGTCACCTTGATCTCAAGCATTGGCTGAGCGTCCCGCGCCAGCACCTCCCACACGCCCACCGCGTCCAGCATCCGGGTGGAGGCCAGCGCCAACGCGTAGGACCGCCCGTCAAACGCCGCGTCGCGCCGCGCGTCGGGGGCGTGACTGTCGATCAAGGTCACGGTCAACCCGCTGCTGGCCAAGGCCAGCGCCAAGCCGGTGCCGTTCAATCCGCCGCCCACGATGGCGATGTCGCTCTGGATGCTCATGCTGAGCAATATGGCTGCGCAGGCGGGATTGTCCATGCGCCCAACCGCCGCTACCGTCGCCAAACGCAAATAAGGGAGCGCGCAGATGTCCGACACCTGGTTAACCATGACCGCCACCGATCTGGGCCGGGGCATCGGCAAAGGCGAGATCGACCCGGTGGCGCTGACGCAAACCTATCTCGACGCGGCAAAAGCCCATGACTTCACCCACCGCATCTACACAACACTCACTGAGGACCGCGCCCTGTCGGAGGCCCGCGCCGCCGCCGACCGCACCAAATTGGGCCTGCGCCGCAGCCTTCTTGATGGCGTGCCAATCTCCTGGAAGGACCTCTTTGACAGCGCAGGCACCGCGACTGAGGCGGGCAGCAAGCTGCTCGAAGGCCGCACCCCCGACACGGACGCCGAAACCCTGCGCAACGCGACAGGGCAGGGGCTCGTCTGCCTTGGCAAAACCCATATGTCCGAGCTGGCCTTCTCCGGTCTTGGCCTCAACCCCTCCACCGCCACGCCGCCCTGTGTCAATGATCACGACGCGGTGCCGGGCGGATCCTCTTCCGGCTCTGCGGCCTCCGTGGCCTTTGGGCTGGCGGCGGGCAGCATCGGGTCAGACACGGGCGGCTCGGTGCGGATCCCGTCTGCGTGGAATGACCTTGTGGGCCTGAAAACCACCATCGGCCGGGTCTCCGTCAAAGGCTCCGTCCCGCTTTGCGCGCGCTTTGACACGGTCGGCCCGCTTTGCCGCTCTGTGGAGGACGCAGCCCACCTGCTGGCCGCGCTCGAAGGCACCAAGCCCGCCGACCTGCGCGGAGCCTCCATCGACGGCGCCCGCCTTCTGGTCCTTGAAACCGCGGCCTTTGACGACATCCGTGACGCGCCCCAAAAAGCCTTCCGCAGCGCCGAAAAGCGCCTGAAACGCGCAGGCGCGCAGATCACACGCGCCGAAATTCCCGAAGTGGCCGACGCGCTGGCCCTCTCTCCCATCCTCTTCGCCACGGAGGCCTATGCCCAATGGCAGGACGTGATCGAGGCCAACCCAAGCGCCATGTTCCCCGAAATCCTCGACCGGTTCCGCTCCGGTAAGGACACCTTGGCGCGCGACTTCTTGGGCGCGTGGCACAAGTTGCACGCGCTGCAACAGGTCTGGCTTGAGAAAACCGCCCAGTTTGACGCGGTGATCCTGCCCAGCTCGCCCATCCTGCCGCCCAACCTCGAGCGGCTGATGACCGACAGCGACTATTACGTCACGGAGAACCTGCTGTCGCTGCGCAACACCCGCATCGGCAATCTGATGGGGCTGGCCGGGCTGACTCTGCCCACGGATGTGCCCTCCGCCGGGATCATGTTTTTGAGCGCGCCAAATTCCGAGGAAAAGCTGCTCCGTTTGGGCGCCGCCGCCGAGGCCGCGCTGGCCTAAAGGGCCAAAAAGTCACAACAGCCTGACCTGCTTGCAAAAATTGCTGTGGTTTTGCTGGACCGGGCGGCGTCACGCGGCTACTTTCGGACAAAACGGGGCGCAATGACCCCGATCTGAGGCAGTAAAGACCCCTGAATTGGGGCCATTAAAAGCAGTGTACCCGGTCCATGACCCATCCTGAGCGGTTTTCGAACCTGCCCCCTTATGCGTTTCCGCGTCTGCGGTCTCTTCTCGCCGGACTTGAGCCGGGCGGTCCCGTTGTGGACATGACCATCGGCTCGCCGCTGCATCCCTTCCCGCATTGGGTCGGTGACATCGTGGCGCAAAATGCCAAAGGCTTCGGTGGCTACCCTCCCAATGACGGCACGCCTGAGCTGCGCAGTGCGATCTCCGACTGGATCATGCGGCGCTACGGCGTCGGCATGTCGCCCGACGCCAATATCTTCCCGCTCAACGGCACCCGCGAAGGGCTGTTCAACGCCTCGCTGGCGCTGTGTCCTGAGCAAAAGAACGGCGAGAAGCCCGTCATTCTGACGCCGAACCCCTTCTATCAGGTCTACGCCGTCGCCGCTTTGGCGGTGGAGGCAGAGCCCGTCTACGTGCCCGCCACCAAGCAAACCGGCTTCCTGCCCGACTACCGCGCTCTGCCCAAAGACATCCTGAACCGCACCGCGATTTGCTACATCTGCTCGCCCTCCAACCCGCAGGGGGCGGTGGCGACGCGCGACTATTGGGCGGACCTGATCGCGCTGGCCGAGAAATACGATTTCACCATCTTCGCCGACGAATGCTACTCAGAGATCTACCGCGACACGGCCCCCGTGGGCGTGCTGAGTGTCGCCAAAGAGGTCGGCGCGGACCCGGAGCGGGTGGTGCTGTTCAACTCGCTCTCCAAACGCTCCAACCTCGCTGGTTTGCGGTCAGGTTTCTGCGCCTCCGGCCCCGAAAACATCAAGGCGATGAAATCTCTGCGCAACTACGCGGGCGCGCCGCTGGCGTTGCCATTGCAGCGCGTGGCGGAGAAAATCTGGGCCGACGAAGAACATGTCGAAGCCAACCGCGCGCTTTACCGCGAAAAGCTGGCCTTTGCCGACGAGCTCTTCTCCGGCATTCAAGGCTTCAGCGCCCCACAAGCAGGCTTTTTCCTGTGGCTGCCCGTCGCAGACGGGGAGGAAGCCACCAAAAAGCTTTGGGTTGAAAAGGGCGTCAAAGTGCTGCCCGGCGGCTATCTGGGCCGCGACGGCGGCAAGAAAATCGGCGGTGGCAACCCCGGCGACCAATATATCAGGGCCGCTTTGGTGGCCCCCATGAACGAATTGCAGCCGGGGCTCAAAGCTCTGAAAACCTGCATCTACGGCTAAGGCGAGGAACGAGCATATGGCATTTCAGGCAAGACGGCGCGATCCATTTCTGGACAGTGACATGCAGGCGGCAATCGAGCAGCGCGGCAAAGAGCTGTTCGGCCTCGCCCTGCTGAGCATCGGCGTTCTTGTCACCCTAATGCTGCTCTCCTATGTGCCCGAAGACCCCAGCTGGCTGTCCGCCACCGATGAGCCTGCGCAGAACTGGCTTGGCCGTTTCGGCGCGTCGCTGGCCTCGCCGCTCTTTGTCATCGTGGGCTTTGGCGCATGGGCCATTCCTTTCGTCACCGTCATCTGGGGCCTGCGTTTCCTGCTGCACCGGGGCGAGGACCGCGCCGTCTCCCGGCTCCTCTTCGCGCCGCTCGCCGTCGCACTGGCCTCCGTCTACGCCTCAACCCATTTGCCGCTATCCGAATGGACGCATTCCTTCGGCCTTGGCGGCCTCTTTGGCGACACGGTTCTGGGCGCGATCCTTGGCGTGGCCCCGGTCAGCGCCATTTTCGGGCTGAAAGTCGTGGCTTTCATCGTGTTCCTGTCGCTTCTCGCCCTGTCGCTCTACGTGCTGGGTTTTGACCGCGAAGAGCTGCGCACCGTCGCGCGCACCACCTTCATCGGCCTCGTTCTCAGCTATGCCGGTATCGCGAAGCTCTTTGGCGCGGCCTCCAAAGGCGCGGCCCGTGGTGCCTATGCCGCAGCGCATAAAGCCAGCACCGCAAGGGCAGAACGTCGTGAGGCGCGGCTGACCGCGCAGGCGGATCAACCCTATGACGACCATCCCATTGAGGGCCCCGCCCTGCGCCGCCCGCCCGTCATGCACGCGCCTGCTTACGAAGAGCCAGAGCAAGAGCCGCAGCCAAAACCCGGCCTGCTGGCCCGCGTCCCCATGCTGGTCAAACGCGTGACCGAGCCCGAGGCCGAGCCGCTGCAAGACGTCACCATCCACGAGCTCGACCCCGAAGATCGCATCAAATCGCGCATCACCGACGTCATCAAAAACCGCGCCCGCCGCGTCCCTGTGCTGGAGGCCGATACCGGCCCACGCCCGGAGCCGCAGCTGACCCGTGGTCGTGGCCCTGATCCGCTGCACATCTCCGAGCCGGTGCTTGAGGATCAGGCCATCCCCACGATCCCAACCCCGCCCGAGCCGCAGCAGGTCTACACCCCGCAGCCCAAAGCCGTGGTGCAACAGCCCGTGCGCAAGGCCCCCGAACCCTCCAGCCGCGCCATCGCTGAGGCCCAGCCGACGCTGAAATTCGACGACAATAAAACCGATTTCGAGCTGCCGCCGCTGAACCTGCTGGCCAGCCCCGAAACGGTCGAGCGTCACATCCTCAGCGACGAGTCGCTGGAAGAAAACGCCCGCATGCTGGAAGCCGTCCTTGATGATTACGGCGTCAAAGGCGAGATCGTCTCCGTCCGCCCCGGCCCCGTCGTCACCATGTACGAGCTGGAGCCCGCGCCGGGCTTGAAAGCCTCCCGCGTCATCGGCCTGTCCGACGACATCGCCCGCTCCATGTCCGCGCTCTCCGCGCGGGTCTCTACTGTGCCGGGCCGCACCGTCATCGGCATCGAGCTGCCCAACGAGAAACGCGAGATGGTCGTGCTGCGCGAAATCCTCGCCTCCCGCGACTTTGGCGACGGCGCGCAGAAACTGCCGCTGGCTTTGGGCAAGGATATCGGCGGCGAAAGCATCGTGGCCAACCTCGCCAAAATGCCTCACCTGCTGATCGCGGGGACCACCGGCTCGGGTAAATCCGTGGCCATCAACACCATGATCCTGTCGCTTCTCTACAAGCTGACGCCCGAGGAATGCCGCCTGATCATGATCGACCCCAAGATGCTGGAACTCAGCGTCTATGACGGCATCCCGCACCTGCTCTCCCCCGTTGTGACCGACCCGAAAAAGGCGGTCGTGGCCCTGAAATGGACGGTGGGCGAGATGGAAGAGCGCTACCGCAAAATGTCCAAAATGGGCGTGCGCAACATCGACGGCTACAATGGCCGCGTGAAAGAGGCGCTCGCCAAAGGCGAGATGTTCTCCCGCACCGTGCAGACCGGCTTTGACGAGGAAACCGGCGAGCCGATGTTCGAGACGGAGGAATTCCAGCCCGAAGCCATGCCCTATATCGTCGTCATCGTCGACGAGATGGCCGACCTGATGATGGTCGCAGGTAAGGAAATCGAGGCCTGCATTCAGCGCCTTGCTCAAATGGCGCGGGCCTCCGGCATCCACCTGATCATGGCCACGCAACGCCCGTCGGTGGACGTCATCACCGGCACGATCAAAGCCAACTTCCCGACCCGGATCTCCTTCCAGGTCACGTCCAAAATCGACAGCCGCACTATTCTGGGCGAAATGGGGGCGGAGCAGCTGCTCGGCATGGGCGACATGCTCTATATGGCGGGTGGCTCCAAAATCACGCGGGTCCACGGGCCGTTTGTGTCGGATGAAGAGGTGGAGGAAATCGTCAACCACCTGAAATCCTTTGGCCCGCCCGAATACATGTCCGGCGTGGTCGAAGGCCCCGATGACGAGAAAAGCTCCGATATCGACATGGTGCTTGGCCTTGGCGGCAACACCGACGGCGAGGACGCGCTCTATGACACTGCCGTTCAGGTCGTCATCAAGGACCGCAAATGCTCCACCTCCTACATCCAGCGCAAGCTGGCCATCGGCTACAACAAGGCCGCGCGCCTCGTGGAGCAGATGGAGGAGCAGGGCCTCGTCTCCCCCGCCAACCATGTCGGCAAACGCGAAATTCTGGTGCCCGAACAGAACTGACCACGAAAAACCAAGCGCACAGGTTTTCGCCTATCGCGGCGTTGTTATTGCCTATCACTGGCAGGTCCTGCGACGCATGCCTATATCAAGGGCAACGCAGGTAAGGACCCAAAGCTATGAAACGCAGACATTTTCTCGCCGCCGCCTTCGCGGTGCTCGCGGCCCCGGCCATGGCGCAAAAAATCCCGCTGGGCGAGCTGGCAGGCTATATCAACGGTATCACCTCGGCCAAAAGCGGCTTCACGCAGGTCAATGATGACGGCTCCATCACCACCGGTGAAATTTTCATCAAACGCCCCGGCCGCGCGCGGTTCGACTATGCCGCCCCTGACAATTCGCTTGTCATCGCAGGCGGCGGGCAGGTGGCGATTTTCGACCCCAAATCCAACGTCCCGCCGGAACAGTTCCCGCTGGCCCGCACGCCGTTGAACCTGATCCTGGGGCGCAACATCGACTTCAGTAAATCCAACATGATCGTCGGCCACGCCGAAGACGGGGAGGCCACGGTTGTCACCGTCCAGGACCCCAAACACCCTGAATACGGCAACATCCAGCTGAAATTCACCGGCAACCCGATCCAGCTGCGCCAATGGGTCATCACCAATGATGCAGGCCAGCAAACCACCGTGATCATACAGTCGCTTGAGAAGACCAGCTCAATCCCGTCGCGCATGTTCAACATCCCGCAGGAAATTCAGGCCCGCGGGCTGAACTGACGTGGAGGCCTAGAGCTTACCGCAGCTCACCAGCTGGGCGCGGTAGGTCTGCGCCCGCGCATCGACCTCATTTGCCACCCGCAGCAGCCATGACTTTCTGTTGTAAGAGCCGCGCGCAAATCCTGCGCGGCCTTCATGATAGGCCAGATACTGGTTGCGGGTGTCAAACTTGGACACGCCCACGATCTCCTCGCTGCCATCCATATACCAGCCCATGAAATCCACCGCGTCGCCGAACCGTGTGCGTTTCGCCCGGTAGGCCCCTTGGTCGCGCTGATACTCTTTCCATGTCCCGTCCAGCGCCTGACTGAACCCCAGCGCAGAGGATTGCCGCCCAAACGGAATCACCCCAAGCGCATAGCGGAACGGAGGCCGCGCATCAGAGACAAACTTGCTCTCTTGGTAAATCGTGGCCATCTGCACATGCACCGGCACACCCCATTTGCGCTCCGTGCGTTTCATCTCCCGCAGCCAGTTCGGGTTCTGCGACACGATGGAACACGCATTATCAAGGTTACGGGGGGCTGTGCCTGTGTTCGACCCACATGCGGCCAAAAACAAAAGAAGCGCCATGGCGCGGAAAGGTCGGATCATATGCCTGCTCATCATTTTTTTACGCCGGTTTTCCGGCTTTTGCAGGGATAATACGCCAAAACGGCCCAATCGCAAAGACCGTCTTGTCGCAGCCTAGATCAAAAAGGCCAGTACCAGCGGGATGAAGCCGACCGACATCAGCGTCGAGACCACAACCAGCCCTGCCACAGGGTCCGCATCGGCCTCGTATTTCGCGGCCAACAGGTAAGACGTCACCGCCACCGGCGTTACGGCTTGCAGCACCAACACGGCCAACGCCACGTCCGGCAGCTCGAAATAGACCCCCGCGCCCAAAGCCACCGCCCCGCAAAGCAGCACCTTCACCGCCGACAACCACATCGCCTGCGACACGGCTTTCAATTTCAGCCGCGCTACGGCCACGCCAAGCGTGATCAACATCAACGGGATCGCCATCTGCCCGATCAGCTCGATTGTGTTGGTCAGGAAGGTCGGCGTTTGCCAGCCCTGCCACAAGAACAACGCGCCCAGAAGCGTGGCACCCACCAGCGGCTCCTGCACCACTTTGCGCAAATCGCCGCCGCCAGAGACCAGCCACACCCCGAAGGTAAACGAATACATCCCCATCATCGCGAAGATCACGACCGCGTAGCCCAGCCCTTCATCGCCAAAGGCAAACAGCGCCAATGGAAGCCCCAGATTGCCGGTGTTGCCGAAAATCAACGGGGCCAGAAAGGTCCGAATGTCCAGCCCGGCCAGCTTCACCACCGCGAAACAGCCCAATGTGATCAGCCCGTAAGTGGCAATCGTGGCGAAGAAAACGGTGGTCAACGCGTCTGGCGCGATCTCTGTTTGCATCAAGGCCACAAAGATCAGGCAAGGCACCGACAGGGTCATCGCCAACCGGGTGACGAACTCGATCCGGTAGTCAAATCCCAGCTTCACCCAGGCAAAGCCGATGCTGGCCAGAATGAAGACGGGGGCCACGACCTCGAACACTGTCAGTATCAGGTTCACAGACTGTTTCCTTAAAAGTAGCTCTGATTTTATGGACAAACCCGCCCGGCAAGGTCTATCTATCACCATCAGGGGTTGCAATTTTTATGCTAAAACAACAAGCAAAATACACACTTGGCCAAATCGTGCGGCACAAGAAGCATCCGTTTCGCGGAGTCATCTTCGACGTGGATCCGGAGTTCTCCAACAGCGATGAGTGGTACGCCAACATTCCGGAGGCCTCCCGCCCCCGGAAGGATCAGCCTTTCTACCACCTGCTCGCGGAAAACGACGAAAGCTACTACGTGGCCTATGTGTCAGAGCAAAACCTGATGCTGGACGAGACCGGCAAACCGGTGGAGCACCCCGATCTCAGCGCCATGTTCGGCTCTTTCGACGGGCGCGGCGCGTACCCGTTGCAGTTCGACTTCAACTAGTCGTCCGACCTAATATCCCAAGGCACAGCCATCTTTGCGCGGGTCCGACGCCCCGTGCAAAACGCCGTTCTCCTCATCCATGAAAATCGCCTGAGCGCCCCCAATCGGTGTTTCTGGAATGGAAACAATGTGCCCCAAATCCGTTAATTCCTGCCGAACAGCGTCGGAATATCCGCGCTCCACTTTCATCTCTCCCGCATCCGAGAAGCTGCGCGGCGCGTCAATCGCCTGCTGCGCGTGCATCCCGAAATCCACGACATTGCTCAAGACCCGCGCATGGCCGTTGGGCTGATACTGCCCGCCCATCACGCCAAAGGGCATGATCACCTTGCCATCTTTCTTCAACATCCCCGGAATGATCGTATGCATCGGGCGCTTACCGCCTTTGGCCTCATTCGCGTGGCCTTCCTCAAGGCTGAACCCCGCACCACGGTTCTGGAACAAAATGCCGAACTTGTCCGACGCAATCCCCGACCCAAAGCTGTGGAAGATCGAGTAAATCAGAGACACGGCCATCCGGTCGCGGTCCACGACGGTCAGATGAATCGTCTCCTTATGTACCTGCTCGGAGACACGCGCCGGGCTCTCCATCGCACGCGCAGGATCAATCAACGCGGCCAAATCCTTGGCCGTTTTCTCCGACAGCATATGCTCCAGCCGGGTCATATGATCATGATCCGCCAGAAACCTGTTGCGCGCGTCATAGGCCAGCTTGGCCGCTTCTGCCTCAATATGTGCGCGCGCGCTGCCGAAGGGCTCCATCCCGGCAATGTCAAACTGCGCCAGAATGTTGTTCATCAAAATCGCCGTCGCCCCTTGGCCATTGGGCGGATGCTCGACCAGCTCGATCCCCTTATATGTGCCAGAAATCGGCGTCGTATAATCGCATTCCACCGCCGCGAAATCGTCCAGACTATGCGTCCCGCCCGCCTTTTGCAGGCTGGCGACCATGTCTTCGGCCACCTCGCCCTCGTAAAACCCGGCACGGCCATGTTCGGCCACATGTTTCAAAACCTCCGCCTGCAACGGCGCGCGGAACACCTGTCCGGGCTTCGGCGCTTTGCCGTTCAAAAGATAATGCTCAGCGGCGGCCCCTTTCGGCGTCCCCTCCGCCTCAAGCCAGTCAAAGCTGGTGCGTGGCCCGACCACCACACCGGCTTGCGCGTAATGAATGGCCGGGGCCAGCACGGCTTTCAGCCCCAGCTTCCCGTGATCTTTCGACAAGCGGCAAAACGCATCAATCGCGCCAGGCAACGTCACGGCGCTGGCGTCATAAGCGGGCATCACACTATGCCCGGCGGCGCGCAAATTGGCCGCGTCCAGCCCAGCAGGCGCGCGGCCCGATCCATTGAGCGCGATCACCTCCTCGCTGCCTGCCGGTTTCAGCAACACAAAGCAGTCGCCGCCGATGCCGGTCATTTGCGGCTCGCACAACCCCAACAGCACCGCCGCCGAGATCGCAGCGTCCACGGCATTGCCGCCCGCCTCCAGCATCTGGATCGCAACTTTTGCGGCCAATGGGTCAGAGGTGGCGCACATTCCGTTCTGGGCAAAGACGGTTGAGCGGCCGGGCATATGAAAATCGCGCATCTGGGGTCCTCGGACAATGGGGTCAGAGGCGCAGGATAGATGCGATGATCGGAATGTCTAGGGAGAGGCTGGTAGGTTCCTCGACGCCACGCATCTGGGTGGGGGCTGATAAACGCGGCGCCGAGGGAAGCTATGCAGCTACCCGATCTGTATCGCCTTTGATTCAGTCTGGCGTGGGTAAAAAGTAAGGCGAAACTGTGTCTTACTGGGAAAATATGTGGACAATAAAAGCGACTGTCCTCGGATCGGAAACAACGGGCCTAGGACGTCTGATCCTGTGCCGATGCACAGCGCAGCCTGAAGAACAGCCGGTTCGTGTTCCCGCGCCTTGTATAGCTGGGGTTTGGCGCAAGGCTATGGATCAAAAACCAGCCAAACCCGCCTTCCGGCAAGGCGTTTTGGGGCACGTCGACCTCGGGGCGATGGATCGGAGGAATGGTCAATCCCGGCATCGGCGTGCCAAAATCACGGGTCGCGACCTGAACCGTATTCCCCAGCACGGTGACAGAGACCTGAACAGGCATGCCCGGAATGCCCGCATAGCCATGTTCTTCGATATTGTTCAACGCCTCCGCAAGCACCAGCTCGGCATTGCAGCATAACTCCGGGTTGTCTGGCAGCGCCCGCGCCAGATGTTGCATAATTTCGCGAACCAGATTGCGGATCGCGCCGGTCTTGCCGGTAAAGCAGCGCGCCTCGCTCAATCCATCCTCAGGGCTTGCTGCGCGCAGGAACGGGCGCTCATGCTGCATTTGCGCCGTCGCCCTTGGTCACGTCGGACAGCGCTTGGTGGATGGTGAAGACCTGATCCATCTGCGTTAGTTTGAAGACTTTTGCCACCACCGGGGTCAGCCCTGCCAGCTCCAGCTTGCGGCCCGGCAGCAGCTTCAGCGCGGAGACAATCGCCCCCAGCCCGCTGCTATCCATAAAGGTGACGCCCGCCAAATCCATGACCACCCGCCCCTCGACCCCGGCAGTGGCGCTGCGAAACTGATCTTTGAGGTAAATCGCCCCCGCCGCGTCAATCCGGTCAGTATCCGGGGTCAGAATGAGTATCCC
>CAYXIZ010000052.1:0-14928 GCA_964465485.1 uncultured Rhodobacterales bacterium | reverse complement strand
GTCGCGGCGCAATGTATGCTGTGGCAAACCTCGCCCGCGGCCACCGAGGTGGAAGGCGTCATGGTCGATTGGCTGCGGCAGGTGCTTGGGCTGGCAGAGGGCTTTACCGGCGTCATTCAGGACTCGGCCTCCTCCGCCACGCTGTCGGCGGTGCTGACCATGCGAGAGCGGGCCACGGGCTATAGTGGCAATCGCGAGGGGCTGTCGGGCAAAGGCCATCTGCGCATCTATTGCTCGCAAGAGGTGCATTCTTCCATTGACCGTGCGTGCTGGGTCGCGGGGATCGGGCAGGACAATCTGGTCAAGATCGCCACCACCGGGCCGCGCCACGCGATGGACCCCGCAGCGCTGGAGGAGGCCATCAAGGACGATATCGCCGCTGGCCACAGGCCTGCCGGGATCATCGCTATTACAGGCGGCACCGGGGTCGGTGGCTCCGACGTGCTGGGCCCGGTTCTTGAGGTCGCCAAGGCCTATGATCTCTACACCCATCTTGACGCGGCATGGGCGGGATCGGCCATGATCTGCCCGGAGTTCCGCGCCGCGTTCTGGGCAAACGTAAACGGCTGCGACAGCATCGTGTTTAACCCGCATAAATGGCTGGGCGCGCAGTTTGACTGTTCCGTGCAATTCCTGCGGGACGCCACGCCGCAGCTCAATACGCTCAAGATCGAGCCCGAATATCTCAAAACCTCCGGCGAGGCGGTGACCAATTATTCGGAATGGACCATCCCGCTGGGCCGCAGGTTCCGGGCGCTAAAATTGTGGTTCCTGCTGCGCTCCTATGGGCTGGAAGCCTTGCAGGTGCGGATCCGCAATCACGTCGCTTGGGCGGGGGAGCTCTGCGAGGCGATCCGGGCACTGGACGGGTTCGAGATCACAACCGAGCCGATTCTGAGCCTCTTCTCCTTCCGCTGCCCCGGCGATGACGCGGATCAGCAGCGGCTGGTGGATGCGATCAATGCCGATGGCCGGATTTACCTGACGCAGGGCGCCTTTGACGGGCGCAAGATCATCCGCGTTCAAGTGGGCCAGTTCGACTGCACCCGCGCGGATGTCATGGCCGTCCACCGCGTCGTGCAAGAGGTCTGGCAGCAGATCAAGTGACGCTCTTAGCCTGACACGGGCTTGCAATTCGCGGGTGCTGCGTATGAACTGACGGGGCACAGGGCGCATGGCCCGGACCGCAACTGGAGCGCCGCAGATGACCATCCGCCCCCTTGGCCTTGATCCAAGCCACTGCCTGATCGGCGCAGAGTGGCGCGCGCCGCTGAGCGGGGCTTACATTGACTTAATTAATCCGTCCGATGGCAGCACCTTATGCACTATTGCCGCCGGAAACGCCGATGACATAGACACCGCCGTGACCTCCGCGCGGGACGCTTTTACCGGCGCATGGGGCCGCAGCACCGCGTTGGAACGAGGCCGTGTGCTGGCCCGCATCGGGCAGTTGGTGCTGGAAAACAAGGAAGAGCTGGCCCAGCTGGAAGCGCTTGACGTGGGCAAGCCACACAAGCAGGCCATGGCCGACGTGGTGGCCCTTGCGCGCTATATGGAGTTTTACGCAGGCGCCGCCGACAAGCTGCATGGCGAGACGATCCCCTATCTCGACGGCTACACGGTCTACACGCTGCGCGAGCCGCATGGGGTGACCGGGCATATCATCCCGTGGAATTACCCGATGCAGATCATCGGTCGCTCTGTCGGGGCCGCTCTGGCGGTCGGCAATGCCTGCGTGTTGAAACCAGCGGAGGAGGCCTGCCTCACCGCGCTCGCCTTTGCCGAACTGGCCCGCCGCGCGGGCCTGCCAGACGGCGCGCTCAATGTGGTGCCGGGTCGCGGGGCTGAGGCCGGGGCCGCGCTCAGCGCGCATGGGGGCGTGGATCATCTGTCCTTCACGGGCTCTGTCGGCGTCGGCAAGCTGATCCAATCGAGCGCTGCTGCGCATATCACACCCGTCACGCTGGAGCTGGGTGGCAAGTCCCCGCAACTGGTCTTTGAGGATGCCGATCTGGAGGCCGCGCTGCCGTTTTTGGTCAATGCAGGCATTCAGAACGCGGGCCAGACCTGTTCTGCCTCCTCGCGCATCCTGGTGCATGAAAGCCGCTTTGAAGAGGTCACCTCCGCCATGGCCGCCCGCTTTGAGGCGCTCGTGGCCGGGCCTGCTTTGGACGACCTCGATCTCGGCCCTCTGGTCTCGCAACGCCAAAAGGACATCGTCGAGGGGTTCATCGCGCAAGGCGCTGATCTGGAGCTCGCCGCCACGGGTCAGATTGCGCAGGACGCGCCCTCTGGCGGGGCCTATGTCGCGCCGCATTTGTTTACGTGCCACGACCCGCAGCACAGCCTCGCGCAAGACGAGATATTCGGCCCGGTTCAGGTCATCATCCCGTTTCGCGACGAGGATCACGCCGTCCAGATCGCCAATGGCACGAAATACGGCCTTGTTGCGTCCTGCTGGACCCGAGACGGCGCGCGGCAGATGCGCATGGCGCGCAAGCTGCGGGCGGGGCAGGTGTTTCTGAACAATTACGGCGCGGGCGGCGGGGTGGAGCTGCCTTTTGGCGGTGTAGGCCTCTCCGGGCATGGGCGCGAAAAAGGGTTCGAGGCGCTCTACGGGTTTTCAACCCTGAAGACAGTGGCGGCATATCACGGCTAGGGAGGCATTATGCGTTTGAGCGGAAAAACAACCATCGTGACGGGCGGCGCGTCGGGGTTTGGCGCGGGGATTGCGGAGAAGTTTGTGGCCGAAGGCGCGCGGGTGATGATCGCTGATCTGAACGCGGAAGCCGCCTCCACGCTGGCCGAAAAACTTGGCAGCGGCGCGGTGGCCCAGCAGGTTGATGTCTCCAAAGACGCCGACGTCAAACAGATGACTGACGCGGCGATCCAAAGCTTCGGCCATGTCGATATCCTGATCAACAATGCGGGCACGACCCATCTGCCCGCCCCGATGGAGGAGGTCAGCGAGGAGGATTTCGATCTCGTTTTCCGGGTCAATTGCAAATCGGTCTACCTGACAGCCAAACATCTCGTGCCGCATTTCAAGTCGCGCGGCGGGGGCGCGATCCTGAACGTGGCATCCACTGCGGGCGTCAGCCCAAGGCCGCGCCTGAACTGGTACAACGCCTCCAAAGGCTGGATGAACAATGCGACCAAGGGCATGGCGGTGGAGCTGGCCCCCGACGGCATCCGGGTGAACGCAATCAACCCCGTCGCGGGCGAGACGCCGCTTCTGGCGAAGTTCATGGGGGAAGACACGCCCGAGATGCGGGCAAAATTCCTCGCCACGATCCCGCTGGGCCGGTTTTCGACGGCGCAGGATATGGGCAATGCGGCGTGCTATCTGTGCTCGGACGAGGCCAGCATGGTCACCGGCGTGTGCATGGAGGTCGATGGCGGGCGCTGCATCTGACTGCTTCTTGACGCGTTGAAAGCTGGGGCTGCATCGGGCCAGGGGTGAATATTTTTTGACTTATGAAAAATATGATCGCTGCGTGAAAAACGTAACCCGTTGATAAAAAGCGGTTTGTCCTGTCCGGCGACAATTGAAAAACGATTTCAAAAAAATTGCTGGTGGCGGTAAGGCTCCATAGGGTGCGGGCAACATGACCTTTGGAGGACCTCATGAGCATTCAGAACCCCGTCTTTATTCCCGGTCCCACGAATATGCCGGACGCCATTCGCAAAGCCTGTGACATGGCCACGATCGATCACCGGTCTCCGGTGTTCGGGGACATTCTGCACCCCTGCATTGCGGGCGTGCGCAAGGTTCTGAAATCTCAGGATGCGCATATTTTCATTTTTCCCTCCACCGGGACGGGCGGCTGGGAGACCGCGCTGACCAACACGCTTTGCGCAGGCGACAAGGTGCTGGCCGCGCGGAACGGGATGTTCAGCCATCGCTGGATTGACATGTGCGAGCGCCACGGCTTGGACATGCATATCGTCGAGACGCCTTGGGGCCACGGGATATCAGCGGATCAATATGAAGAGATCCTCAAGGCCGACAAAAACCACGACATCAAGGTGGTGCTGGCCACGCATAACGAGACGGCAACGGGGGTGAAGTCCGATATCGCCGCCATCCGCCGCGCGCTCGATGCGGCAGGCCATCCGGCGATGCTGTTTGTGGACGGTGTCAGCTCCATCGGGTCGATGGATTTTCGGATGGATGAGTGGGGCGTCGATATCGCCGTGACCGGCTCGCAGAAAGGCTTCATGCTGCCTGCGGGTCTGGCCATCATCGGGTTCAGCGAGAAAGCGATGCACGCCTCCAAGACGGCGCAACTGCCGCGCACGTTTTTCTCCATTGACGATATGGCCAATGGCTACGCGGCCAACGCCTTCCCCTACACGCCGCCCGTGGGCTTGATGAACGGGCTGAAACTGTCGCTGGAACTGCTGGAGGCCGAGGGGATGGAAAACGTCTTCGCGCGCCATACTCGTATCGCCGAAGGGGTGCGCCGGGCTGCGGCTGCATGGGGGCTGGAGCTCTGTGCGGCTGCGCCTGAGTTCTACTCCGACACGGTCTCCGCCATTCGGACGCCGGAGGGGTTCAACGCCACCGACATCGTCACCCATGCGGCTGAGAACTACGGCATGGCGTTTGGCGTGGGGCTCGGCGAGGTCGCGGGCAAAGTGTTCCGCATCGGCCATCTGGGCTCCCTCACCGATGCGATGATGCTGTCAGGCTTGGGCGTGGCGGAGATGTGCATGGCCGATCTTGGCCTCGATATCACGCAAGGCTCAGGCGTCGGCGCGGCACAGGAGTTTTACCGCCATCGCGCGGCCAGCGCGAAAAAGGCGGCGGCCTGATGAAGGACCTGTCCGAGATGTATATCCCGACCTTTCAGGACGTGATCGACGCCCATGAGCGCATCGCGCCGCATATTCACCGCACCCCGGTGCTCACCTCGAGCTATCTCAACGAGCTGGCGGGCTGCGAGATGTTTTTCAAATGCGAGAACTTCCAGAAAGCCGGGGCCTTCAAAGTGCGCGGGGCCTCCAACGCGGTGTTTGGCCTCTCAGAAGTGGAGGCGAGAAACGGCGTTTGCACCCACAGCTCTGGCAATCACGCGCTGTCGCTGTCTTACGCGGCTGGCCGGCGTGGTATCCCGTGCAACGTGGTCATGCCCCGCACCGCTCCCGAGGCCAAGAAAGCCGCCGTGCGCGGCTATGGCGGGATCATCACCGAATGCGAGCCGTCTACCTCCTCCCGCGAAGAGGTCTTCGCGCAGGTGCAGGCCAAAACGGGCGGCGATTTCATCCACCCCTATAATGACCCGCGCGTCATTGCCGGGCAGGGCACCTGTTCCCGCGAGCTGATGGAGCAGACCGACGGGCTCGACATGGTTGTGGCCCCCATTGGCGGCGGCGGGATGATTTCGGGCACCTGCCTGACCCTCTCCAACATCGCGCCTGAGGTGCAGATCATCGCCTCCGAGCCAGAACAAGCTGATGATGCGGCGCGCAGTTTCAAAGCGGGCCATATCATTGCCGATGATGCGCCGGTGACGATTGCAGACGGGCTGAAAGTGCCGCTCAAAGACCTGACCTGGCACTTCGTCAAAAACCACGTCACCGACATTCTGACCGCCTCTGAGGAGGAAATCATCGAGGCGATGAAGATCACCTGGCAGCGGATGAAACTGGTGATGGAGCCCAGCTGCGCGGTTCCATTGGCGACCATTCTAAAAAACAAACACGTCTTCGCGGGCAAGCGCGTGGGCGTCGTGATCACCGGCGGCAATGTCGATTTGGCAAAGCTGCCATGGATGCAGGCATAAGGAGCGTATACATGAAAGACACAATCAACTTCGCCGATCTTGAGGTCGGATATGACGTCCCGGCGCTTCCCGGCATGGATGAGGCGGATATCGAGACGCCTTGCCTTGTTCTTGATCTGGACGCGCTGGAGCGCAACATTACCAAGATGGGCAATTTCGCCAAGGAGATGGGCGTGCGCCACCGGGTGCATGGCAAGATGCACAAATCCGTCGACGTGGCCAAGCTGCAGGAAAAGCTGGGCGGCTCTGTGGGGGTGTGCTGCCAGAAGGTCTCCGAGGCGGAGGTGTTTGCGCGGGGCGGGATCAAGGACGTCATGGTCTCCAATCAGGTGACGCAGCCTGCCAAGATTGACCGGCTGGCGCGTCTGCCGCTGCTGGGCGCGCGTGCGATTTGCTGCGTGGACGACCCGGCCAATGTGGCGGATCTCTCGGCGGGCGCGGTCAAGCACGGCACCCAGATCGAATGCGTGGTGGAGATCGACTGCGGCGCGGGCCGTTGCGGGGTCACCACCACCGAGGAGGTGGTCAAGATCGCCAAGATGATCGACGCGGCGGAGGGGCTGAAATTCGCAGGGCTGCAAGCCTATCAAGGCGCGATGCAGCACATGGACAGCTATGCCGACCGCAAGGCCAAGATCGACGTGGCCGTGGCGCAGGTGGCCGATGCCATTGCCGCGCTGAAAGAAGAAGGTCTGGAGTGCGACATTGTCGGCGGCGGCGGCACGGGGTCTTACTACTTCGAGGGCAATTCCGGCGTCTTCAACGAGCTGCAATGCGGCTCCTACGCGTTCATGGATGCTGATTATGGCCGTATCCTCGACAAGGATGGCAACCGCATCGACGCAGGCGAATGGGAGAATGCGCTGTTCATCCTGACTTCAGTGATGTCCCACGCCAAAGAGGATCTCGCCGTGGTTGATGCGGGGCTCAAGGCGCAATCCATCGACAGCGGCTTGCCGGTGGTCTTTGGCCGCGACGACGTGGAATATTTCAAATGCTCCGACGAGCATGGCGTCATCCGCGACCCGCAACAGGTCCTGAAGGTCAACGACAAGCTCAAGCTGGTGCCCGGCCATTGCGACCCGACCTGCAATGTCCATGACTGGTATGTGGGCGTGCGGGGCGGCAAGGTGGAGACGCTCTGGCCCGTCTCCGCGCGCGGCAAGGCTTACTAATCCCGCGTGCAAAAACAGGCCCAAAAATAGGTCCCGCGCCCGCGCCAATGGCTTTAACTCAGCCCGGCGCGGGCGCATAGTGTTTGGATGATGCCGGGGCTGCCCGCGCGATGTCCAAACCGGAGACCCACGTGAATATTCTGTTCGTCATGTATGACCAGCTGCGGTTCGACTATCTCAGCTGCGCGGGTCATCCCCATCTCGACACGCCCAATTTTGACCGGGTCGCGGCGATGGGCGTTCGCTTCACCAACGCCTATGTGCAATCCACCATCTGTGGTGCGAGCCGAATGAGCTTTTACACCGGGCGCTATGTCTCCTCGCATGGGGCGTCCTGGAACGGCACACCGCTGCGGGTGGGCGAGCACACATTGGGCGACCATCTGCGCCGCGCGGGCATGGACTGCTGGCTCATTGGCAAGACCCATATGAAAGCCGACACCGAAGGGATGGAGCGGCTGGGCGTGGACGCGGACAGCATTATCGGCGTGCGGCAGGCGGAATGCGGCTTTGACGCATGGGTGCGCGATGACGGGCTCTGGGCGCAGGGGCCGGACGGGTTTTATGACGAGCGGCGGTCCCCCTATAATGCCTACCTGAATTCCAAAGGCTACACGTCGGAGAACCCTTGGGCGGACCATGCCAATGCCGGGATTGACGCGCAGGGGGAGAAAGCCTCAGGCTGGATGTTTGCCAATGCCGACAAGCCCGCCAATATCCGCGAAGAAGATAGCGAAACCCCGTGGCTGACCCGCGAGACCATCGCCTTCATGGACCAAGCCAAGGCCCCGTGGTGCGCCCATGTCAGCTATATCAAACCGCATTGGCCCTATATCGTGCCGGCACCCTATCACAATATGTACGGGGCACAGCATGTGCCTGCCGCCACAGCCCACCCGGAGGAGCGCGCCGAACCGCATCCGGTGTTCGGCTCCTATATGGGCGGCAAGGTGGCGCAGGCCTTCCAGCGCGAGGACGTCCGCGACAAGGTGATCCCGGCCTATATGGGGCTGATCAAGCAATGCGACGACCAGCTTGGCGTGCTGCTCGACCATCTGGAAGAGACCGACAGGCTGAAAGACACGATGATCGTGCTGACCTCCGATCATGGCGATTATCTGGGTGATCACTGGATGGGCGAGAAGGAGCTGTTCCACGACGCTTCCGTCAAAATCCCGATGATCATCTACGATCCGCGCGCGGACGCCGATACCACGCGCGGCACCACATGCGACGCGCTGGTGGAGGCGATTGATCTCGCCCCCACCTTTGTCGAGGCCGCAGGCGGTGCGGTGGCGGATCACCTCTTGGAGGGCCGGTCGCTGCTCCCGTGGCTCAGGGGCGAGACGCCGGAGTGGCGGGATTATGTCATCTCGGAATATGATTTCAGCGGCACGCCGCATGCCGATATACTGGGTCTCGCGCCGCGCGACTGCCGCCTGTTCATGATCTTTGACGGGCGGTTCAAGATGATGCATGCCGAGGGCGGGTTCCGCCCTATGCTCTTTGATTTGCAAACCGATCCGGAGGAGTTTTTTGATCTTGCTAAAGGAACGGGTCACGAGGCGGAGATCGACCGGCTTTACGCCTCCCTCGCCGAATGGGGCCGGCGTATGTCGCAGCGCGTGACCCGGTCTGACGCGCAGATCATCGCAGGCCGGGGCCGCTCCCGGCTGCGCGGGATTCTGCCCTTTCTGGTGGATGGCTCCGAGGTCCCCGAAGAGATGACCGCGCATTACCGCGGCCCCGTCGCGCAGCGTTTTACGAAGGACTAGCGGGACAGAACGGCTCTTCCCTGCGGCTCAGCCGGGCTATACTGTCAGGCGGCAAGCGGCGATGGAGACAGCTATCAAACCCGAAAACCCGGATATGGCGACGGCGAAAGCGGTGCAGCAGGGGGCTGACACGGCTCCGCATGTGTTTGAGCTGTTCGTCACCAAAGGGTTTTGCGGCTTTGAGCTGTCCGCTGTCACCCATGTGTTGTGCCGCGCCAATCAGTTGATGACGCAAGAGCTGTTCGCCTGGCGTTTCGTCTCAAGCGAGCCGGGGTTGGTCAGCGGCAAGAATGGCATGTTGGTCCGGGCGGAGCCTGCCATTCCCGATCACGGGTTTGGCGACGCGATGATCGTGGTGGGCGGTGACAGGGCGCGGGCGGATACGTGGCTTGCGCGGGTGCGCGCCATGCAGCGGCGCAGCCTGCCTGTGGTGTTATTGTCGGATGCGGCGACCGCTTATATCCGCGCGGCCAAGGCCCCTCCGGGCAAGCTGACGACCCATTGGCGCGACGTGTTCACGCTGCAGGAAACCGGGTATTTCCCCAATCTCACCTCCCGCTTTGCGGAGAAATCTGACGGCATCGTCACGGCAGCGGGGGCGGGGGCCACGTCAGAGCTGGTGATCGGGCTGATCGCACCATGGATGGAGCCTGCGCAGGTGGCCGAGCTGGGAAATCAGCTGTTGCTCCACACGATCCGCAAGGGCGATGCGGAGCAGCCCAAGGATATTGCCGACAATGCGGGGCTGTTTGATGCGCGCGTCACCGAAGCCATCCGGCTGATGGAAAGCAGCATCGCGGAGCCCATGTCCATGGCCGAGTTGACGGAGCAGGCGGGGCTCTCCACCCGCCATCTGGAACGGGTGTTTCGGAAAGTCTTCAACGACACGCCCGCCAAGTTCTACAAGCGCCTGCGCGCCCGCAAGGCGCGGGCAATGATCGAGGAAACATTGATGCCGATGGTGGAGATCGCGGTGGCCACGGGGTTCGGCTCCTCCGACACGCTGGCCCGCGCGGTGCGCGAGGAATATGGCGTCACCCCCAGCAAGATGCGGGCGCGCAAGAAGATCAACCTGATGGGGCAGGGCGAGCCCTAGCGGATCTGCTGCCCATTGGCCAGAACGCGGCCCGTCGGGTCAATCTCGATCCGGGAGGTCAGCGTATCGGGACCGGGCCCCGGTGTGGTAAAGAGGCCTGACAGGGCCTTGATCCCCAAAGCCTGCTGCTGCGGCACGACGTTCATTGCGGTCAGCGTATCGAGCAACGTGATGCCGCCCGTCAGCGCCAGATCCAGGCTGCCTTGCGGGCGCGGCACGCCGCCAAAACTCGCCAGATCGTCATTGTCAAAGGTAAACGCGCCGTCGCCGGTCAGGGACGCGCCTGCAATGGAAATTTCAAGCGCCTCCAGCGACAGGCTTTCGATCTTGCCGGGGGAGGCCGTGGCGGTCTCCAACGCGTCCGCGTCGAAGATGTCGATCAGCCAGTGGCCTGTGCCTTTGAGGTCCAGCACAACGGTCGCGGGGTCACGGGGCAGCTGCCGCGTGGGGTCCAGCATGGACCAGACGAAATCGTTGACGGTGAACCCTTCCAGCGCCATGCCAAGCCCAAAGTCGCGCGCCGTGTTGGTTTGCGCCAGCGGCATCAGCAAATCAAAGCTGGAGCGCTCAAGCTGAACTTCCAGCGGCGGCAAAGGCAGCCTCGCCATGCGCCCCGCGACGGTCATGTCTTCGGAGGTCACCGCGTAGCGCACCTGCTCGCCATCCATGGAGACCGACGCGCTGCCTTGGGCGATGTTGCCCAGAAGCTGATTGATTTCCCCCTTCGAGGTCACGTCAGCCGCATAGGACACAGGGCCGTATTGCATCTGCCCGGTGATGCCAAAGCCGGAGGCGAAAATGGCTTGCGGGCTCATCGACTGCATCCCGTCGGGAATGGTGTTGGTGCTTTGCGCCTCCAGCTCCTCCATCTCGGCGGTGAATTTGATCTCGTCGCTTGTCGCAGGGTCCGTAAAGCCCGCCTCCACGGAGAGTGCGTCGATCGTGTAATCTGCGGTCACTTCCGTCAGGGTTTCGCCTGCGCTCAGCCAGCTGCCGGCGGTGTTGGTGAGATCCAGCTGCACAGTGCCGCCCATGGGCGTGCCGTCCACGGTCATGCCCTGCAGGCTATAGGACATTCGAGGCGCGGAAAAATCATGGGTGATGCGGCCGGGTTCGCCGCTGGCGGTCACCTCCATGCCCTGCTGCGAAAAGGCGTAGCTGGCAGTGGAGGATGCGCCACCCGTGGCCGCTGTGACGTTCAGGGTCGCCGTCATCTGGGCCGGGAACTGGATCGAAACGGTGCCGTCTGCGTTTTCACGAAAGGAGATCGCGCCGCTTAATGCAGTCTCGCTGCGCATGCCTTCGATCTCGGTGGACAGCGTGATGGCGCGGGCGGTCAATGTGGGGCCCGCTTGGGCGAGGTCGGCCTGCATCTGGCCATAGGGGGTGAGCTGCTTTGCAAACGCCTCCCAAACATCCCGTGCGCTGAGATCTGCGACGGCCTGTGCGGGGATGGCGGCGAGCGCCAATGCCAAAACCGGCTCGCGCATGCGGGGGAAAAGCGAAGTCATCATCCTGAGCATTCCTTATCTTGGGTCCCGGCGCTGCGGGCAGACCGAGGATGCAGGGCGTTCTAGACGGTTTTAAGGCAGCAAACCCGACGCGGCAACGGTGCCGACGCGTAACGCGCAAATGCCGAGAAACCCTTAGCGGGCGTTCTCGGACCCGTCCGCTTTTTGCGCCAGCCCCGCCAGAAAGCTGCGGGCGCGTTCCTCTGCACGGCGCACCCGGACGGAGGTCAGGAAGGCCTCCTGCGTCGTCTGCGAGGAGGCGCCCAGGATTTCCGACACTTTCAGAGCGATGGTCTCATCCCCCATCTTGGCTTCAAGCTCCAGCGCCTGTTTGGCCAGATCGTCGGCAATATCGTCGGTGACACCCATTTAGCGTGTGTTCTCTGTCAGGCGGCGGCGCACATAGTCTTCGGTCGATCCCGTCAGGGTGTCCATGTGGTCATCCTCGAAGAAGTGGCCTGCGCCGTCCACCTGCCGGTGGGTTATGGTGATGCCTTTTTGCTCGTGCAGCTTGCTGACCAGCGATTCCGTGTCCGCAGGCGGGGCCACGCGGTCGCCAGAGCCGTTGATCACCAGACCGGAGGCCGGGCAGGGGGCGAGGAACGAAAAGTCGTACATATTCGCGGGCGGCGAGACGGAGATGAACCCGGTGATCTCGGGCCGCCGCATCAAAAGCTGCATGCCGATCCATGCGCCAAAGGAGAACCCGGCCACCCAGCAATGTTTGGCGTTCTGGTTCATGGATTGCAGGTAATCCAGCGCGGAGGCCGCGTCGCTCAGCTCGCCAATGCCCTGATCATACTCGCCCTGGCTGCGGCCCACGCCGCGGAAGTTGAAGCGCAGCACGTTGAAGCCCATGTTATGGAACGTGTAATGCAGGTTGTAGACCACCCGGTTGTTCATGGTGCCGCCAAATTGCGGGTGTGGATGCAGGATGATCGCAATCGGCGCGTCTTTCATGCCTTTATGGGGGTGGTAGCGGCCTTCCAGACGCCCTTCGGGTCCGGGGAAAATCACTTCGGGCATAAGGCTTCTCTTCGTCTTTCATGCGGATCTGGGCGGAGATGTCAGCGGCGTAAACTTGACGAGTTCGCTCAGGTAATTTAGAAACATTCTAAGTTGGCGGTCCGAGCCGCTCCAACGGTCCAACTGACCTAAGGGGCGAACCGGTTCTCGTCAATGGCTAACCCGGTGTGAGCCCGGTATCTGCAGGTGGGATCCGCGTATGAAACTCAGCACAAAAGGCCGCTACGCAATGGTTGCGCTGACCGACCTTGCCTTGGCCTCCGAAAGCGAGCTGGTGTCGTTGGGCGAGATCTCCGCGCGGCAAGACATCTCGCTGCCCTATCTTGAACAGCTTTTTGTGAAACTGCGCCGGGCCGGTATCGTGACCTCCATGCGCGGGCCGGGGGGCGGCTACAAGCTGGCCAAATCCGCCGATGCGATCCGGGTGTCCGAAATTCTCGAGGCGGTCGACGAAACGGTCAATGCGCTCCATACTGGTGCCGGGGCCTCCGGCGCGTCCTCGGGGTCGAAAGCGCAATCCATGACCAACCGTTTGTGGGAAAGCCTGTCGGCGCATGTCTATGTGTTTTTGCATCAGGCGCGGCTGTCGGACGTGGTCGGCAATGATCTTACGCCATGCCCTGCGGTGCCGAACCTGTTTGAGGTGATCGACGAGTGAGCGGGCGCATTTACCTTGATTACAACGCGACCGCCCCGCTGCGCCCTGAGGCGCGCGACGCGATGAACGCGGCAATGGATGTGGTGGGCAACCCCTCTTCGGTCCATGCGGAGGGGCGCGCCGCCAAAGGTCTGATGGAGCGCGCCCGCGCGCAGGTGGCGGACGCCTTTGGGGCCTCGGGGGCGGATATCGTCTTTACCTCCTCGGCCACGGAGGCTGCGGCTTTGGCTTGCGCAGGGCGCGATCTGGCCAGCGGCGCGATCGAGCATGACGCGGTGGGCGCTTGGACGGATGGGGCTTTGCCTGTGGACGCGCAGGGGCAGGTGAGCGTTAGCGCGCCCGCGCAAACGGCGCTCCAGCTGGCCAATAGCGAGACAGGCGTGGTGCAGACACTGCCCGACGGGCTGGCGCTCAGCGACATGACGCAGAGTTTTGGCAAGATGCCGGTGGCGTTTTCATGGTCGGGGGCGCAGATGGCGGTGATCTCGGCGCATAAGCTGGGCGGGCCCAAGGGCATCGGCGCGCTGGTGCTGCGACAGGGGCTTGATGTGGCGACACAGATCAAAGGCGGCGGGCAGGAAATGGGCCGCCGCTCGGGGACCGAAAATCTGATCGGCATCGCGGGTTTCGGCGCGGCGGCGGCGCAGGCGGCCAAAGATGTGGCGGACGGGGTCTGGGAACGGGTTGCAGACCTTAGAAAGAGTCTAGAAGAAGCTCTTGAGAGTGAGGCACCGGACACTATTTTTGTAGGCAGGAACAGTGACCGTTTGCCAAACACGTCCTGCTTCATCACGCCCGGCTGGAAAGGCGAGACGCAGGTGATGGCGATGGATTTGGCGGGGTTTGCGATCAGCGCGGGCTCGGCCTGTTCCAGCGGCAAGGTGAAGGCCAGCCGGGTGTTGCTGGCGATGGGGTACGACGAGGGGGCGGCCGCAAGTGCCGTCAGGGTCTCCTTGGGGCCGGAGACGAGCAGAGACGAGGTTTTGCGCTTCGCGGATGCGTGGTGCGCCGCATATAAGAAATTCAGGGCCAAAGCGGCCTAGCTTAGGAGAAGCAGATGTCACTCGACACGGATGTCAAAGAAGGTGTGGATCAGGAGACCGTGGACGCGGTCCGTGAGGTCGGCGGCGCATATAAATACGGCTGGAACACCGAGATCGAGATGGATTACGCGCCGATTGGCGTGAACGAAGACATTGTCCGGCTGATCTCCGAGAAAAACAAAGAGCCGCAATGGATGACGGAGTGGCGCCTTGAGGCTTTCGCCCGCTGGAAGCAGATGAAAGAGCCGGAATGGGCGATGGTGGACTACCCGCAGATCGACTTTCAGGACATCTATTATTATGCGGCCCCCAAATCCATGGCCGAGAAGCCGAAAAGCCTTGATGATGTCGATCCCAAGCTCTTGGAAACCTACAAGAAGCTCGGCATCCCGCTGAAGGAGCAGATGATCCTTGCAGGCGTCGAAGGGGCCGAAGATATTCCCGCTGAGGGGCGCAAGGTCGCCGTCGATGCGGTCTTCGATTCCGTCTCCGTGGGGACGACCTTCCAGGAAGAGCTGAAAAAGGCGGGCGTGATTTTCTGCTCGATCTCGGAGGCCATCCAAGAGCATCCCGAGCTGGTCAAAAAATACCTCGGCACGGTGGTGCCTCAGTCGGATAATTTCTATGCCACGCTAAACTCGGCGGTCTTCTCGGATGGGTCTTTCGTCTACATCCCCAAAGGCACCAAATGCCCGATGGAGCTGAGCACCTATTTCCGCATCAACGCCGAAAACACCGGCCAGTTCGAGCGCACGCTGATCATCGCGGATGAGGGCTCGTATGTGTCCTATCTCGAGGGCTGCACAGCGCCCATGCGCGACACCAACCAGCTGCACGCGGCGGTGGTGGAGCTGG
>CAYXIZ010000051.1:0-15481 GCA_964465485.1 uncultured Rhodobacterales bacterium | reverse complement strand
CGCGCGCCGCCGATGATCTCCCGGTTGCGCTCCAGAAGGTCGTTAATGTCTGTGACCAGCGGGGCCACTTCTTCGGGATATTCGTCCGGGTTCAACCCTTCCTCAAGCTCCCAGCGGCCCGCCACGTCTTTGCGCAGCCGGTCTATGGGATGCATGATCGCCGTGGTCTGCACAATCGCGCCCGTGAACACCAGCAGCGCCAAGAGGGCAAAGGCCAAAAGCAAGCTGCGCCGCGTCGCCGCGCGCTCAATGGTCAGGCTTTCGCGCGCCTCCGCCACGGTGACGCCCCAGGTGCTGCCATCCGACAGGCGCACCGATTGATGCACCATGCGCACAGGCTCCGAACGCATTTCAATCGCGTCACGAAACAACGCGCCCTCAACGATGCCGCTGGGCACGTCCAACCTTTCGCTCAGCATGGAGTCGGAGGTGAAGACCCGCCCATCCGGCGCAATGATCTGCCAGTAGCGCCCCGAAAAGGGCGTCCGAAATGCAGGATCAAAAATATTTTCCGAAAGCCGTGCCGGGTCACCTTCGGCATCATTCAGCGCAATGATCAGCTGGGTGTGGCGGTCTTTCAGTGTGTTGTCGAACCGCGACAGCGCAATCGTGCCCATCAGCGAGTATAGCAAATACGTGCCCACGGCCAAGACGATCACAGCCGTCAGCGCACCGCCAATCAACGCGCGTTTGCGCAGCGACAGCATCAGGCGGCGTCAATCATATAGCCGCGCCCGCGGATGGTCTGAATGAAATCCGGGCCCAGCTTTTTGCGCAGCCGGGTGATGAACACCGCAATCGTGTTGCTGTCGCGGTCGCCATCATAGGCATAGATATGCTCCGACAGCTCGGTGCGCGAAATCAGCCGCCCGCTATTATGCACCAGATAGGACAGCACCGCGACCTCTTGGCTGGTCAGGTCCACCGGCATGCCATTGGCCGCGACCCGGCCATTGCGCGTGTCAAAGCTGATCCCGTCTTTCTCGAACATCGGGTTGGTTTGCCCGGTTTTGCGCCGCAGCGTCGCGCGCACGCGGGCGGCCAGCTCAGACATGTTGAACGGCTTGGTCATGTAGTCATCCGCGCCGGCGTCCAGCCCGTCCACACGGTCAGACCAGCCGTCCCGCGCGGTCAGGATCAGCACCGGCGTGTCAATGCCTTCCGCGCGCCATTTCTTCAGCACGGAAATCCCGTCCTGCCCCGGCAGGCCAATGTCGAGGATGATCATGTCATAAGGTTCCGTGGACCCCAGAAAATGCGCCTCATCGCCGTCGGCCACGGTATCCACCGCGCGCCCCTCGGCGATCAGGAGCGTTTTGATCTGGTCGCTCAGAACCTGTTCGTCTTCTGCCAATAGAATTCTCATGCGGAAAAAGTCGCAAAGAAATCTGGCAAAGCTATGGCCGAACTGAGCTGATTTTGGTGCCGTTCGCTCAAGGTTCAAACGGCCCCGTCAAAAGAAAAGACCGCCCGGAGGCGGCCTGTTCTTTGCGTGAGGGGTGGGATCAGAGGGGATCGCCCGGAGGGTGTGTAGCGTGTCAATCTGCGTCGTCAAAATTCTATGTCATCTGCGCGGGGCCGGGGCGCTTATGCGACGGCGTGGGCTGGAAGACCCGGTTTCGCTGTCGCGCATCTTGCAGTGCCCGGCTCGGCACGTCGTCGTCTCAAGTCCTATCGGCGGTCAGGGCGGCCCCTTGGAGGGGTCTAGAAGAGGCTAGATGACTTGGCCGCTCCGTTCGTCGATGTCCTATTTGTGCCGCATTCGCATTTAATGGAGAGCGAACAAGCTGTTCATATTCGGTTCATCTTGGAAAATACCAAGTAAACCTATGATATATAACAATAATAAAGTAAAGAAACCCACCAGCATACCCCCCGAAACACCCCCGCTTACCCATGAAGATGAACGCCAAAACCCCCTCTGGCCGCGGCTTCCAAGAGAATCGCCCAAGCCAAGATCCGGGCGACACGCTCATCTGGCAGCGATGTATCGACCTCAAGCGCCTTCTCTTCGTCGTCCGTCTCTTTCGTTGGACAGCAGGCTGCCTCAAAACACCGGACAATTCAGGGGAGCAGGTCAATTGGGGCGTAGGCAGATGGGCCTGAAGCCTGCATAAAGGGTAGAGCCTGCCTTGAGGGCACGCAAATCGCGAGATGCGAGAGGGATGTGTTGGTGTTGGAACAAAGAAGAATTGGTCAAACGGATCTCAAGGTCGATGTCCTTGGGCTGGGTGGCGCGCCGCTGGGTGGCAACTTTGTTGATCTCGGCTATGGACAGGCCGCAGACCTGATCCGGGCCGCCAAGGCGGCCGGTATCGGCTATTTCGACACCGCTCCCTGGTACGGCTTCGGACGGTCCGAGCGCGTTATGGGCGATGTTCTGCGCGGCTCGGACTACGTGCTTTCCGACAAGGTTGGCCGGTTATTGGTCCCCGGCGCTGTTGCCAACCCCGCAGAGTTTGGGATGGTTGATCCGCTCCCGTTCCATGTTGTCTACGACTACAGCTATGACGGGGTCATGCGGGCGTTTGAGGACAATCTTCAACGTCTCGGCCTCGACAGAATTGACATCTTGCTTGCCCATGACATCGGCGCATTTCAGCACGGCGACGAGAACCTGCGCCACTTCCGGGATCTCGCAGAGGGTGGCTACCGCGCAATGGATGAGTTGCGGCGCGCGGGCCGGGTGAAAGCCATTGGGCTTGGTGTGAACGAGAACGAGGTCTGTCAGGACGCATTGGGCATCGGCAATTGGGACGTCTTCTTGCTGGCAGGGCGCTATACGCTGCTCGAACAAACGGCTTTGGATGCACTTATCCCAGCCTGTCGGGACGCGGGCACAACACTCATTTGCGGTGGTCCCTTCAATTCAGGCATTCTGGTCGGACGGGACACGTGGAACTACGCCAAAGCACCTGAAAACGTCATTGAGCGTGCCCGCGGATTGGCGGATATCGCGGACGCGTTCAACATCCCGCTCGCGGCGGCCGCGCTGCAATTTCCTCTGGGTGATCCTATTGTCTCTTCGGTCATCCCCGGCCCGCGTGACACCGGAGAGCTCGAACAGATCGTCGAATGGTTCGGCGTCGAAATCCCATCCGACTTTTGGTCGACGCTCAAAACAAGAGGGCTTCTGCACGAGGATGCGAAACTGCCCCGCTAGACGGCGGTGAAGCCACCATCGACAGGAAGGCAGACACTGGAACTCACCCCATTTGTCGATCGTGCTAGGAAAAACTGGCCGGGCCACAACGCCTCCGGCTGACCCGCATCGGCGGAGCTATCATCACGTATTTCATGACACAGTCCGGGCGGTGGCAGGTGTTGCGCGTCGCGAAGTTTGTGCCTGACGTCCCTGTTTGGGTGGGGCCGATGGGGTGTTTTCCGCAAAGATCGGGGCTGGTCGCGCAATTCTTTGAACTCGAGAGAGGACCGAGCATTGACGACCCGCTCCACAGCACATGAACAGATCATCTGCGCAATTTCTAGGCAGCAGATTGGCAGAACAGCTGTTGAAAATATCGAGTTTTTTCTAGCCAGACAAAAATTTGCATCCTAGGGTGTTAACACTTGGGACGGAGAAACCACGTAAATTATAGTAAATTCTGGGAGGAATTTGTGATGTTGAACAAGCATCTTAAGGCGCTGTCTGTGAGCGCTGCCGCTTTGGGCTCAGTGTGTGCGCCTGCTGTCGCGCAAGACTTTGAAGGGGTCACGGTAAACATCCTGACACGCCCCGGCTACGTGATCGCGGGGCCACTCGCGGAGCGCGGCAAGGACTTTGAAGCCGAAACCGGGGCGAAGATCGTTGTAACGGAAGTGCCGTTTGCAGAGATCTTCCCAAAAATCCAAAACGACTGGGCAACCGGTACAAATTCTATTGATGTTGGTGTTTTCGCGGCCGGTTGGGGAGTTGAGCTTGATGCCGCGGGCCTGCTGGAAGACCTCGACCCCTATATCGCCGAAGACGATAAAATCGACATAGACGACATCGCGCCGTATTTCCGCGAGTTTGGCCAGAAAGTCGGCGGCAAGACCAAGATGCTGATGGTCGATGGCGATTTTCAGATGGTCTATTACCGCACTGACGTGCTGTCCGAAGCCGGACTGGAGCCACCAAAGACCTGGGAAGAGTATCTCGATGTCGCGTCCAAAATTCATGGCAAGGACATGAATGGCGACGGCGAGGCTGATTACGGCTCCTGCATTTTCAAGAAGCGGAATGCGCAATCCTATTTTGCGATCCAAACCTTTGCTGCGCCGATTGTGCAGACCCAAGGCACCGCGCAGGGCTTCCACTTTGACAACGCCACGATGGCACCAATTGTCAACAACGCCGGCTGGCGCAAAGCGTTTGAGCTTTACAAGGAGACCGGCAAATACGGTCCACCGGAAGAGCTGAACCTCGACATTGGCGACACACGTGCGCTGTTTAAGGCAGGCCGGTGCGGGTTGATCGTTGAATGGGGCGATCCGGGTACTTTGCAACTTGACGATGACGCCACGGCGATCAAAGGCAAGATGTACGCCATCTCAGCGATTGGCTCGACCGAGGTGCTGGACCGGGCAACGGGCGAGTTGGTTCCTGTGTCCGCCGAAAGCGCGCCACATGCGGTGGACGGTATAAACTACGCACCTTTCGCAGCCTTCGGCGGCTGGGCCGGTGCGGTCAACGCGAACGCGGACGAAAAGACCAAAGCCGCGTCCTATGCGTTCCTGTCCTACATGAACCAAGCCGCACAATCCGGCGTGGACGTGACACGCGGGGCCACGGGCTACAACCCATACCGCAACTCGCAGCTTGCCAGCACTGACCTTTGGGTCGAAGCCGGTATGCCCAAAGAGCTGGCCGAGAACTATCTTGGCGCAATCAACGGCGCGCTGAACAACCCGAACATGGCATCTGACATGAAAATTCCGGGTGCTCAGCAATATACGGCTGTTGTTCTGGACACACAGCTCGCGCGCTATCTGGCCGGAGAGATCTCGGTCGACGAAGCCCTCGAAAATATCGAAGAAGGCTGGGAAGAGATCACCGAGGACTTTGGCCGCGACGAACAAATTGCAGCCCAAGCTCTCGCTCTTGGCAACTGATCCAGCTGTCTGATGGCAAGTCTTGATGACATGCGCCAGCCGGGGTTTCCTCCGGCTGGCACGACCCGGCGTGAGCGCTTTGCTGAATGGGTGGACCGGCATTCCGGGACCTTTTTCATTGCGCCTTGCGTCACGCTGATCCTTATTTTCGCAATTTTTCCGACGATCTATTCCATCTTTTTCGCCGTCAGCCGGGTGCGGTTCACGCCTGATGGCCTGAAGTTTCGCTATGTCGGTTTCCGCAACTTCTCCAAACAGTTCTTTGGCAGCAGCGAGGTGCATTTCTTGGGGCGCACCGACCCTGTCAGCCTCTTCGGCTATGCCGTCTTCGCCATTGTCACGGTTGCCGTGCTGGTCTGGCTTTGGCGGTCGCGCAAGATCACCACATGGGTGGGCATGCTGGGGCGAACGATATCGGCGGCGATGGCAATTTTCCTGTCTTGGATCCTGTGTGCGTCGCTGCTGTCCGGCAACTCAATCGGGACGCTGTATACGACGCTCTTCTATGTCTTTGTCGGCTGCGCCCTTCAATTTGCGATCGGCACGGGGCTCGCCTTTCTGTGCTCCCAACCGATATCTGGCAAAAATTTCTTCCGGGTCATTTTCTTCATCCCGCTCATGATCACCCCCTTGGGCGTCGGATACGCCATGCGCATGGTGGCGGATGTCACCAAGGGCCCAATCGAGCCAATTCTGGGCTTCATGGGTTTGCAAGACTGGATCTGGTCGGCAGATGCCTGGTCGGCGCGTTTCATGATGGTGGTCAGCGACAGCTGGCAATGGATCCCGTTTATCTTCATCTGCATGCTGGCCGCCTTCGAGAACGTGTCACGCGACCATGTTGAGGCGGCGCAGGTGGATGGCGCGTCAAGCCCGCAAATCTTCAAGGAGATCACTTGGCCGCAGATCCTGCCCGTCGCAGTCACCGTGCTGTTGATCCGGATGATCGAGGCCTTCAAGATCGTCGATCTGCCCAACATCATGACCGGCGGTGGTCCCGGCTCGGCGACGGAGTCGATGACATTGCACTCGATGTATATCTGGCGGGCCAATGATCTGGGGTCCTCTGCTGCGATTGCCTATCTGCTGCTGATCCTGACGGTCGTCGTCTGCGCCTCCTTCTTCAACTACGTTGTCCTCGGGCAAATCAAAAAGGCTCGCGCATGAAAGACGCCTCTTCCTTCCGCTTCCGGCTTGCCAATCGCACGCTGATGCAACGCCTGTTCGAGGCCCCCGCCGTTGGCAAAATGTCCCCCGTCTCCAAGCTTCTGGCCCATACGTTGCTGCTGATCTGGTCGCTCTTCGTGCTGTTTCCGATCTACTGGGTGATCATCACCTCGTTCAAAGACGCAGCGGCGGTCAATCAGGGCCCTTTCTATCTGCCCTTCATTGACTTTCAGCCGACGCTTGATGCGTGGCGGATCCAGTTCACCGAAGACCCGAACTGCAACTTTGGAGCGATCGCCCGCCAGTTGGGGCTGTTGGTTTACAACTCCTTCGTGTTCGTCGTCTCGCCCGTGGTGTCACTGGCCCCGATGGAGCCGCAAATTTGCAAGATCTATCTGGCCTTCACAAACTCGGTCGTCATCAGCATCTTCTCGACCGGGCTCTGCGTGGGCGTGGGCTCCATGGCCGCATATGCGCTGGCACGCATCCAATACGCTCCGCGTTTCGGCAACATCCTCATCTTCGTTCTGCTCCTCGTGGGCGTGATCTTCGCAACCATCTACGCGGGCGCGCCATGGTGGGCCGCAACCGCCGTCGCTTTGGCCTTCTTCTTTTTGCTGTTACGCGCGCTCAGGGGGGTCTTCAAAACCTCGCTCAAGAACGGTGACATCCTGTTCTGGATCATCTCGCAGCGTATTTTGCCACCCATCGTCGTGGTCATACCGATCTATGTGATGTTTCAGGCCGTCGGGTTGTTGGATACGCATCTTGCCCTGATCCTGCTCTATGCGGTGGCGAATATGCCCATCGTCGTCTGGCTGATGCATGATTTCTTCGCCAATCTTCCAATTGAGTTGGAGGAATCCGCGCAGCTTGACGGTGCCACCCGTCCGCGCATTTTCTGGGAAATCGTCATGCCGCTGACCCGTCCGGGTCTCGCTGCCACCACTTTGCTGATCCTCGTGCTCAGCTGGAACGAGTATCTCTTTGCGGTGTTTCTGGCGACGGTCAAGGTCCAGACAATGCCCATCATGATCGCGGCCAAGAACACCGGGGAGAAAGGCATCTTCTGGTGGGAAATGTGCGCCCTGATCGTGGTGATGATCATCCCCGTCATACTGATGTCGATCCTGTTGACACGGTTCATTTCTAAGGGCGTCCTATCGGGCGCGGTGAAAGGTTAAGGAATGAAAGAATTCGGCAATCAGGCCTCTGTCAGATTTGAGAATATCGAAAAGAGCTTCGGCGATGTGAAAGTCCTGCGCGACTTTGATCTGGTCGTGGAGCCGGGCGAGTTTATCGTCCTGCTCGGCGCATCCGGGTCCGGCAAGACAACGGCGCTGCGCATCTTGTCGGGTTTGGAAACGCCGTCCGGCGGTCAGGTCTATATCGGCGATGAGAATGTCACGGATATCTTGCCCAAATATCGCAACATCTCGATGGTGTTCCAATCCTACGCGCTCTACCCACACAAGACCGTGGCGGAAAACATCGGTTTCCCGCTGAAAGTGCGCGGTATGGGCAAGGAAGACATGGATGCCGCGATCCATGATGCGGCGTCGCAGGTTCAGATTGAGAACCTGCTGGACCGCTATCCACGTGCCCTGTCGGGTGGTCAGCGCCAACGCGTGGCCCTGGCCCGCGCGATCATCAGGAGCCCATCGGTCTTCTTGATGGATGAGCCGTTGTCCAATCTGGATGCAAAACTGCGCGGCCACATGCGCGCGCAGCTCAAGCATATGCAAAAGTCGATGGGCATCACTACGATCTACGTGACCCATGATCAGATCGAGGCGATGACGCTGGCCCAAAGGGTCGCCATCCTTGAAAAAGGCGTGTTGCAGCAACTTGCAACCCCGGCGGAGATTTACAACGACCCGGCCAACCTGTTTGTGGCCCAGTTCATTGGCTCGCCGCCGATGAATGTGGTGCATGGCAGTCTGGGTGGAAGCCGGTTCCTGACTAATGGCGTGCATGTCCAAACGGCTGTCTCCGGCCATGCAGAGAAGGCCGTTATGGGCATACGGCCGGAAGATTGCAGGATTACGTCACCCTCCGAAGGCACGCTGTCGGGCAAGATTTTTACCAACGAGTTGATCGGGGATCATGCGCTCGTCACGGTTGCATGGGGCGAGGATCAGATCGCCGTCAAGGCGCCCAAGGAATTCGCCGGTGAAATGGGCGATGACATCGGGGTCATCATCCCAACCGAGCATCTGTTCGTCTTTGATGAGACCAGCGGTCAGCGAATTCGGTAAGCGGTGATGCGGATCGAGCTTTACCCTTCTATGTTCACTGAGGTAGAGCGGCCGCTTTGCCAATCCGGTGCGTTTTCGGTCAGCACGTTTCGCTTTGCCAGCGGTGTCGCTGGCCTGAGGGTCCGGAATGGACGTGGCGAAATCACCATGCTGCCCTATCAAGGCCAACAGGTCTGGCGCGCTGAATTTGACGGGCGAGACCTGACGATGCGGTCGATGTTTGATCAGCCAAAAGAGACCCGCACCTATCTGGAAACCTATGGTGGGTTCCTGATCCATTGCGGGATCACCGGGCTGGGCGCGCCGGGGCCAAAAGACACACATGCCCTGCATGGTGAGCTGCCCAACGCCCCCTTTGACACAGCTTGGGTGCAGATTGATCCCGATATGCAAAGCCTGACGGTTGCGGGCAGCTATCAGCATACTGTGGCTTTCTCGACCAATTACCGCGCCACGATTGAGACAACGCTGTCAGCGGGGTCAGCCTTGATGGATGTCTCCGTTTCCGTCGAAAACCTGAAACGCACGCCGATGGATCTGATGTATCTGGGCCATGCCAATTTCCGCCCCGTGGATCACGGCGAGCTGCATTACACCGCCGACTACACCCCCGCCTCGGTTCGGGTGCGCAGGTCTATCCCGTCGCATGTGACGCCAAAGCCCGGATATGCGGAGTTCCTGGCAGATCTGGCCGAAAACCCCATCGCGCATCATGTCCTCGCTCCCGATCTGGCTTTCGATCCGGAAGTGGTGTTCGAGCTTGATCTGAAAGCGGATGCGGATGGCTTTGCTCATGCCTTGCAAAAGCACCCTGACGGCACCGCGGACTATGTGCGGTGCCGCCCCGATCAATCACGGCTTTGCACGCGCTGGATCTGCCGGACCCCGGATCAAGACGGTCTCGGCATCGCATTTCCTTCAACATCCGGCGTCGAAGGCTACACCGCCGAAAAGGCCAAAGGCCGGGTGGAAACCGTTGGGGCAGGCGACACCTGGCGCATTGATATGCAGTTTGGCCTCTTGACCGTTTCGGAGACCGACGCTGCAATCGCAAATATCACGCAGCTGCGGGAGGGATGATGCAAGCCACTCAGCTTTTCAAGACAGGCGACATTCGCACGGTTGACGTGCCGGTCCCGTCTCCAGCCGCGGGCGAAATACTGATCAAGGTTGAGGCCGCCGGGATCTGCGGAACCGACCGCCATCTCTACAAAGGCGAATTTCCATCGGTGCCCGGCAAAACGCTGGGCCATGAGTTTTCCGGGATCGTCGTGGACGCCGGGGACACGGGCTTTTCCAATGGCAGCCGTGTGACCTGCGACCCGAATACGTGGTGCGGGACGTGCGAGCACTGTTTGCGGGGCCGCGTGAACCTCTGTGCCAACAACATGGCAACGGGCATTCACCGCGATGGTGGTTTTGCTGAGTTTTGCGCCTTTCCAGCCTCAAAAGCGGTCTTGCTGCCCAAGGATCTGGACCCGCTGCACGGTGCCTTTTGCGAACCTTTGGCCTGCACCATCCACGGTATGGACCTGGCCGCCGTCCAAGCGGGCGAGAAGGTGTTGGTCATCGGCGGAGGCGTCATCGGGTTATTGGCGGTGCAACTTGCCAAACGCGCGGGCGCAGAGGTGGCTTTGCTGACCCGCAGTGCAGAGAAGCAGGCGCTGGCCCTGTCACTCGGCGCGGATCATGCGGTTGGCGACGAAGACGCTTTTCGCGGCATCTGGCCCGGTGGCGCGGATGCGGTGGTCGAATGCGCGGGCGTTGTCGAGACGGTTGCCCTCTCCCCCAAGCTGACGCGTACCGGCGGGCGGGTGGTGATCCTTGGCGTCCTGCCGCAGGGCGAACAGGTGCCGATTGAACCCTTCGATCTGCTCTTTCGCGAAATTCAGATGCATTTCAGCTTCCTCAATCCGTTCACGCATGGCCGTGCGGCACAGATGATAGCGAGCGGCAGCATCTCCGTCGCTCCTCTGATCAGTCGGAGAATTTCGCTCGCTGAAGCAGCCGAAGCCATTGCCGCACCGCCCCTGCAAGGAGAGGTCCGCGCCATCGTCGTTCCAAGCGCACCCTAGGGGCTAAAAGTCATAAAACCGACGCGCCGACCCTGCAAAGATCTGCTCTTGTTCGGGCGCATATAAATGGGCGGTCAACTCAGTGCTCATGTCATACCACTCAGAATATTCCGCGCGCAGCCGAACCACCGGCCAGTCGCTGCCCCACATCACGCGTGTCGCGCCGAATGCCTCGATCACAAAATCGCTGTAGGGTTTCAGCGTCGCGACGGAAAAATCAGTATCCGCTTCCGTGACCAGCCCGGACAGCTTGCAAAAGGCGCCGGTATCTTCGGCCAGCCGCCCAAGACCTTCCGCCCACATCTTGAAATGCGTGTCAGAGCCGTCCCTGATCTGCGGTTTCATGCAATGGTCGATGACGGCCCTCAGTTCCGGGTAGCGCGACAGAAGCGTATGAAAATGCGCCAGATGCCTTGGAAGCCCGAGGCAATCAAAGGTCAGGTTCAAGTCAATCAACGCCTCATAGGCCCATTGGATATCCGGGCGCAGCATCCAGTCGTCATCGGGCAAATCCTGTATCATTGGGCGCACGCCCGAAAACTTCGGGTGCTGGGCCAGGCGCCGGAGAGTCTCGGCCGATGTCCGGTCCTCGAAATCTATCCACCCGACGACTTTGGCCACGGATGGGCACGCATCTGCAATGCCGAGCAGATACTCTGTTTCATGCACCGTCGGGGCCGCCTGAACCAGCACGGTCTGGCCCACTGCGGCGTCTTCAAGCGCCTGCGACACATCCGATGGCCCGTAAGGTTTCGCCAAAATCGGATCATCCAGCGGCATCCAGCCGTAATCACCACGCGCCGGGTTCCAGAAATGGTGATGTGCATCAACGCGGGTCACGACGGCTCCTCCACTAGCTCTGACAAGATCGTCGGTCATTCGCTATGTAAAAACAAGGCGTTTGGGCTTTCGAGACCGGGTTCCCTGTGGTTTACTTTCCGCAACGGTAGGGGGAGTAAACCACATGAAACTGGCACGCATGAACCGGCTGTTCGGCCCATCGGGGAAGTGTTTTGACGTCGCGATCGATCATGGCATGTTCAACGAGCCCGGTTTTCTGGGTGGCATTGAAAATATGCATGACGCGATTGCTGTGGTGGCGAAGGCCGCGCCGGATGCAATTCAGCTGACGCCGGGAACCGCACCGATTTTGCAATCCATGACCGGAAAGACGCGCCCCGCCTTGGTCTTGCGGACCGACATCGCCAATGTGTACGGAAACCCGCTGCCGCGATCTCTGTTTTCCGTCGTGATCGAGGATGCGGCCCAGCAAGGTGTCATGCTGGACGCCGCTTGCGTCGTGGTGAACCTTTTGATGCTGCCCGACCAGCCAGAGGTGCATGCCGCCTGCATCAAGAACATCACGACCCTCAAGCGCGCTTGCGACCTGACCGGCATGCCTTTGATGGTGGAACCTCTGGTGATGCAGGATAACGCGAAGGCGGGCGGCTATATGGTCGATGGAAACATCGACAAAATCCTCGCCTTGGTCAGGCAAGCGGTGGAGCTGGGCGCGGATATCATCAAGGCCGACCCTTGCGATAACGTGCAGGAGTATCATCGCGTCATCGAAACCGCCCAAGGCATCCCCGTTCTCGTCAGAGGCGGCGGCAAGGTCAGTGACGAAGAAATCCTGAACAGAACGGCAGAGCTGATGGGGCAGGGCGCGAAAGGCATCGTCTACGGGCGAAACGTGATCCACCATTCAAACCCCGCGGGCATGACCAAGGCGCTGATGGCGGTGGTTCATGACGGCACATCCGTCGCCGACGCGCTGGGCATGATCGCGTGACGCAGGTTATTCGCTTCGGCGTCATTGGCTGCGGCTTGATGGGCCGCGAATTTGCCTCCGCAGCCGCGCGGTGGCTGCATTTGTCTCAGACCCGTGCCCGCCCGGAGATCGTGGCTGTGTGCGATCTCAATCCTGATCTGACAGACTGGTTTTCCGACAATGTCCCGACGGTCAAACAAGTGACCCGCGACCACCGTGAGCTCTTGGCAAACGAAGAGGTCGACGCGGTCTACTGCGCTGTTCCGCACAATCTTCACCATGACATATACCCCGATATCCTGGCTGCCGGAAAACACTTGCTTGGCGAGAAGCCGTTTGGAATTGATGCCGCGGCAAATAAACAGATCCAGGCGGCCATCAAGGCCCACCCTGACTGTTTCGTCAGATGCTCGTCAGAGATGCCATTCTACCCCGGTGCGCAAAAGGTCATCGACTTCGTCCGCTCCGGCGATCTGGGCGACATCATCGAAGTTGAAGCCGCCTTTCTGCATTCCTCCGATCTGAACCCCGATAAGCCCATCAACTGGAAACGCATGGTCGATGTGAACGGCGCATATGGCTGCATGGGGGACCTTGGGATGCATGTGCTCCACGTACCGCTCAGGCTGGGATGGCGGCCCAAATCCGTGTCGGCCTCGCTCGTCAATCGGTTCCCGACCCGCCCCGATGGGAAAGGCGGCACGGTCCCTTGCGAGACATGGGACAACGCGACGATCACGGGCCATGTCGAAGACGGCGCAGGCGGCTTTCCACTGGTTCTGAAAACATGGCGCGTCGCCCCCGGTCACTCCAACACATGGAGCATCAAAGTCCTCGGCACGCGCAAAAGCGCGCGCTTCTCAACGAAGAACCCACGGCAATGGCAGTTCATGGACTATGACGGAGGCTCCCAGGTCTGGAATGTGGAAGACCTGGGGTTTCAGTCCCGGTTCCCCACCATCACCGGTGGCATTTTCGAATTTGGCTTCCCCGATGCGCTGCAACAGATGTGGGCGGCCTATCTGGATGAGCTGGCTGGCGGTGACGCGAATGGGTTCCCTTGTGTGACGCCGCAAGAGGCCGCCGACCATCACGCTATTCTCACGGCGGCATTGAAGGCCGGGACAAGCCACAGCGTGCAAGACGTGGTCTACGCGCAATGAAAGGCGCTGCATCTCGATTTCGATCCACGGCGGCCAAACCGGACGTCACAACCCGATGACAGATCGGTCAGGGATCATCTGCGCAGGCAATTGGATCGTGGACCTCGTTCATGACATTGACCGCTGGCCCAACGAAAGCGAACTGACGCGCATTCACCAGCAGACCCGCGGAATGGGTGGGGGGGCCGCAAACGTGATTTCAGCCTTGGCACGGCTGGAAACCGGCGTGCCGCTGTACCCTATGGGAGCCGTCGGCGATGACGAGCAGGCTGCGTTCATTCTTGAGGAATGTCAGCGGCTCGGGCTGCCGACATCCGGGATGCGGACCAAAACCGGGATCGCCACTGCACATACCCATGTCATGTCAGTCGCGGGCCAAAGCCGCACATTCTTCTATCAGGGCGGCGCAAATGACGCATTGGGCGTCAGTGATTTCCCCGTAGGCACCTTCGCAGACACACAGGCGCGTATCTTCTATCTTGGATATCTTACGCTCCTGGGCGAATTGGATGAAACCGCCGAGGACGGCGAAACAAACGCGGCGAAGGTCTTGCAGCGCGCCCAACAGGCGGGCCTGACCACCTGCGTCGATCTTGTGTCGATCCACCATCCCGGATTTCAAGACATCACCGCCTCTGCGGCACCCTTCGTGGATTACTTTATCGCCAATGAGATCGAGGCAGCCCTTGCGAGCGGAAAAGCTCCCGGCGGATCGCAAGATGCGTTGGTTGATATGGCGCGGGTCATACTCGGTATGGGCGTGAAACGCGCCGTGATCATCCACAGTGCCGAAACGGTTGTCTGGCTGGGCGCAGAGGGGCTTGGGCTTGTCCACAAGGTCGACCAACTTGACCCGGACGAGATCGCGAGCCATCTCGGCGCGGGCGACGCGTTCTGTGCGGGGCTGCTATACGGGCTTCACGAGGAGCTGCCGCCAGACCACGCAATTCAGATCGCCGCAGCCACCGCACGCGCGTCCCTCAAAGGACGAACTGCGACATCCGCCGTTCCCCCATTCAGGCAGCTGAATTTTGAAAGGACGCCCCCAACAGCGATCTGGCCGACCTGAAAGAAGACCCCTGTTCATGCCTCTTTGGCCGGCACGTCACCCCTGACGGTGCGCAGAACCGAATGTTTGCGGTGATATGTCTGTGCAAAAGAGGATATGGTCGATCCACAGCGCGCCCGCTATGCATCCAATGGACCTCTACCTCGCCGAAGAGGAGCGCCTGCACCCCTCTAACATCTTCACGATCAAGGAAAATTGGCTCCGGCGGTAGGGATCGAACCTACGACCAATTGATTAACAGCCGAGGAAAACTGGTTTCTCCTGACTGCGATCTACTTCTACTGTCTTCTATAACTTCATGGAATCAAACGATTTTACGTTGACTTCGTTTGCGACCCCGTCGCACGACTTACGCCAGTATTTCCGTTCTGGTGCTTCCGCCATGCTTCCAGAATGGACCAAAGAAATGGAGTGCTCACCGTGAAGAAACTGACAAAGAGGACCGTCGAAAAACTAGAGATTGCCCAAGAGGACTACTTTGTCTGGGATGCCGATTTGTCTGGGTTTGGTGTCCGCGTCCTGCCCTCAGGTCGCAAAACCTACCTTGTGCAGTACCGCAGTGGCGGGCGATCCCGGCGACGCTCCATTGGTCAACATGGAGTCCTTACTGCCGATCAAGCAAGACTTGAGGCCAAGAGCCTTCTTGGCGATGTCGCGCGAGGCGGCAACCCAGCGGAGGTCCGGCTCAAAGAAGTTCGCGACCCAACGATCAGGTCACTCTGCGAACGCTTCATGACGGAGTATGTCGCCCAGCATTGCAAACCGTCGACCGCCAAAGGGTATCGAAGCAGCATTGATAACTACATCGTGCCCGCGCTCGGCAACCGCAAAATCAACGATGTAACGCGGGCAGATATTGTGGCGTTCCATCATGATCTTCGGGA
>CAYXIZ010000050.1:0-15823 GCA_964465485.1 uncultured Rhodobacterales bacterium | reverse complement strand
CCGGTCCAGCGCCAGCGGGTTTTGCGCTCCACGCCCAACGTGTCCAAGCGCGCCAGCGCGGCGCGCAGCAGGGGGGAGGCCTTCATCGCTTTGGGAAAGACGCGCTTGGTGGAGCCGGTGAAAATGTCCTGACCGAGGTCTTCTGCCCAAGCCATGACCTCCGCCGGGCCGAAGGCGTCGATCATGGGTGCAAGCCACGGGGCGGCAGTGCCGTAGGCGCGGAGGAAATCGGCGTCTTTCTCGTCTTTCGTCAGGTTTAGACCCGATTTTCCAGCCATCAGGAATTTGCGGGCGACGGAGGGTTTGTGCTCCGTCATCACCACTGACAGCCCGGCACGCGCCATGGTTTCGGCCGCCATGAGGCCTGCGGGGCCTGTGCCCACGACCAAAGCGCTAGACATGGATCATCTGTTTGATGGCGGTCACGTGGGACATGTCGGCGGCACGGCAATCGGTGGCAAGCGTTTCCACAGTTTCTTGCAAGGCGTCCGGGGCAGTCACGCGGTCGAACAACCCGCAGTCCTGCGCTTCATTCGTGGTTAATTTTGCGCCCGCCATCAGGATCAGCTTGGCTTTTGCGGGGCCGACCAAAGCGGTCAAACGCGCGGGGTCGCTGGGTTGCGGCAGGAAGCCCAGCTTCATCACGGGGTAGAAAAGCTTGGCCCCCTCGGCGGCGATCCGAAGGTCGCAGGCCAGCACCATGCCGCAGGCGCCGCCCGCGACGGTGCCGTTCAAAGCGGCGATGCTGAGGCCGGGAAAGGCTGCAATAGAGCCTGAAACGCGCTCCCAAACGGGGCTGGTGGCAAGGCCCGCGCGGGCGGCGTCAAGGTCTGCCCCGGCGCTGAAGACTTTGCCCTTCCCGGTCAACACCAGCACTTTGGCGGTGCTTGCTTCGACCGCCTGCGCGATCTGCTCCAGCATCTCTTCGGTCAGCGCGTTGGCCTTGTCGGGACGGTTTATCGTCACCCACGCCATGTCGCCCGTTTGGGTCGTTTCAATCATTGTCATTCACCCCTCGCCTCACCGTCGCAGGCATACACAATAACAACCGCGCTTGCACCACCCCGCGCCGCGCACTACCTCAGGCGGGATACAGCGAAAGGCGAACTTCATGTCCCACTCTTTGTCAGACCTCACGCAATCCTTGCTTGCGGCCGCGAAACGCGCAGGCGCGGATGGGGCGGATGTGGTCGCGGTAGACGGGCGGAGCGTGTCGATCGACGTGCTTGGCGGCGCGCTTGAACATGCGGAACGCTCGGAAGGCACGGAGGTGGGCTTGCGCGTTTTGGTGGGGCAGCGGCAGTCTTGTGTATCCTCTTCGCTGATTGACGCAGACACGATCAAGACCATGGCGGAACGCGCGGTGTTCATGGCGCGCGAGGCCCCGGAGGACCCTTTTATTGGCTTGGCCGGTGCGGACCAATTGTCGGATATACGCGACGCCCGCGCGCTTGATCTGGCGGACCCGGCGGCGGAGCCGGATGCCAGCGCTTTGGAAGAAGATGCCCGGCGGGCGGAGGCCGCGGCTTTGGCTGTCAAAGGCGTGACCCAAGTACAGGCGGCGACGGCGGGCTATGGCAGCAAGCGCATTCATCTGGCCAGCTCGGAGGGGTTCAGCGGAGGGTACGCGCGGACCAGTCGGCATATGTCCTGCGTTGCGATCACCGGTGAGGGTACCGGGATGGAGCGGGACTATTTCGGCGAAAGCAGGGTCTATCAAGGGGATTTGACGTCTCCGGAGGAGATTGGCCGGATTGCCGGGGAGCGCACGGTTGAGCGGCTTGGCGCGCGCAGGCCGAAGACCGGAGCCTATCCGGTGATTTTTGACGAGCGCGTGGCCTCCGGGCTGATCGGGCATTTGCTGACGGCGACGAATGGCGCGATGATTGCGCGCGGGTCCAGCTGGCTGAAAGACGCGATGGGGGAGCAGGTGCTGCCCGCCGGTCTGGACCTGATCGAGGACCCGCATCGTGCGCGGATTTCAGGGTCTAAACCGTTTGACGGCGAAGGGCTGCCCACCGCGCCGCGCCATATTGTGAAAGAAGGCGTGTTGCAAAGCTGGACGCTGGATCTGGCGAATGCGCGGAAATTGGGGATGGCCAGCACCGCGAATGCGGCGCGGGGGACGTCGAGCCCGCCATCGCCGTCGCTGAGCAATGTTGCGCTGACGCAAGGGGCCCAATCGCTGGAGGAGATGCTGGCCGATATGGGCACCGGGCTCTTGGTGACCTCAATGATCGGCTCGACGATTAACCCTAATACCGGGGAGTATTCGCGGGGCGCGTCTGGGTTCTGGGTGGAAGGGGGCCAGCTGGCCTACCCGGTGAATGAGTGCACGCTGGCGGGCAATTTGCGGGATATGATGCTGAGCTTACGCCCGGCCAATGACGCACGGGTGCATCTGAGCCGGGTGGTGCCGAGCCTTGCGGTTGAAGGTTTGATCCTTGCCGGTGAGTGACGACCAGACCCTGCTGATTGAGGCCGCGCGGGCCAGCGCGGCGATCGCCTTGCGGTTCTTTCGCGAGGAGCCTGAGACGTGGGACAAGGGCGGCAATCAGGGCCCGGTGACGGAGGCTGACCTGGCGATTGACACGATGCTGAAAGCCGAACTGCGCGCCGCGCGGCCTGACTATGGCTGGCTCTCGGAAGAGACCGAGGATAGCGGCGAGAGGCTGGACCGGGAGCGGGTGTTCATCGTGGATCCCATCGACGGGACGCGGGCCTTTATCGCGGGGGAGAAGACCTGGTCGCATTCGCTGGCGATTGCGGAGAAGGGTGTGATCACAAAAGCTGTGGTGCTGGCCCCGGCGATAAACAGGCTCTATTCGGCTGAAACCGGCGCGGTTTCGACGTTGAATGGCGAGGCCATCACGGCAACCGCGCGGCCGCAGATGGACGGGGCCACGGTACTGGCGGCGAAATCCAACATGGAGGAGCGGCACTGGCATGACGGCGTGCCGCCTGTGACGCGGCATTTCAGACCGTCGCTGGCGTATCGCTTATCGTTGGTGGCGCAGGGGCGGTTTGACGCAATGCTGACGCTGCGCCCGTGTTGGGAATGGGACATTGCGGCGGGCGCGTTGATTGTGCAGCAGGCGGGCGGCGCGGCCACCGAAATCTCGGGCGCGCCTTTGCGGTTCAACAGCCCGACCGCGCAGACCTCCGGGTGTTTGGCGGCTGGCCCGGATTTGCATGCGGCGCTGTTGCCCCGGCTGCGGGCGCTTTGAGTGCGGGGCGGTAAATCTCCTCTGTTGCGTGGCGGGCGCTTCCCGTAAACTCGAGCGCGGAAATAAGGGAGCTTCTTCATGACACAACGTCTTCATTTGGTCTTTGGCGGCGAGCTGATCGACCCGACCAAGAACGCCTTCAAGGATGTCGATGACATTCATATCGTCGGCATGTTCCCGGATTATGACAGCGCCTATAACGCGTGGAAATCCGAGGCGCAGCGGACGGTGGATAACGCGCATATGCGCTATTTCATCGCCCATATTCACCGGCTGCGCGACGAAGAGGCCGCGGCGAGCCCGACCGAAGAACTCGACAACTAAGGCGGGGCTGCGCGCGTGGCGTTCTCTCTGGGGCTTTTGGCCTACCGGACGGTGTCGAACCGGCTGATGGGCTTTGCGGAGCGCAAATTGCAGGCGCGGCTTGAGGCTGGGAAAGAAGACCCTGACCGCGTGAGTGAGCGTCGCGGCGAGGCGTCACAGCCCCGGCCCGAGGGGATGCTGATCTGGTTTCACGCGGCCTCCGTGGGGGAATCGCTGTCACTGCTGCTGCTGATCGACCAGATTCTGGACGAGTTTCCCGACCTCAATGTGCTGGTGACGACCGGCACCCGCAGCTCGGCGGAGCTGTTGGGAGCCCGGCTGCCTGCGCAGATCATCCATCAGTTTGTGCCGCTGGATGTCGGGCCCTATGTGACGCGGTTTCTGGACCATTGGAAACCGGATGTGGCGATCTGGACCGAGAGCGAGCTGTGGCCGAACCTGATCACCCAGACCGCGGCGCGGGGCACCAAGATGATGCTGCTCAATGCGCGGATGTCGCGGGTATCGCATGACCGCTGGCGGTGGCTGCCATCTGCCTCAAAAGCGGTGTTGCGACGGTTTGGCAGTATTTTTGCGCAGGACGAAGCCACTGCGGGGTATTTGCGCAGGCTGGGCGCGCGGCGTGACACGTTGCATGTCATCGGCTCGCTGAAGGAAAGCAGCGGCGCATTGCCGCATGACGAGGCCGAGCGGCTGCATTTCGTGGACCTGCTGAAGACCCGGCCCGTGTGGCTGGCGGCCTCAACCCATCCCGGCGAGGAAGAGATTGCCGTGGAGGCGCATCTGGCCGCGCTGAAATCGGCCCATCGGCTGTTGCTAATCCTTGCCCCGCGCCACCCCGAACGCGCGCCGGAGATAACCGAGATGCTGCGCCGCCGGGGGCTGAGCGTCGCGATCCGGTCTGAGGGGCGGGAGCCGGACCCCTCCACGCAGGTCTATCTGGTCGACACTCTGGGCGAGATGGGTTTGTGGTACCGGCTTGCGCCTGCGACATTTCTGGGCGGCTCTTTGGTCAATATTGGCGGGCATAACCCCTATGAACCTGCCGCGCTTGGGTCGGCCATTATTCACGGGCCCTATGTCACCAATGCGCCGGACATTTATTCGCGGCTCGACGAGGCGGGGGCGGCGATCCCGGTGCGCAACGCCAAAGAGCTGGGCCGCGCGGTGATTGACACGCTGGAGCCACATAAGGCGGCCTCCTATGCGCATGCGGCGTGGGAGGTCACGTCGAGCGGCGCGGGTGCCACGGAGCGCGCCTTGGCCGAGATCACCGACATGCTGGACGCGCTCGAGGTGGGGGCGTGAAGGCACCGGCGTTTTGGCACCGCCCCGCCGGATTTACCTCTGCCGTTTTGTCTCCGTTTGCGGCGCTTTATGCGGCGGGCACTGCGCGGCGGATTGCCAAGGCCGTGCCTGAGAAGCTGGATATCCCCGTGATCTGTGTGGGCAACATCAATGTGGGCGGCACCGGGAAAACGCCGACCGTGATGGCGCTGGTAGAGCGGCTTTTGGCGCGGGGCGTCAGCCCGCATGTGGTCAGCCGGGGGCATGGCGGCAGCCTGCACGGCCCGGTTCAGGTCGATGAGCGCGGGCATAGCGCCGATCAGGTGGGCGACGAGCCGTTGCTGTTATCGGCCTTTGGGCCTGTTTGGGTGGCCAAGGACCGGGCCGCAGGTGCGCGTGCCGCCGCCAAGGCCGGGGCCGACGTGATCGTGCTGGATGACGGGCACCAGAACCCGAGCGTGCACAAGGATATTTCCGTGGTGGTGGTCGATGCGGTGCGTGGGTTTGGCAATGGCCGCGTGCTGCCCGCCGGGCCGCTGCGTGAACCTTTGCAGGTCGGCTTGGCGCGGGCGGATATTTTGCTGAGCATCGGCACCCCACGCGCGCAGGCGCGGTTTTGTGGGTTGAACGACCTGCCGGAAAGCTTGCCGCATATGACCGGCCAGCTGACGCCGCTGCAAACCGGCATGGACTGGGACGGGCTGCGGGTGTTGGCCTTCGCAGGGATCGGGATGCCCGAGAAATTCTTCGCCACGCTGGAGCGGCTTGGCGCAGAGGTCATCAAATCTGAGGCGTTGGATGATCATCAGCCATTGTCCGACGCGCTGATGACCCGGCTTCTTGGCGAGGCCGACCGGCTTGGCGCGCAGCTGGTCACAACAGAAAAGGACGCGGTGCGTTTGCCCGCGTCCTGTCGGTCTGACGTTCTGACCTTGCCTGTGCGCCTGAAGGTTGAGGATTGGAGCGGGTTCGACGCGCTCCTTCCTCAGTGAGGCGGCTTACAGTTTCGCGTCCAGCAATGCTTTCAGCTCCGGGTAGGACATGTTGGATTGCAGCTGGCCGTCGATCACAAAGCTCGGCGTCGCCCGGATGCCGTCACGCTCCGCGTTTTCCTGAAACACAGCTGTCAGCGCGCGGGCTTTCTCCCCGTCTTGCAGGCAGGCATCAAGCTGCTCGTCGCTGAGGCCAGCAAGCTTGCCCATCCGCTTGAGGTTGGCCGCGATTTGCGCGGGCGCGCCTTGGGTCCACTCGCGCTGGTTTTCATAGATCAGGTCAACCATCCCGAAGAAGCGATCCTCGCCACCGCAACGCGCCGTCATCCCGGCCCACAGGCCCGGCCCGTCGAAATAGACCTCGCGGTAGATGAATTTCACCTTGCCGGTGTCGATATAGTCGGCCTTGAGCTGCGGGAAGACATCCTTATGGAAGCGCTGGCAATGCGGGCAGGTGTAGGAGGCGTATTCGATCATGGTGATCGGCGCGTTCTCGTCGCCCAGCGTCATTTCCTGCACAATGGAGGTGTCCACATCGCCCGCCGTCTGCGCCTGTGCCGCACCGGATATGCCCGGCAGCTCAGTCGTGCTGGAGCGGTTCATCATAAAAAAGCCGCCGATTGCGACGGCCATAACGGCCAGACCGGCGAGCAGTAGGTTACGGTTCATATCAGTTCCTTTCAGGCGCATCCTTGCGCGATAAAACATTCCGGGCGAGCAGGTCCAGCGCGCGCCGCAACCCCTCGTCCTCCACCCCGTCCGACAGATCAGCCGAGGCCTTTTTCACCTCCGCCGTGACGGGAGGTTTCTCCTTTTTGGGCGGGCCGTCAAAAGGCCTGCGCCCTTCGTGAAACCCGACAGGTGCTGTCTGGGTGATCGCCACCCGGCTGACAGCGGCATATCCGTAGCAACTGTTCACCCGCTCACGGATTTGCGGCAGCTGCATTTGCACCATCGGCGCATTGGCCCCGGTGACCAGAATGGTCAATGTGGCCCCGAACCCTTCGCGGCCATACCCCATCTTCACCGGGGTGGCGAGGCGCGCCAGATCTGGGCCGACGATGTCCTCCCAGTGGGTCAGCAGCCGCATCACCGCAAAGCCGCGTTTTTCGCCCGCGCCCTTGACCCGGTTCTGGATCAGGCCCGACATGGCTTTGAACCCGTAGCCGCGCTTTCGGGCGGCGGGCCTTGGCGCTGTGTTGCGCTTGGCATATGTCGGTTTCTGGGCCATGGCGCCTTTCGAAAGTGCTTGCAGTTGTCATACGATAAAACCTGAGATGCACACAGCATAAACCAAGAGATCGGAGACATAAACTTTGCGTGAGATCCCCGACCCAAAGACGCTGCTTGGCTGGTATGACGCCCATGCCCGCGCCATGCCTTGGCGGGTTCCCCCTGCGGACAAACAGGCTGGTGTCGCGCCGGACCCCTACCGGGTGTGGCTGTCGGAGATCATGTTGCAGCAAACCACCGTGGCCGCCGTGCGTGGCTACTTTATCAAGTTCACCACGCTCTGGCCCAATGTGCGCGCTCTGGCCGCTGCGGAGGATGCCGATGTCATGGCCGCCTGGGCCGGGCTTGGCTATTACGCCCGCGCCCGCAACCTGCTGAAATGCGCGCGGGCGGTGGTGGCTGATCACAAGGGGCAGTTCCCTGACACGGTCGAGGCGCTGCAAACCCTGCCCGGCATCGGGCCTTATACCTCCGCCGCCATCGCCTCCATCGCGTTTGACCGACAGGCGACGGTTGTGGACGGCAATGTGGAGCGCGTCATGTCGCGGCTCTACGCGGTCGAGGTCCCGTTGCCCACATCCAAGCCTGAGCTGACCGCGCTGGCCACCGGGCTGACGCCTGATGCGCGGCAAGGCGATTACAACCAGGCAGTGATGGATCTGGGGGCCACGATCTGCACACCCAAATCACCTGCCTGCGGCATTTGCCCATGGATGGACGCGTGCCAGGCCCGCGCGCAAGGCATCGCGGCTGAGCTGCCAAAGAAGCTGCCGAAAAAGCAAAAGCCGACCCGGCTGGGCATTGCCTATGTGATGCGCCGCCCCGATGGGGCGTGGCTGCTGGAGACCCGGCCCGAAAAGGGTCTGTTGGGCGGCATGTTGGGGTGGCCCGGCTCGGACTGGTCCGACGCGCCCGCGCCCGCGCCGCCTGCGCCTGCCGCTTGGCGAGACACGAGAGTCGAAGTGCGCCATACGTTCACGCATTTCCATCTGAAGCTACAGGTGCTCGCCGCGCTCACCGAATTGCAGCCGGACCGTGGCCACTTCATCGCCCATGAGCAGTTCAGCCCCGCCGACCTGCCCACAGTGATGCGCAAGGTCTATGACGTGGCGTCGCCCGCGCTGGCCCTTGATTGACCGCGCGCGCCCGGTAATCTGACGACATGGCCACTCTTTCACCCGCTTACGTTAAGTCGATCAGCGCCGCCGCCCCGTTTTGGCTGTCGCTGGCACTGATCCCGCTGGTGGTCATCGCGGCCACGCAAGGCGGCTGGACCATCGCGCTGATCCCGCTTTTTGGCTGGGGCATGTTCTCCGTGCTCGATGCATTCGTAGGCGCGAACACCGACAATGCGGACCCTGAAACGGAAGAGGGCGATCTCTTCTTGTACAAAGCGATCACCGTGATCTGGTTCCCGGTGCAGCTTGTCACGATCTTTGGCACCATGGCCTACACGTTGAACGCAGACCACTTGTCCACGTCGGAGGTGATCTGGCTGTTCTTCGGCATTGGGGTTGTGACCGGCTCGGTCGGCATCAACTATTCCCACGAGCTGATGCACCAGAGAAACCGAATGGAGCGCTGGCTGGCCGACTTGCTTTTGGCCTCGGTGCTCTACAGCCATTTCCGGTCTGAGCATCTGCTGAACCATCACCGCTACGTGGCGACCCCCAAAGACCCGGTGACGGCGCGTTATAATGAAGGCTTTCACCGCTATTTCCCACGCGTGCTGCATCAATGCGTCACCTCGGCATGGAAGGCAGAGGCCAAGATGCTCGCCCGCAAGAACCTGCCCGCCACGGATCTCCGCAACCCGTTCTGGCGCTACGCCGCGTTGCAATCGGGCTTTTTGATCCTCGCCGCGCTGATCGGCGGCTGGGCCGGAATGGCCCTTTTCCTCCTGCAGTCCTTCGTCGCCATCTGGCAGCTGGAATTGGTTAATTACATCGAGCATTACGGCCTGACCCGCAAACATCTGGGCGATGGCAAATATGAGCACGTTCTGCCCCGCCACTCATGGAACGCGGCGCAGCGCGCGTCGAACTGGTTCCTGATCAACCTGCAACGCCACTCGGATCACCATTACAAGCCCGACCGCCGCTTTCCTTTGCTGCAAAACTACACAGAACAGGACGCGCCGCAGCTGCCGCATGGCTATCCCGTCATGACGATCTGCGCAATGATCCCACCGCTGTTTCGACGCATCATGAACCCGCGCGTGCGCAAATGGCGGGCAATGTATTACCCCGAAATCACCGATTGGACGCCGTACAAAACCGCCGCAAACCCGATGCCGCGCTAAACCCTTTCCATGTTCAAAAATATCCTGAGGGGTTTGCCCGTGCGGCTGGGGAGCAAAGCTCCCCAAAGAGCACAATAAGACAAGCGTGCGGCACGCACTCTTTTAGGGATCGTCGCCGACCCGCACCAATTGCTTGCCGAAATTGCCGCCCTTTAGCAGCGCCATGAAGGCCTCGGGCGCGTTTTCCAGCCCCTCGGCCACGCTTTCCTTCACCTTGATCCTACCATTGCCCACCATTGGCCCAACCTCTTTTTGAAACTGCGCCATCAGGTGGAAATGGTCGAAGATGATGAACCCCTGCACCCGCAAACGCCGGGTCAGGATGTTGCGCCAGACGGTCGGCAAGGGCTGTGCCTCTGCAAGGCCTTGGCCCGAATACCACGCGATCATGCCGCAGACAGCGATGCGCCCGCCGGGGTTCATGCGGGTCAGCACGGCCTCCAGCGTCTTGCCGCCGACATTCTCGAAATAGCAATCGACGCCACCCGGCGCGGCGTCTTTCAACGCGGCGGTCAGCGATTTGGCGTCATGGGCGCGGTGGTCAAGGCAGATGTCGCAGCCCAGTTCCTGTTCCACGAAAGCGCATTTCTCGAGGCCGCCGGCCACGCCGATGACGCGCATGCCCTTGGCGCGGGCCAGTTGGCAGACCATGGCACCCACCGCGCCGGAGGCGGCTGAGACTACGATGGTCTCGCCCGGCTGCGCGGCCAGAATTTCGTTCAAGCCCACCCAAGCAGTGATCCCCGGCATGCCCAGGACGCCCAAAGCGGTGGAGATTGGTGCGACATCAGGGTCGACTTTCCGCACCCCCTCCCCATCAGAGACCGCATGCGTGGTCCAGCCAAATTGCCCGGTGACGATGTCGCCCACGGCAAAGTCCGGATGCGCGGAGGTCATGACCTCCCCCACCGCGCCGCCTTCCATGATGCCGCCAATGGCCACGGGGTCGGCGTAGGATTTGGCGTCATCCATCCGCCCGCGCATATACGGATCAAGCGACAGCCAGATGATGCGCACAAGGAATTCGCCTGTGCCGGGGGCGGGCAGCTCGGTTGTCTTGAGCGCGAAATTCTCGGCAATGGGCGCGCCGGAGGGGCGCGAGGCGAGGGTGATGGATCGGGTTTGGGTCATGGGGTGAGCGCTCCTTTAGGGCAGAGCGCGCAGCCTAACCCAGCCGCTGGCATAAAAAAATGCCCTGTCGCTCTTGGGGAGACGACAGGGCTTAGGTATGTGCCAGCGGTTATGGCCGCAGGCACGGGCGGTAACTGTTGTTTTCTGTGGAAACTGCTAGTGGATTTCGGCCCGGACTTGCTGACGCAGCACGTCAATGGGGACCATCACGCCGTCGCGCTTGAAGGCCCAGTAGGTCCAGCCGTTGCAGCTGGGCGCGCCTTCCAGATGCGCGCCGACCTGATGGATCGAGCCCTTCACGTCATCCGCGATCAATGTGCCATCCGCGCGCACTTTGGCCTTGTGCCGCTTGTTGAGCGACCAGAGGTCGTCGCCCGGATTAAGCAGCCCACGTTCAACCAACACACCGAAGGCCACACGGGGCTCGGCGCGTTTGGATTGCGTCACCTGGAGGGATGTACGGTCAAACTTGCGCACGGATTTCAGACGTTTCTCGGCCACCTCGCGATAGGCTTTCTCGCGCTCGATGCCGATATAGTCGCGGCCCAGCTTCTTGGCGACGGCCCCGGTGGTGCCGGTGCCAAAGAACGGGTCCAGCACGACGTCGCCGGGATTTGTGGTGGCCACCAGAATGCGGTGCAGCAGGGATTCGGGTTTTTGCGTCGGGTGAGCCTTCTCGCCCTGCTCGTTTTTCAGCCGCTCATGACCGGTGCAGATTGGCAGAACCCAATCGGAGCGCATCTGAATACCCTCGTTCAAGGCCTTCAGCGCCTCGTAGTTGAACGTGTATTTGGAACCTTCGGATTTCGACGCCCAGATCAGCGTCTCATGCGCGTTGGTCAGCCGTTTGCCGCGAAAGTTCGGCATCGGGTTCGACTTGCGCCAGACCACGTCATTGAGCATCCAGAATCCTTGGTTTTGCAGCTCGTGGCCGACGCGGAAAATGTTGTGATAGGAGCCAATAACCCAGATCGCGCCGTTGGGCTTGAGCAGGCGCTTGGCGGCTTTCAGCCAGGCTTGAGTGAACTGGTCGTATTTCTTGAAGGACGCGAACTGATCCCAATCGTCATCCACCGCGTCGACTTTGGAATTGTCGGGGCGGTGCAGGTCGCCGCGCAGTTGCAGATTGTAGGGCGGGTCGGCAAAGATCAGGTCAACAGAGGCCTCGGGCAATGCGTTCATTGCCTCGATACAATCGCCGTCCATTATCGTATTCAGCGGCAACGCCTCATGCGTCACCTTGGAAATTTTTCCCATCATCAGCCCCGGTTTGCGGCCCCTTTGTGAGGCCTGTTCTTTTGTTGGGTCCAGGATGATTCAAACTGATTCGTCAGTCAAAAACTATAAATTTCAATTACTTAGATAAAATCATCGACACAAGATGTTGTGGACGGGTTTGTAAGAACGCCGATGATGTGGTGTTACCCCGTGTTGCTCTAATGCACTGAGATGCTCTTTGGTGGGGTAGCCCATATTTTTGCCCCAATTGAAGGCGGGGTATTGTTGCGCCAATGCACACATGATCCGGTCGCGGGTGACTTTTGCCAGAATAGACGCCGCCGCAATGGTTTGGGAGCGGGCGTCTCCTTTGACCAAAGGCGTGGCGGGGTGCGGCAGGTCGCGGGGCACCTTATTGCCGTCGACCAGCACATGATCCACGCCCTGAATGCCTGCCACCGCGCGGCACATGGCCAGATGCGAGGCGTGATAGATGTTGAGGCTGTCGATCTCCGCGACGCTGGCCTCGGCGATGCAGTATTTAGCGCGCAGCTTGATCTGCTCGAACAGCGCCTCGCGCTTGGTGGCGCTCAGCTTTTTGGAATCGTTGAGGCCTTCGGGGATATCACCGGGGTTCAGCACCACGGCGGCGGCGACCACGGGGCCAGACAAGGGCCCGCGCCCGGCCTCGTCCACGCCTGCGATTTGGGACATGCCGTCGGCGATCAGCGCGGCCTCGAATGAGAAATCAGGTGTCATGGGACGTTCAAACACCGGCCAGCCGGGAAAGGCAAAGAGAAAGGGGGCGACCTGCGCGGTCACCCCCGATTGTGAGCACGCGTCCCGCATTACGCGCGCCACCCTTGCTGGCGCAGACAGCGCGGGGCGTAGAAATAGCGCGGGCCGCTATTGGTCTGGTTCTGGCGCAGGCAGGTTTGCGGCAGCTGGGCGCGGGCGTGACGTTGCATGCAGCGCGCGCCGTAGACCTCACGGGTCCCGCGATGGGTCCATTGCTCACGCACGCAACGCTGTGGGGCCACGCGGGCGCGGTCAATGGCGCGGTCGATGCGGGTTGCCCGTCGGTTTTTCTGATAGAGCGGCGTGTGCTGTTGGGCCTTGCGGGACACTTGGGCGGCACGGGCGCGCTCCTTTTCGCGGTCACGCTTTTTGTTGGCCGCATTGGCCAAGGCTCCAATGACGACCAGCCCGGCAATGACTTTGAACACGTCTTCATCGGCGCGGGCCGGGGCGGCGGTGAAGCTGGTCGCCGCAAGGGCGATGCTAAGAATGCTTGCTATAAGGGGGCGTCTCATCGGGGTTCCTCCGGGGTTTGGTATGTGGCCGCATGGACCTGTCCCCCAAAGCTGACCCCCGGCCCGGTGCTAAACAATTTCAGCGCCGTGATAGGCGCTATCGGCTGTTTGATATTGAATAACAGCGCCGCGCGGCCCCATGTGAAGCGCATGATGTATAGAGCCCTCCCCGCCGCGCTGCTTGCGCTGGCCCTCGGCGCGACCGCCGCCCATGCCGGGTGTTACGCCGATTACAAAGCCAAGAAAGACAACCCGTTGCAGCTGCATTACGGTGTCATCGAGCTTCCGCAATCTTTGTGCGACGGCGGGAATGTCGCCGCCGCGATTGCGCCGCGACTGGCGCGCGAGGGCTGGACGCTGCTAAATGTGCTCAGCGTCTTTGACGATGCGGGACTTTCAGAGAGGAAAGCCAGTGCCGGGCCATTCTACCTCCGTTTCTAAGCTGACGCCCGCACGGGTGATCGTGATCGGGGTAGCCGCCATCGTGGCGATCCTGACGCTGGCCGCTTTGGTGCTGTTTGCCAACCTGCCCGACGCCAACGCGTTCAATACGCGGGTCGAGCAGCTGTTCATGGAGAACGACTCGCTGACGGGTCAGGCGGAGATCAAGCTGCTGGAAATTCTGGCGGGCTCCGGCACCGCGTTTTCCGAGACGCTGGCCTCCTACCGGTTCATCATCTTCGTGCTGATGGTCTTTGCCACCGCGCTGCTGATCGCCGCACTGGTGTCGATGGTGGCCCTTGTCGGGCTGGCGCGGCGCATGGCGGAGGTGGAGAAATCCGGCATTCAGGTGAACGCGCTGACCGTGCACCGCGACGCGCGGGTGGTTCAGATCAACGACATGGAGTTCAAGCTGACTGCCGCCGCGTTGGAAACCCTGTCAGTGCTGGCGGAGGCCCGGCTGGACGATGATATTTTGTCGGGGCTTGAGATCGAAAGCGTTATCTCAGGCAAACCCACCGCCGAGTGCGACGAGGCCGCCGGGGCCGTACGCATCAAGCGCCTGCGCGACCATCTGGGCAACCAGCTGATGAGCGAGCTGCTGATCAAGAACATCGCCCGCAAGGGCTATGTGCTGGCCGTGGAGCCCGGCGCCATCCGCATGGTCTAGCCCCTTGCATATGGGCTTGGCCTCTCGGATGGTTTGCCGGGTGCGGATCACAATGGGGCGGGGCAGATGCGGGTAGCGTTGACAGGCGGGGCGAGCGGAATTGGCGCGGCGGTCGTGCGCAAGATGCAGGCCGCGGGCCACCATGTTACCAGCTTTGATATTGCCGAGCCTGCGGGCGTGGACCACTGGATCCAGACCGATTTAAGCGATGCTGCCTCGATTGAGGCCGCGATCCGTGCGGCTGAGGGCCCGTTTGACGCGTTGATTAACAATGCCGGGATCCCGCCGCGTGAAGGGATGGCCGCGCAGGTGTTGCAGATCAACTGGTTTGGCCTCGTGGCCTTTCTGGACGGGATGCTGGACCAGCTCAACCCGGGCGGCGCGATTGTGAACGTGGCCTCCCGCGCCGGGGCGATGTGGCAGCAGAACCTTGAGCAGGTGCAGGCGTTGAGGGCCTTGCCTGCCGCGGGCGTGCCGGAGTTTCTGACCGCATACGGAATAAACGCCACGCGGGCCTATAACCTGTCGAAAGAGGCGGTGATCGTGATGACCCATGCCCGCTGCGCGGAGATGATCGCACGCGATTTTCGGATGAACGCGGTCAGCCCTGCGGCGGTCAGCACCGGGATCCTTGATGATTTCGTGAAAGCGTTCGGGCCCAAGGTCGCCGCCAATATCGCGCGGGTCGGGCGTGCGGGCACCCCGGAGGAGGTCGCCGACGTGATCGCCTTTCTCGCCTCCCCCGACAGCCACTGGATCAAGGGGCAGGAGATTGCCATTGACGGCGGCATGGGCGCCATCGCGATGACGGAAGCGTTGTCGCTTTAGGCTGCGACCTCGGCTTCTAGCCGCGCCAGCGCGTGGATGGTGCTGTTGATCGCAGGCACCGGCTCCTCCCGCGGCTTGAAGCGGGAGATACGGTCCGCCAGCGCGTCAAAGAGCGTCGTCATTTCAAGCCGGGCCAGATGCATCCCGAGGCAGGCGTGCACCCCATGGCCAAAGCCCAGATGCCCGCGCGTGTTGCGGGTGATGTCGAAGCTGTGGGGGTCGTAGAACTTGGCCGCGTCCCTGTTGGCCGCGCCGTACACCATCAGCGCCCGCGTGTCCTTGCGCAGGGTGGTGCCTGCGACCTCCATATCCTCGGCGACCCAGCGGGTGAAGACCTTGATCGGGGTGTTGAGCCGCACAATCTCCTCCACCGCGTTGCGCATGAGGGAGCGGGCGGCGCGCAGCTTGTCCCATTGCTCCGGGTTTTGCGCGAAGAGCATGACCCCGTAACCGATGGCAGAAATCGTCGTATCAAGGCTGGGGGCGATATAGTCGCGCATCAGGGTCACGGCCTGCGCGGGCGGCACCCCCGCCTCGATTGCCGCTCGGGTCGCGCGATTGGCCCAGCCATCGGTGCTAAGCCCGTCCAGCACGTCCGGGTTATCCAGAAAGGCGCGCAGACTGGCAAGCTGCGCCATGGCCTCCGCCCTGCGGGATTTCGGGTCACCCATCAGCTCGAACGTGGCACAGGCCCAGTTCAGCATATTGTCTTTGCCGCCCTCCCCCAGCCCCACCAGATCGCAGATCGGGGCAGTGGAGGTCATCAAGCAGATATCCTGCGGCAGGTAAGGAGCCGGAACGCTAGCGGCTCGGGCTGGTCACGACAATAATGCGCAGAAAAATGGCGACCCCGGCAG
>CAYXIZ010000049.1:0-15850 GCA_964465485.1 uncultured Rhodobacterales bacterium | reverse complement strand
CGATGGCTTGGCCATCCGCGCCCGCGGCTTCCAGCCACTCGGAGGTCATGGTCGCACCGATCTCTTTCAGCTCGGCCACCAGCCCGTCACCCGCACGGCCCACGGTCATGCCACCCGCGGCCAGACCGTCCATGGTGAACTGAGTGTAGTCCTTGGAGGCCTGCAACCCCTCCGCCGCAGCCGTCTCCGCGCAGGCCGTCACGGCGGCCTTGTTCTCGTCGGAGACCTCAGCCCAAGCGTCATTATTCACCATGACGTGGTTATAGGGCAGCCACGCGTCCACCTCGTAGAAATGGCTCAGCGATTCCCAGACCTTACGGTCATACCCCGTGGCCCCCGAGGAGATCATCGATTCCGCCACACCCGTGGCAAAGGCCTGCGAAATCTCAGCCGCCTCAATGGTCACCGGCAGCATGCCCGTCAGCTCCGCCAGCCGCGCGGTGGCGTTGTTATAGGAGCGGAACTTGATCCCTTCCATATCGGCGACGGAGTTCACCTCCTTGTTGAAATACAACCCCTGCGGAGGCCACGGGACAGAATAAAGCAACGTCAGGTTCTGGTCAGCCAATATCTCTTCCAGCTTCGGCTTGGCCGCGTCCAGCAGCTTGCCGGAATCCTCAAAAGAGGTCGCAAGGAAGGGCACGGAATCAAAGCCGAAGACGGCGTTTTCATTCTGGTGGCCCGACAACAGGCGCTCCCCAATCGGAACCTGACCCGTCTGGATCGCCCGCTTGATATCCGCGCCTTTGAAGAGCGAGCCGCCCGGATGCACGGTGATATCAATCGCCCCGCCCGTGCCCTCGCGCACGCAATCGGCAAATTTCACACCGTTCTCGGAATGGAAGTTGGAGGCCGAATAGGCCATTGGCATGTCCCATTTCTGCGCATGGCCATCGGCGAATACAGGCGCTGCTACAGACGCGGTGAGCGCGGTTGCCATCATCAGGCTTGTGAGTTTCTTCATTGTGTTATTCTCCCAGTTGAAAATGCAGACCCTTGCCGGGTTTCTATTTGTTCGAGCTGTAGCGTGCAGGCGAATAGACCCCGACGTCAATGTTTGGCGTCCGACCAGCAATCATCTGGGCCAGCAGCCGCCCGGTTTTGGGGCCACCTGTGAGGCCAATATGGTGATGCCCGAACCCCATGAACGCGCCTTTGGCCCCCGGCACCTCGCCAATGACGGGAATGGAATCCGCGGGCGCGGGGCGGTGGCCCATCCACTCCTCCTCCCGCTCCCATGTCAGCCCCGGAAACGCGGCTTTGACATTGCGGCGCAACAAATCAAACGGCGCTTTGGAGGGCAGCGCGTCGAGCCCGCCAAACTCCACCACACCGGCAAGCCGCAAGCGGCCCTCCATCGGCGTGGCCACAAACTTGCCCGAGGCCACCATCGCAGGCGCCTTGGGCATTTGCGACGGGTTCCACAGCTCCAGATGGTAGCCGCGCTCGGATTCCAGAGGCACCTTGACCCCCAGCTTCTCCGCCAACGGGCCGGACCAAATGCCCGTGGCCACCACGCAAGCGTCGCAGGCAATCACCTCCCCACCCGCGCGCAGGCCAGTGACAGCACCACCCTCCAGCACCACGTCGTCAACCATCGCTTTGACAAATTGCCCGCCCGAGGTCTCCACATGTTTCGCCAGCGCCTTTACATAGGCTCCGGGGTCGGTGATGCGGCCATGGCCCGCAAGCTTCACCAACATGTCAAAACTCGGCGCGTAGATCGGGTCATAGGCGGCAGGGGCGGAGCCTTCGGCCTCCTCCCACACAAATCCCTGTGTCCTGCGAATGTCCCAGACCAGCGCGTCCCCCTCGAAATGCGCCCGGTCATTGTAGAGAAACAGGTAGTCGCTCGGCTGCACAAAACCTTCGGCCCCGGTGCCTTGCGATAAGGCCTGATGATCTGCCAGACTGTCGCCCACGATACCCGCCACCGCCGCCGAGATGCGCCGCGTGTCGGCCTCATTGGCATGGCTGATATATTTCCAAAGCCACGGTGCCAGCCTAGGCAGATACCCCCAGCGCAAGAAAAGCGGCTGGTTCGGGTCGAGCGCCATCTTGGGAGCCTTCTTCACCAAACCCGGCCCGGTGACAGGCACGCAGGCACAGGAGGCCAGCACCCCGCCATTGCCGTAAGACGTCCCCTCCGCCGGGCCCGCCTTGTCGATCAGGATGACCTTATGCCCGTCACGCTGAAGCCAGATCGCGGTGGACACCCCGACGATCCCCGCGCCGATAATGGCGACTGTTTTCTGTGTCTGTGACATCTGCCCCCCATGCCAGACACAAATCTTGCGTCCCGGCGGTGCTTGGTGTCAATTCCTTTGCGAGGGAGACAGTCATGAAGACCCAAGGCGGCAAATCCATCTATGGCGCGTCGGTCGGCATCCTGATGCTCGACGCCCAATTCCCGCGGATCCCCGGCGACATGGGCAACGCGCTGACATGGCCCTTCCCGGTGCTCTATAAAGTGGTCCGCGACGCCTCGCCGGAGCGTGTGGTGCGGCAGGGCGCGACTGGGCTGTTGGACAATTTCATAGACGCCGCCCGCGAGCTGGTCCGCGACGGGGTCGACGGCATCACCACCAATTGCGGGTTCCTGTCTTTGTACCAAGCCGAGCTTGCCGCAGCCCTCCCCGTGCCCGTCGCCACCTCTTCGCTGATGCAGGTGGGCATGGTGAACGCGCTGCTGCCCGCAGGCAAACGGGCAGGCATTCTGACGATTTCCGGCTCCACCCTGACCGAAACCCATCTGGACCGCGCAGGCGTGCCCCCCGGTACCCCGGTCCATTCGACCGAAGGCGGCCAGGAGTTCACCCGCGCGATCCTTGGCAACGAAGTGTCGCTGGACGTCTCACTTGCCCGCGCCGACAACGTGGCCGCCGCTCTCGAGCTGCAAGCGGCCCATGCGGAGCTCGGCGCGATTGTGCTGGAATGTACAAATATGGTGCCCTACGCCGCCGATATCCGCGCCGCCACCGGGCTGCCGGTCTTCACCATTGAGAGCTTCGTCAGCTGGTTCCACTCCGGCCTCGCCCCCAGAAAGTACCCCGCCCCATGACGCTGCAACCCCTGCGCTCGGCACTTTATGATTTCGAGCCGAAACCCGTGCGCGCCGCGCTTGAGGCAGCCTTTGCGCCCGACGCTGTGATCCAACTCGCGCACCCGTTCGAGGCCCTGAACGGCCCGCAGGCCTATTTCGACACCGCGCTGGCCCCGCTTCATGCCGCATGGCCCGATCTGGAACGCCGCGAGACCATCGCAATCGAAAGCGAAATTGAGACCGGCCATTGGATCGGCTGCTGCGGCTACTACACCGGGACCTTCGCCGAGCCATGGCTGGGCATGCCCGCGACGGGGCACCAAAGCGTGATGCGCTTTCACGAATTTTTCCGTGTGGAGAACGGGCAAGTAGTCGAGATGCAGGCGCTGTGGGACCTGCCCGAAGTTATGATGCAGGCAGGCGTCTGGCCAATGTCGCCGTCATTGGGCCGCGAATGGCACATCCCCGGCCCCGCCACTCAAGACGGGCTGCGCGTCACAGGTGACGGGGCGGAGGCTTTGCGCGTGGTGGGCGATATGCTGACGGCGCTGGGCCGCTCCAAAGAGCACGGGCTGGCCGGCATGGACCTGCCCCGCTACTGGCACCCGCGCGCCAGCTGGTACGGCCCTTCGGGCATCGGCACCGGGCGCGGGACCTCGGGATTTCGCAACTGGCACCAAATCCCGTTCTTGAACGCCATGCCCGACAGAGTGGGCGACCCGGCGGGCGGGCATTTCTTTGCGCAAGGCGATTATGTCGGCTTCACCGCATGGCCCGGCATGAGCGCCACGATCACCGGAGACGGCTGGCTGGGCATCGCGCCCTCAGGGCAGAAAATCACGCTGCGCTCACTGGATTTCTGGCGCGTCGAGAACGGGTTGATCCGGGAAAACTGGGTGCTGGTGGACCTGCTGCATGTCTATGCCCAGATCGGGGTCGACGTGCTGGCCCGGATGCAGGAGTTTGCCAAGGCGCGGACCGGGCGCCTGGACCCCTGATTGCGCTGCCTCGCGGCATCGCCGGGGCAAGGGGGCGTTGCCCCCTCGTCGCTGACGCTCCTCACCCCCAGGATATTTTAAAACATGGAAAGAGCGGGGCTGGCTTTCCATGTTTCAAAATATCCCCGCCGGAGGCTCCTACATTTACCACTAGGTGGCCAGTATCAACATTCTGGGATGTTTACTGCTAATCCGCCTTGGCTGGTTTCTTTGTACTTGGTGCTCATATCAATGCCCGTCTGGCGCATCGCCTCGATGCAATTGTCGAGCGGCATGAAATGGGTGCCGTCGCCGCGCAGGGAGAGCGAGGCGGCAGAGACGGCCTTTATGGCGCCCAGCCCGTTGCGCTCGATACACGGCACCTGCACCAGGCCTGCCACCGGGTCGCAGGTCATGCCAAGGTGGTGCTCAAGCGCGATCTCGGCGGCGTTCTCGATCTGGGCATTTGTACCGCCCAAAGCCGCGCAGAGCCCGGCGGCGGCCATGGAGGAGGCGGAGCCGACCTCGCCCTGACAGCCGACCTCCGCGCCTGAAATGGAGGCGTTATGTTTGATCAGCCCGCCTATGGCGGCGGCCGTCAGCAGGAAGTCCCGCATGCCCGCCTCGCTGGCACCCACGCAATGGTCGCGGTAGTAGCGCAGGACCGCAGGCAGCACGCCCGCCGCCCCGTTGGTCGGCGAGGTCACGACCTTGCCGCCTGCCGCGTTCTCCTCATTGACGGCCATGGCGTAGACGCTCATCCAGTCATTGATCGTATGGGGCTGGCCGCGATTCATCCCCTGTTCGGCCTGCAGCTGGTCATGGATATGTTTGGCCCGCCGCTTGACGCGCAACCCGCCGGGCAGCTCGCCCTCCATGCGCAAGCCACGGTCGATGCAGTCGAACATGGCGCGGCGCAGGGTTTCCAAGTCGCGATCCAGATCGGCGCGGCTCATGCCGGACAGCTCGTTGGCTTCTTTCATCTGGGCGATGGTCTTGCCCGAGGCCGCACCCATTTCAAGCATTTCAACCGCCGAGCCGAACGGGTAAGGAAACCCCGCCTCCTCCTTTTGCGCATGCAGGTCGGTATGGACGCCCGCAAGCTCCGCCTCTGTCACCACGAAGCCGCCGCCGACAGAATAATAGGTCTCTTGCAAATACAAGTTGCCCGCCCCGTCATAGGCTTTGAAGATCATGCCGTTGGCATGGCCCGCCAGCGCGCGATCATAGTCGAACACCAAATCCGCCGACGGATCAAACCGCAGCGGCCCGAGCCCGTCGGGCACCACCTGCTTGTCCGCAGCCAGTGCCGCCACCAGACCGTCCACCGCGTCCGGGTCCAGCGTCGCGGGCTCGTAGCCCATGAAGCCCAGCATCACGGCGCGGTCGGTGGCATGCCCCTTGCCGGTGAAGGCGAGCGAGCCATGCAAAGACGCGGCCAGAGCGGCGACCTGGCCCGCGCCGGGTTCGCGTTCGCCAGTGCGCAGCTGGTCCAAAAACCGCGCGGCGGCGGTCATCGGGCCCATCGTGTGCGACGAGGACGGGCCGACGCCCACTTTGAAGATGTCAAAGATGCTCAGAAACATGGTCGCATCCTAGCCCTTAAAAGAAAAAACCGCCGCCCGTCATTGCGACAGGCGGAGGCGAATTTACGACGAGCGCGTCAGGCTTAGCCGCGGCCTTTCCATGGCACCAGCTTGTTCTCCGCGCCGCGCATGATCATGTCGATGCCGTAGCCGATGACGCCGATGATGATGATGCCGATGATCACGATGTCCGTCAGCTGGAACTTGGAGGCGGCGATGATCATTTTGCCGGCCCCTTTTTCAGCCGCGACAAGCTCCGCCGCCACAACCGTGCCCCAGCAAACGCCCATCGCCACCCGCGCGCCGGTGAAGATCTCCGGCAGCGAGTTGGGCAGGATCACCTTGGACAGGATCTGCTTCTTGGTGGCCCCCAATGAATAGGCCGCGTGCACTTTCGAGATATTCACCCCCGACACGCCCGCCCGTGCGGCAATCGTCATGATCCACAAGGCGGCGAGGAACAGCAGGGATATCTTGCCCTGCTCGCCAATGCCGAACCAGATGATGATCAGCGGGATCAGCGCCAATGGCGGCACCGGGCGCATGAACTCCACGATCGGGTCAAACCAGCCGCGCAGCCAGCCGTTCAGGCCCATGGCAAAGCCCAGCGGGATGCCGAACAAGCAGCCCAGCGCAAAGCCGATCACAACGCGGATCAGGGACCAGAAGACGTTCTCCCACAGGCCGACGCCTTGGTAGCCGTTCTTGTTCAGATCAATGAAGCGCGACCAGACGGCCTCTGGCGGCGGCAGGTAGAGCGCCTCCATGGTCATGCCGACATCGGGCTCAATGGAGAGCGAGCCGCGCGTGGTGACAAAGACGTTGCCATCGTCAAAGCTGACCGTCTCCCCGGGGGAGACCGGCTGGCCGTTGATCTCCGTAAAGGCGAAGCCTTCATCCTCTTGGGTTTTGACCAGAACCTTGCGGCGCTGGGCGACGGTCACAGACTGGTTCATCGCAAAATCGCCGTCTTCCGCCGCCGGGGCCGGGGCCTCGGGCTTTTCGCCAAACTCATGGACCAGCAGGTCGATCCGCCCTGTCCCCGTTTCCCCTGCCGCGTTGGTGGCGGTGTATTCAAACGAGACCGGCCCGGCCACCGGGCCCGGCAACAGGTTCGGGGTCAGCTTGGAGCCGGTCGCCACGCCCCAGATCAAAAAGATCGCAATCACGGCGGCGATGGAGGCAATACGATTGGCCACAACCGCGCTTTCGTCGCCGAAGGTCACGGTCTTCAGAGAGGTGTAGCCTTGCGCCTTTTCGCGGCCACGGCTGAACAGGCCCCAAACGATGTAACAGATGGCTGAAATGCCCAGATAGAGGGCGAAGATCAGGGCGATGCCAACGATCATCCAAAGCGATGAGCTGACCAATGCTGCAATTTCCTGTGCCATTTAAGCTGTCTCCGTCCGGCCCATAATTTCTTCTTCCATGTCCCAGATCATGTTGAGGATCTCGTCACGGGTCGGCCCGAAATCTTTGTGCTGTTTGACTTCGCGCAGGTCTGCGCCCACGCCGATCTCGGCGAAAGGCAGGCGGTATTCCTTGTGCACGCGGCCCGGACGCGGGGCCATGACCAGCAGCCGCTCGCCCAGAAGCAGCGCTTCCTCGACGGAGTGGGTGATCAGGATGATGGTCTTGCCGGTCTTTTTCCAGATATCCAGAACAAGGCTTTGCATCTTCTCGCGGGTCAGCGCGTCCAGCGCGCCAAGGGGTTCATCCATCAAGATGACGTCGGGGTCGTTGCACAGGCAGCGGGCCAAAGCCACACGCTGCTGCATGCCGCCCGACAGCTCATAGATCATCTTCTTGCCGAAATCCTGCAGGCCAACGATGCCCAACAGCTCTTCGACCTTGCCGGCGATCTCAGCCTTGGGGGTGCCCTTCATGGAGGGGCCAAAGCCGATATTGTCTTCGACATTCATCCACTCAAACAGCGCGCCTTGCTGGAACACCATGCCGCGTTCGGGGTGGGGGCCGACAACCTTGTGGCCGTTGAGGTCAATCTCGCCGCCCGTGGGGGCCAGAAACCCGGCGAGGATGTTCAAAAGCGTGGTCTTGCCGCAGCCCGAGGGGCCCAGGACAGAAAGCAGCTCGCCTTCCTTGATGTTCAGCTTGATGTTTTTCAGCGCCTCGACCGATCCGCCATTTGGCAGCTCAAAGGTCATTGAGACGTCATTGATTGTCAGACCCGACATGCGACCACCCCTGTCCCTGATGTGTGGTAAATAAGGGGGCGCGGCGTCCTCACCGACGCCGCGCCCCTGATTTTCAAGCCCTTTATGGCTTACATTTTGGAAGCGGCTTCCAGATAGGACATGTCCACCAGAGGAGCGTAATCCTCAAGCGCTGTGATCTGACCGGCTTCTTCCAGCTTGGCCGCCGAAGAGGCCATGTACTCGGTCACGCCGCCAGCCATCCAGTAGTCGGACAGCTTTTCGTCCATGGTCGGGTAGCCGAACTCGGCTGCGGTGGAGCGCACGGCATCCACATCCATACCAGCCGCTTGCGCGATGGCCGGGAACATGGACTCAGCGTCCTTTGCGTATTTGGCTTCCATGTCGGCGTTCACTTTCAGGAACTTGGCAACCAGCTCAGGGTTCTCGGCACCGAAAGCGGCAGGGATCGACACAACGTCGAACACGCGGCCAACAACGGCTTCTTTTTCAGCGCCGGACAGCAGCACGTTGCCGTGCTCTTTCATGCGCTGCAAAGGACCGGACCAGCCACAGGCCATGTCCAGCTCGCCTGCGGCAAACGCGGCCGCGCCGTCAACAGGGGCCATGTCGACGATCTTCATCGTGTCCACGTCCACGCCAAAATGCTTCATCTGAGCGAGGAAGCCGGAATGCGCAGCAGTACCCAGTGGCACAGCAACCTGCTTGCCGGGCAGCTCAGCACCTGCATTCGACGCATCGATTTCCAGCGAGGAGCGCACAACGCAGTTGTCATTGTCGGAGTAGGACACGGCCACGTCGATGGCTTTCAGGTCCTGACCAGCGGCAGTGGCGACCAGAAACGGTGTCACACCTTGGCTGTAGGAAATGTGAACGTCGCCCGACGCCATGGCGGCAGACATCGCAGTACCGGCGTCAAAGGAGACCCAGTTGATTTTGACGCCCATGGCTTCTTCATACAGCTTGTTTTGCTGCGCGAACTGGTTTGGCGTTGGCCATTCCAGGAAGTAGGCGACTGTGATTTCTTCAAGATGGCCGTCTGCCAGCGCAGCAGTGGCGCCCGAAAGCAGGGCAACAGACGCGACAGCGCTCATCAGTTTTGTTGTCAGTTTCATAGTTGTTCATCTCCCATGTTGAACAATTTCGTGGTCTTTCAATCGAACCTTAGCAAGCAGCAGGGCTTCTCAGAGACCTGTCCGCCGCGAGGGACCTCAGGACCAAAGCACAGCATGGGCGGGAATGCCAATCACTATGCTCAGCCGCCAAGGCCAAGTTTCGAAAGCCCGCAATCCCGTTTCGGATCATCGGTCATGACCTATCACGTAAAAATTCTAGCATGAGTCAATCTTTTCATTACGCGGCATGCGCCTCCGCATGGGCAAAAAGCGACACGGCGCGCGACCCTCAAAGCCTTGCACAGTCAGCAGAAAATGCCGCCAAGCACAAACCCATGTCGCAATTCACCCGTCAAAGTGGACTTATCCATTGGGATAACTGGCCCTATTGAATTGCTCAAACTCTGTGCTGCTTGGAAAATGAGATATACTCGCGCTGACCCGCAGATTCGTCTGCCAGCGCGGCCAGCCACCGCACATAGCGAAATTTCAGGGAGTTCACGTCATGGACGGCAATCTTTCACCAAACGATCTGTCAGGCATTGTGGAGGCCGACCGCGCCCATGTCTGGCACCATCTCAGCCAGCACGCAGGCTATATGGCCGAAGGCGACGCGCGCGTTGATCCCAAGATTATCGTCGAGGGCAAAGGCCTGCGCGTCTGGGACCAGCATGGGCGCGAGCATATCGACGCGGTCTCCGGCGGTGTCTGGACCGTCAACGTAGGCTACGGGCGCGAAACCATCGCCGACGCGGTGCGCGACCAGCTGGTCAAAATGAACTTCTTCGGCGGCACCGTGGGCTCGATCCCCGCCGCCATGTTCTCCGAAAAGCTGCTGTCGAAAATGCCCGGCATGAGCCGCGTTTATTATGCCAACTCCGGCTCCGAGGCCAATGAGAAGGGCTTCAAAATGGTCCGCCAGATCGCCCATCAGCGTTACGGCGGCAAGAAGCACAAAATCCTCTACCGCGACCGCGATTACCACGGCACCACCATCGCCTGCCTGTCGGGCGGCGGTCAGGACGAGCGCAACGCGCATTACGGCCCCTTCACGCCGGGCTTTATCCGCGTGCCGCACTGCCTTGAATACCGCAAGGGCGACCAGGGGCTGGCTGATCTCAGCTCGGAAGAATACGGGATCGCCGCCGCCAACGCGATCGAGGAGGTCATCCTGCGCGAAGGCGCCGACACTGTGGGCGCGCTCTGCCTTGAGCCGGTCACGGCTGGCGGCGGTGTCATCACCCCGCCCCCCGGCTATTGGGACCGCGTGCAGGAAATCTGCAAAAAATACGACATCCTGCTGCATATCGACGAGGTCGTCTGCGGCGTGGGCCGCACCGGCGAATGGTTCGGCTACCAGCATTACGGCATCAAGCCCGACATCGTGACCATGGCCAAAGGCGTGGCCTCAGGCTACGCGGCAATCTCGTGTTGCGTCACCACGGAGGAGGTCTTTGACATGTTCAAGGACAACAGCTCCGATAATCTGAACTACTTCCGCGATATCTCAACCTTTGGCGGCTGCACGGCGGGTCCGGCGGCGGCAATGGAAAACATGGCGATCATCGAGCGCGAGGGCCTCTTGGACAACACCACCTCCATGGGGGAGTACATGCTCGACCAGCTGCGCGCCCTGCAAGACAAGCACGCCTGCATCGGCGAGGTGCGCGGCAAGGGCCTGTTCCTCGGGGCCGAGCTGGTCGCAGATCGTTCCACCCGCGAGCCGCTGGCCGAAAAGCTCGTCGCCGCCGTCACGGGTCACTGCATGAAACAAGATGCGGTGATCATCGGCATGACCAACCGCTCCCTGCCGGGTTTCAACAACACGCTCTGCTTCTCCCCCGCGCTGATCGCCACCAAAGATGACATCGACCAGATCATCACCTCCGTCGACGGCGCGCTGAGCAAAGTCATGGGCTAGCCTAAGGCCGCTACACTCACCAAGAACGCCCGCGCTCCAGAACAGAGCGCGGGCTTTTTTTATGGGTAACAAACACCGTCTTAATTGCTGTCGGCACTCGCGACCTTTTTGACGCCTTTATAGGCCAGCTTCCCTGCCCCCACCGCGCCTTTCGCGGCGGTTTTGACAACGAAACCGGTGCCGTTCACCGTGTTGTCGATGGCCCGGTCAGCGGAGCAGGCAGACAGCGTAAACGCAGCGCCGATCAGAGCGGCGACGAAGAGTTTTTTCGAGTTCATCATTTTAGGTCTCCAAATTTCTGTGTCGCTTTTTGCCAACGGTGAAGTCGAGCGGGGGGCCTGTGGCCGTTGGGAGCGACAGTCCCTGAACCACGTTGAGTGTTCGATTGTGATCTCTTCCACCCGACTTCTTGGGGTGGATATAAGGGCTGGCGATCCCAGAGCATAACGAATAAGAATTGTATGTAATCGGAGTTTTGCTTATGGATATTACCCTCACAAAAACCTTCCTCGAAGTCGCCGCAACGGGATCCTTCGTGGCAGCTTCGGAACGCCTCTTTGTCACCCAATCTGCGGTCAGCCTCCGCATCCAGCGACTGGAAGACAGTTTGGGACGGCCTCTCTTTACCCGGTCCAAAGCCGGGGCCGAGCTGACACCTGCGGGTGTCGAGTTCGAGCGCTACGCTTTGGGCATGATCAAGCTCTGGGAAGAGGCCCGCCAACAGGTCGCCATCCCGGAAGGCTTCACAAAGAGCCTGACCATTGGCGCACAATACTCTCTTTGGCCGCGCCTCGGATTTCGCTGGATTGATGCGCTCCGCGAAGAAATGCCCTCTCTCAACATCCGGACCGAGCTTGGGATGCCCGACAGGCTGACACGCTTTCTTATCGAGGGGGTGGTGCAGGCCTGTTTGATGTATAACCCGCAGCTGCGACCCGGCCTGACCGTTTCCAAAGTCAGCGACGAAGAACTGGTGCTGGTCGCCTCATGGCCCGATCCCACGCTTGATATCGGTGACCGCTACGTTTTCGTCGATTGGGGGCCGGAATTCGTGCAGGCCCATGCTGTCGAGCTGCCCAATCTGGTCAACACGGGTTTGACCTTTTCGCTGGGAGCGCTGGCGGCCGAGTTTATCGTAAAGCGAAAATATGCCGGGTATCTGCCCGCCCGTTATATCAAGCAGTATCTTGACACCGGGCAGCTTCATCTTGTCCCCGATGCGCCCCGCTTTCCCTATCCGGCATATGCAGTGTGGCGCGATGATCTTGACCCTGAGGTCGCCTCTGTGGCCAGGAAAACGCTGCTCGCGACAGCCGAAAAGGCCAGTGACGCGCAAGAGCAGGTTATCGAACAGCTCAAAGATATCAGTGAAACCGGTGAAATCCCGATCTTAGGAGAGCATCCGGATTTAACATAAGCATATATCGTTTTATCAGTGATTATTTTGAATTTCTCTTAGGTTTGAACTTTCCGTAGTTCTCTTCTCAGCAGAGATGCTCCCGATCCTCAGCGAAGACGCAGGAGGACGGGTCACCTTGTTGGGAAAGGAATGACCCATGACACTGATTTCTAAACTGGCGACCGTATCCTTGGTTGCGTTGATGGCTGCGACACCCGCTTTGGCCCAGGACCGTCTGGTCGGCACAAAGCAGCTGGATGACCGTATCGACGACATCACCGATGACGTGAACGAAGACATCGCCCGCGGTGACGACGACGAGCGCTTTGGCCCGAACGGTGTTGTTCAAGGCTTTCGCGGCTCTATCGCCCTGACTGCGTCCGGCACATCCGGCAACACCGATACAGGCGAACTTTCCGGCGCCGGTCGTCTGACCTATGGCATTGGCGAGTGGAACCATCTGGCCGGGTTTGCCATCGAATATGGCGAAGCCAATGGGATGCAAAACGAAGAGAAATTCTTCGCGACCTATGAAGCGCAGCGTTACTTCACCCCGAAATTCTACCTGTTTGGTATCGGTCGTTACGAATATGACGGCTTCGGCGTCGACAGTGACAATGTTGAAGTGGAAGGCAACGCAACCGACGCATTCTTGGGCTTCGGTCCGGGTTACCGCGTGCTGAACAGTGCCGATCAGACGTGGCGTGTGCAGGCCGGTATCGGTGTCCGCTATACCAAAGACTTTGCGGATGTCTCCGAGACCGAAGAAGCCGTGATCCTGTCTTCGCGCTACTACCTGTCGCTGACCGACACCATGTCCCTGACCAATGACACAGACATTCTGTCATCGGGTGCAAACACAGTTGTCGCCAACGACCTCGGCGTGAACTTCAAGATGACCAACACGCTGTCGACCCGTGTGTCCTACCGCACGGATTACAACTCCGACCCGGCCCCTGGCCGTCGGTCGACCGACAACTCCTTGGGCCTGTCACTGGTTCTTGGCTTCTAAGGGAGGGTGTGAGCGCTTCGGTTTCCAAATGTCCCCGAAGGCGAAGCGCAACCACACGAAGAGGGGCGGAGCAATCCGCCCCTTTTTTCTAAACACCCGTTTTTTCTAAACACCACGCAAGGCAGGGAGAAGAGTGTCATGCAGATGAAAAATGATCTCGCACTGCAAAACGCCAGCACGCAGGAGTGCCGTTTTGTAGAAGTTCTGACATCCGACAAAACCGGAGACGTCATTGGCTACCGCTTCGGAGGCGGTCGGCCCGGCCCAAATGTTATGGCCGCAGCCTATGCGCCCATCTCGGACTATATGTTCGAACGCATGTCCGACTTGCCGACCTTGCCATGGATGTGGGGCAGCCTGTTCATCATAAATCTTGACGCGCTCGCCGATGATGAGGCGCGCGACCCGCTCAACAGGCTGGCCGGGGTGCCAATTGATGCGCTGCTGACGCTGCCGATCTCATCCCTTGAAGGCAATGAGACAACCGCCGCGGACCAAAGCTACTGGGCAACTCTGAAGCTATGTGCGGATTTGGGAATGATACAGGGCCGTGGACTGGCTGCACGCAACGACTGGGCCACGGATCACCTGATCCACGCGGTCCGGTGAGGGCCAATTGGCGCGGTTGAGACTTTCGTTATGAGCGTCTGTCCGGTATATCCAGAACCAGACCGCCATAAGGCCAGCCCATGCCCATCGCCATCGACACGTTCTTTCTTGATCCGGCCTTTGAAGGCACTTTGCAACAGCAGATCCAGCAAATGGTTGCGGGCGGGGTTCTGTCTGGCCGCTTCCGCCCCGGAGAGAAGCTGCCATCGTCCCGCAAACTCGCCGCCCATCTGGGTGTGAGCCGCATCACCGTGACGCTGGCCTATAACGAGCTGATGGCGGATGACTACCTCTCCTCCGCCGGGCGCTCGGGCTATTTCGTCTCCGACAACGCGCCCGAGCCGCCGCAAATCAGCGGGCGCGCCAGTCAGGACACGGTCGATTGGTCGCGCGCCATCGGCAACCGCTATTCGGGCGCGTTGCAGGTGGAAAAACCCCTCGACTGGCGGCAGTTCAAATACCCGTTCCTCTACGGGCAGGTGGACCCGTCGCTGTTTGACCGCCAGAACTGGCGCCTCTGCGCGCTAAGGGCTTTGGGGCAACGCGATTTTGACAGCCTGACCGCCGATCAGGTGGATCGCGACGACCCGCAGCTCTTGGAATTCATCGCCCGCAACACCCTGCCCCGGCGCGGCATTCTGGCCAGCCCGGAGGAGATCCTGATCACCGTCGGCGCGCAAAACGCGCTTTGGCTCACGGCGCAGGTTTTGCTGACCCAGCGCCGTATGGCCACGCATGAAGACCCCTGTTATCCCGGTCTGCGCCACATCCTCAAACAATCGCGCTGCCACCGCACGCCGATCACCGTCGACGCAGGCGGCATCCTGCCCGACCGGGTCCCACCCGAGACCGACGTGCTCTTCACCACCCCCAGCCCCCAATGCCCCACCACCGCCCCCATGCCGCTGGAGCGCCGCGAGGAGCTTTTGCGCCGCGCCCGCGAGGATGACTTCCTGATCGTCGAAGATGACTACGAGTTCGAGATGTCCTTCCTCAAACCGCCCTCCCCCGCGCTGAAATCGCTCGATGAGGACGGGCGGGTGGTCTATATCGGGTCCTTCTCGAAATCACTCTTTCCGGGCCTGCGCCTCGGCTACATGGTCGGCCCCGCGCCGTTTATTCGCGAGGCCCGCGCCCTGCGCTCTGCCGTGCTGCGCCACCCGCCGGGCCATATGCAGCGCACCGCCGCCTATTTCCTCTCTCTTGGCCACTACGACGCGCTGGTCCGCCGCCTGCGCAACGCGTTTCATGACCGCCGTCGCCTGATGGATAAGGCCATCGCGGAGCACAATCTGGAGGTCGCGGGCGTCGGCACATTCGGCGGCTCCAGCTATTGGATGCGCTCCCCCGAAGGCGTCGACACAATGCAGCTGGCCGAAGCTTTGAAGGCCAAATCCGTGTTGATCGAGCCCGGCGCACCGTTTTGCGAAGGAACGGGCCGGGTCTATCGCCATTACCGGCTGGCCTATTCCTCCATTTCCGCCGCTCAGATCGCCCCCGGCATAGCGATTATTGCGGAAACGATTGCGCAGCTAAAATCCAAAATTTGAGACTATTTGGCTCAGTTTTCGATTCTCACGCGCAGCCTGATTTTCGGGAAAAATAGATGAAACCGCTGAAACCCGCGCCATCACAAAGTCCCATTTTTCAACATATACGGCATCCGCAAACCTGTTCTGGATATATGAACCCGCAATACTGGCTCTAAACTAGACAGGGCCCGACTGCTAGGTTAGCTGCAACGTCAAGAACAACCCGTTTTACCTCACGTCCTAGGGAGAGATTTCCATGAAAATGACGACCGAAGAAGCCTTCGTCAAAACGCTGCAAATGCACGGCATCCGCCACGCGTTCGGGATCATCGGCTCGGCCATGATGCCGATTTCCGACCTGTTCCCGACCTCCGGCATCACCTTCTGGGACTGCGCCCACGAGATGACCGCCGGCATGATGTCCGACGGCTACACCCGCGCCACCGGCGAGATGTCGATGATGATCGCGCAGAACGGCCCCG